>MHAF01000083.1:0-103 GCA_001802865.1 Ignavibacteria bacterium RBG_16_34_14
GGTTGTTTGAACCCAAACATCAAGCTGGGGATAAATTGTTGGAGAGAGAAGAGCGAAAAGAAATAAAGAGTAAAGAACCTTTTTCATAGAACGTACTCCTTTT
>MHAF01000083.1:259-6255 GCA_001802865.1 Ignavibacteria bacterium RBG_16_34_14
CAGTAGCAATATGATTTTATTATAAACTCAAATCCACCTGAAAATTAATCCTGTTATCAAGGTTGCCATTTATTTCAGAATCTCCCGAGCTTAAACTTTTTTCTTTTGGTTTATATGTTTCAGAATATTTGCAGGAAAGAACGAGGTAGGGGAGTACTTTATATCTTATAATAAAATACCATCTTATTCCTTCTCCAAACATAGCAAGGTTTGTAAGAACTCCTGTTAAATCATTTTCATATTCATAAACGGCAGAGTTAAAGGAATCTGTTCTGAAGAAAATTATTCTGCCATAAATATTCAGGTTTGAAATTGGTACATATCTCAAGTCCTGGAAAAATAAAAACCCATCTTCATCAAGATTTGCATTCTTTACAGAATAAATATTATACTCAAACCTGCTCTTCCATCTTAAATATTTTGAAATTTCATAAATAATTTCACCTCTTATATTTTCCCGGTTCCTTTCAGCAATCAGTTTGTTATTATTGATTGTAAACTCAAGTTCTTTCCTTTCCTTCTTATAACGAATTCTTGTCTCCACTTTACTGAAAGGCTTTGAAATAAGTTCTGCAAAGAATTCATTACCATCAGCAGGAAGAGGGTTATCAAAACTTGCATGGGGAAATTTGAATTGATCATAGTAAAGATTAAGAGTTCCGAAAGGCAATCTCCATTTTAAACCATTGTAAATACCAAACTCATTCTGGGCTGCACCTGATCTTTCTCCAAAGCTGAAGCCATGAATATTTATAAAGTTTGCAGGGTAACTCCTGATTGATGAAACAAACTGCAGAGTTGAGCTTAAAGAAATCTGGATATTATTTGTTGAAGCAACTGAAGTTCCATTATAAACTGCTTCACCGAAAAGATTAATGTTCTCAATGTAAAGATCATAAGCAGCAGATGTATAGCTAAACTCACCTCCAACTATATCAAAAACAGATGAAGGCTGGAAAGGATGATCCAACTTTGAACGGTAATGCAATACTCCAACCTGAAACAGATCTTCTTTAACAAAATCTATTCTTCCACCTATAGTTGTTTCTTCAGCAGTTTTCCTTTTCTGAATTTCGGATTCTGTTCTGTGCAAACCATCTAAAGGAGTTGAAAGAATCGAACCTGTTTCTTCATCTAAGTTCGCATCAAATTTATTTTTGGAATAAAAAACAGAAACTGATAAAGGCTCATAATCGAAAGTTCCGGCAATGCCTCTAAAGAAATTATTTTCAGATGCACTTGTGTAAGGAATAATTTTTCTTTCACTTTTTTTAACAGGATAAACAGCATCAGGACCTTTTGAAAAACCATAAGCATTCCATAAAGCAAGCCCTTGCCCGAATTCCAAATAATAATCTCCAAGCACTAAATTTTTAATATATCCCAAATCCTTTGCAAATAAATGAGCAGATGTAAATTCATTAAATTCTTTTTCACCAGCATCTTTTTCAGTCAATATTCCAAACTGGTAGTTGTTTTCATATTTAACAAGCAAACGGTTATACATATCAAGTTTAGAACCTGTAAACTTACTTTCAGCAAATCCTTTTCTTGTCTGGAGATCATCTGTTACCCTGTTCCTCAAATAAATTTTAGATGAAGATGATAAGCTTTCAAATAAATCTTCTTCTTCTTCGTCACCAGTAGTTGAAACGATTGGTCCTGTAGCTATAACAAATGGGACAATTTTTTTTACTAAGTCTGCAGGGATTTCTCGTATAGAGTAAAGTTCATTTACAGAAAAGAATAATCCGTATTTATTCCTGTGGTTTATAATCTGCTCTGCTGAAGAAAAATCAATAAAAGGAATTTTCTGAAGTTCATTTATTCCTGCTGTATTGAGATCAACAGGATTCTGAACCATGGTCTCAAGAACATCATAAAGATCTGAAGACACTTCTTGTTCCTGTGATTCTTCTACGAGTTCATCGAGTACATCTTCTGTTTTTATGTAGGTGGTATCGGTTTGAGAGAAAAGAGTTTGTGAGAGAAAAAAGACTATTACTAATAGGAAAAATAAAAATCTTGTGTCATTCCGAACTTGTTTCGGAATCCAAGACTGTGAATAAGATGCTGAAACAAGTTCAGCATGACATATTGTTTGACTTAAAACTCTCTCAGTTTGAAAATACATTTACAGACTTTATCATTTAGAAAAAAGATGTTCTCTTATTTTTGTTGAACGATCTGATTCTTCACCAAAACTTATTATTATTCCTGCCTGGTGCGTTAACCCAAGATCATTATGATTGAACAAAGAATAATCAAGGCTAAAGATTGAATAATTTATTCCAATTCCTGCAGAATATTTTGAAGGCTCAGTTGAAAATCCTGTTCTAAGTGAAAGATATTTTATTATATCATAATCTAATCCAAACAATAAAGAAACAGGATACCTGATATCTTTTTCAATTGATGCATTAATTTTAAAGTTTGATAAAACATCATAACTTAATCCGGAATTAAAAATCATTGGAATCTGATCATCTTCTTTCCCCAAAGTCGCCCGATTCAAATTATGAATTGAAAAACCAACCCGTAGCTCGTCTATTAAGTAAGCCAAACCCCCGGCATTTATATAAAAAGAAATATCGCTTCCATAATTTTGAATTGAAACATTGTGAATATTAAAAGTAACCCCACCAAAAAATTTATTTAAATAGTTATATGAAAAAGCTGCAAGAATTTTTGTTTCTCTGTAAAGATTAAAACCATAAGTCATAGCACCCAAACCAATAGAACCAAACGATAAAGGTTCATTGTATGCAATAAATCCGTTTTCAAGCTCTGTAAACCCGAATGGGGCAGGGGAGTAATAAACACCAACTTCTCTCCAATTCATTTGAGCTAAGCCTGCAGGGTTATTGAACAATGCAAAAACATCATTGCTTAGTGCAACATCAGAATTTGATAAAGCAATTTGTTTAGCCCCGGGGTTTTGCTGGGAATATGAATAAAAGGAAACAACAAACAAGAAACATAGTAGAAATATCCGGTTGCCCATTAATTTTCCGTTGAATGTAAATTTGTTGTGTGATTATATTCAAATTCATATATTAAATCAACATTATTCAAATATTGTTGGGCCTTGAGATGAAAAAAATATTCCTTCTTCTTTTATTGGTTTCGCCAATTCATTTTACGCAGGAATTAGATTGTAAAGTAATTGTTAATTATGAAAGCCTTCCGGTTCTAAACAGGGAAATACTTGCTGGTTTTGCACAGGTTGTTCAAGATTATATGAATATGACAAGATTTACGGAAGAAGACTGGAATGGACCAAAAATTTCCTGTACTATGAATATTTTTTTTCTCTCTGCTTCAAGCGAGGTAAACTATACAGCACAAGCAGTTATTATCAGCCAAAGACCAATTTACAATACCATTAATTTTTCATCAATGTTAACAGTAAATGACAACACCTGGTCTTTTATTTATGAAAGAGGACAAAGTCTTTATTCCAACCGGTCAACATTTGATCCCCTGACGAGTTTTCTTGATTACTATGCTAATATAATTATCGGTTATGATTGGGATTCTTACGAAAAACTCGGTGGATCACCATATTTTTCTAAAGCTTTCAATATTGTTAACCTCGGAAGTTCAAGCGGTTTTCCAGGAGGATGGCAGACTACAAGTTTATCAACTTATAGCAGGTGGAATCTTGTTCAGGACCTTTTAAATGAAAAGTACAGACCATTCAGAGAAGCGTTTTATAATTATCATTATAATGGCTTGGATATTTTTCTTGAGAATAAATCTGTAGCTCTTGAACAGATGACTAATTTTGTAAAAACACTTGAAGAGATGAAAGCAAAAGTTGATTTGAATACAGTTTTAATAAAAACTTTTTTTGATTCTAAATACGGCGAGCTTACAGATTTCTTAAGACATGCCAATAATCCCGAGTTATTCAAAACTCTAAAGAAAATTGATCCGAGTCATGCTGCAAAGTATGATGAGGTATTGAATAAAATGCAGTAGAAATAAGTTTACATTGACATTCATGATATATATTCAATCAAAAATCAAAATTTTATTGATATTGGTTTATTTTTTCTCTTCAAATTGTTATGCCACCATAGATACACTTTGGTCAAGAACATTTGGTACAAATCATTTCGAAGGGCTGAGGGAGGTTAAACAAACCTCAGATGGTGGATTTATAATGGTGGGTGAACAATTAAATGTCAATTCTGATCCGTGTGTTATTTTCGTAGTTAAAGTAGATTCCTCAGGTAATGAAGAGTGGTCACGAAGTTTCGGTGGTTATTCATATGATGTTCCTTATACAATTTCTTTGACTCGAGATAAAGGTTATATCATAGGTGGCGAAACAACTTCATTTGAACAAGGAGGTATCTTTGTACTCAGATTAAACAATAGTGGTGATTCTTTATGGATGACTATTCTAGGTAACGCAAGTTTTGACCATCTTACTTCAAAATCTTCAATCATTGAAACAATAGAAGAAGAAATTCTTATAGCAGGATGGGGATGGCGTCCGCCTAATAAAAATGAAATTCTTCTCTATAAACTTGACTCTTTTGGAAACCCAATATGGGAAAAGAGCTATGGTGGAAATATTGATGATGAATTTTCAAGTTCAATCCAACCAGTTGAATCTGGTGGTTGCTTGATTGCAGGTTTTACTTATAGCTTTGGCAACGGCAGATGCGATGGATATCTCATTAGAATTACAAATGACGGTGATACTCTTTGGACAAGGACTTATGGACGTGATAGCTATGACTCCTTTAAATTTGCAAGAGAAATTTCTTTTGGAGACTTAGTTGCTGTGGGTAGCACACAATCTTTTGGTAACCAAGAACAGGGATTTATAGTTAAAACAGACAGTTTAGGAAATGAAAAATGGTCGATTGCAATTGGTGATTCACTAAACGATAATCTCATGGATGTATGTGTCTTTTCTGAAAATCAATTTATTGTCACGGGTTATACTAATTCAGTAATAACCTCAAATAAAGAAGATGCTTACCTTGTTCAACTCGATGAAAATGGAAAAATTAGTGATCAGTTAATATTTGGTGGAGCTGGATCAGACTTTATAAATGATATTGAAAAGATTTCTGATGATATTTTAATGGCAGGTGGTAGTACAGAATCTTGGGGTAATGGTAGTATGGATTTTTGGCTCATATGTTTGCAATTGGATTCACTTGATTTAAACACGGAGTTACCAAACATACCCATATTGTTACAAAATTATCCTAATCCATTCAATAATGGAACTACGATAAGCTTTGAACTTCCTAAATCTTCATTTGTAACAATAATACTATTTGATATACTTGGAAATGAAGTCCAGCAAATTTGTAATGATCTATTTGAAAGTGGAGTACAATCAATTAATTTTCATACTAAGAATCTTTCAAGTGGAGTTTATTTTTATCAAATGAGAGTGGATACTTACAAAGAGACAAGAAAATTGGTTCTTTTAAAGTAAATAAATGATTTGTTCTAATTATAAAAATAAAGTCTATATATAATATATATTTGTTATCATTAAATTTCTTTCTCATAAATCCTGTAAGTTTTGTAAATTTCTCCATTCATAACTTGAGCACCACGATTCATCATTTCATTATCTTCAAGTACCCAGCTTGCTTCGCCAAGGTCTATTCCTATATTGTGAGCACGGTTCACAATTTCCCAGTAAAAAACTGCATCTAAACCTTTACGCTGATATTCTGGTAAAACTCCAAGCACAATAATTCTTGACCATTTTATTTTTTTCTTTTGAGTCATAAGTCTGATAAACCCAAAAGGAAAAAGCTTTCCATTCATATCTTTTAATATCTCGTTATAATCCAACATTACAAGTGCAAATCCGACTATCTTATTATTTATCTCGCCAAATAAAACTAAAGATGGTTCAACAAGAGGTTTAAGGTCTTTAGCCATCGCATCAATTTCTTCATCTGTCATAGGAACAAATCCCCAGTTTGGTTCCCATGTTTTGTTATAAACATCTT
>MHAF01000084.1:0-5837 GCA_001802865.1 Ignavibacteria bacterium RBG_16_34_14
ATTAGTCTTATAACAAATGTCCATTGCTTTGTCTGCAAAAGCTTCTGCTAAAGAAAAATCTTTCTTTAAAGTGTAAAGGTAGGCTTTACTTACGTAGGTTATACCAAGTGTGTTAAGAGAACCAGCCTGGAGAGATACAGAAATGCTCTGATCAAAGTTATTTAACGATAACTCATATTTGTTAAGTTTAAGGTATGTCATTCCAATATTATGCTTGATTTCAGCAATTCTCTTTAGATTATTCAGCTTCTGGAAATTAACCAATGCCCGGTTGTAATAAGAAAGAGCAATATCATAATTCCCCTGAATATTATTAATGATGCCAAGGTTAATTTCAATCTTTCCTTTAAGAGAATAATCCTGTTTATTTCCTATTAAAGAAAGGCTGTTTTCAAAATATTTCTTGGCTTTTTTAAGATTACCGGTTTCACCATAAATAGTACCGAGAAGATTTTCACATTTTGCTTTTCCGTAAGGATCTTTTTGTTTTTCGAAAAGTTCACTTGCTTTCTTAATATTATTAAAGCTTAACTGCCAGTGAGCCTGCCTGCTGTTCAATTCACCAAGTAACAGATAAGCATTAGCAAAGATGTTAAGATATTCTTTTTTATCTTTTGTTTCGGTAAGAAGCTTTTCGTTTATATCAATTGCTAAAGAAAATTCACCTGCAGTAATTGCCATTTGTCCAAGCGAAAGAAGAAGTTCCAGAAATTTGTTTCTGTTGAGTTTCGATTCGGCAAAGGTTATCAGTAGATCAGTTTCTATCCTCAAACGCGGATCTTCCAGCAGATCAAAATCAACCTGCTGTTTATCTCTCTTAACTGCTATTTGTTTTCCAGTTTCATTAAAATTACTGAGATACTTTTTTATAAACTCGTTAATTTCCCGGCTGCTGAAATAGCTTTTCAGAATATCTTTTAAGAGAGTATTTTTTTTCTGTTCAAGTGTGCTCATTTTTTTTCTTTTTTTTCTCTTTAATAGTTTAACACTTAAACCTGTTTACAATTCATATCTTTGTTTATCAAAAACAATGCTAAGTCCGCCACAGGCTGATTAATTATCTCGAAAAACCATATCTTGAAAAATGAGGTATCTTGCCATTTTCCACTTTAATCTTACCATCTTCCATCTTTACAGTTATCTTTTTATAGTCTACCGATTCAAAGTAACCGTCTGGGTTTTGGTAAACAAAATCCACACTATCCGGGTTAACTCCTGTTAAATCAATTCCCTGGAATTCTAAATCGAGCTCAGCAGGTTTATTAAAATTCATATGTGGAGAATATGTAACTGTACCATTCACATTATCCAAAACCATAGTAATGGTCTCTGTTCCTTGAAAAGAGTTATGTTTAAATTTTAATTTAGCCTTTACTTTTACGTTGCCGAATGGTCCTGCGAAGTAAGCATCATCTATCTTCAGTTCTCCACCTTCGGTACCATTTATCTCTCCTGTTACAGACCATTCAGTTTCAACTGAAGCACCATTTTGCTGTGGTAAAGTAATCCAGTTTGGACCTGAAGTTTGATTATTTTCAGGTGCAACAATAGAATCATTATCAGCACATCCAGCGAGGAAAATAATTCCAAGTGTTAGGATTGATAAGAAAGTTTTCATTGCAGTTTACCTTTATTTTTAGTTATTGTTTATCTTGAAAATCCATATCTTGAAAAGTGTTCTAATTTAGCTTTGCGAACGCCTAAAAGACTTGTTAAAAGGTTTAAGTCTATTCCTTCATACTTACAAGGCTTAACAGTTCCGTCATCTCCTAAGTAAGCGAAAAAGACATTCGTCTGGTTGAATTGAAGGGCAATTAAATCAACTCCTATATATAAAAGATCAAGAGTAAGAGGTATATCAAACTCCATTGAAGGTTCGCAAATAATTCCGGGAGTCTGATAATCTGCAGTGAGTGTAATATCTTTTGTACCTTCAAAAGCTGCCGGGGGAATAGTTAAAGTAGCGTTAACTGTAATTATTCTAAGATCCAAACCGATGTATGTACCGGTTAAATTTATAACACCGCCGTTTTTACCATTAATTCTTTTTGTTACAGTAGTAGGTGGATTATCATTCTCTAATTTTTTCCCTGTTTTTGAGAGGCTTGTATTTTCAATCTGTACAGTTTCAGGATTATTCATAATAGAATCTGAACAGCTAACAAGAGTTAAGGATAAGATTAAAACAGCAAGTATTTTTATTCGGTGTAACATATTCTTTTCTATTTTTATATTCATAACAATTCCCTTTTATCCAATGTAAGTGCCATAAAGCCACAAGTAATTCTTACTTGAGATTTTTTAAGAGAAGAAATGTTCAGTAATATTTACTATTAGGTTCAGAAATTGTTACTGTAATGTTTTAAAGAAGTGTGCGGGAATAATACAGATTTGTTTTTGTGGGATTTTGGAACGAAAATAAATTAATGAGCATTGAGCGGCAATTTCTTGTTTCAGAATGAAAAACCAATCCCTTTTTCCCTTTGCTAAAGGGAGACTTCTTAACCTTACTAATTAAACACCCCTACACATATTAAATCTTTTTCATTATTTTAGCATAAAAAATAAAATACTTGTATCCATGGGTTTTGAACAATCTTTCTCAATCGTTTCTGCCCTTGTAAAAGATTTCCAGGCAAACGAAAAATATTATTTAAGTTCTGATTATTCAGAGATTGATGTACGCAGAGATTTTATTGATAAATTCTTTGCCACTCTCGGTTGGGATGTTACTCACGATATTCAAAAGAATCCTTATGAGCAGGAAGTTCGTGTTGAAAGATTAGTACAGGTTGCGAAGGCACAGAAAAGAGCTGATTATTCTTTTTATCTCGCCCCTAATTTCCGCGATGTTAAATTCTTTGTTGAAGCTAAAAAACCTTCCCGAAATCTTGAAAATGCAGATGACTTTTTTCAGACTGTACGCTATGGATGGAATGCAACTACACCTATTGCAATTTTAACTGACTTTGAAGAACTAATAATTGTTGACTGCAGATTCCGACCTGATATTGGAAACATTCTTAATTCAAAGATTGAAAGATTTCATTACACCGATTATCTGAATGAAGAAAAATTCAGGAAGATATATCATCTTTTTTCACATGAAGCTGTTGCTGATAACTCAATTGAAAAGTATGCTGATGCTTTACCAAAGCCTAAAGGGAAAGCTCTAAAAAAAGGATTGTTCAAAGGCGGTTATCAATCTATAGATGAAGCTTTCCTGCTCGAGCTTGATGAGATAAGAGAATCACTCGCAAAATCTTTTAAGAAAAATAATGAGCATTTATCAAGTGAAGAATTAACAGAAGCCACACAAAGAGTTATTGACCGTTTGGTCTTTATCAGGTTTCTTGAAGATAAGCTGATTGAACCTCACCATTACTTAAGTGAATTTGGCGACCGGAAAACAGCCTGGGAAGATTTTCTTTTAACAAGCCGTTCTCTTGATGCAAAGTATAACGGAATTGTTTTTAAGAAACACCAGATTGATTCCCACAATATCATTGAACCGGATGATAAAACTTTTTCATTTATATGCGAAGAATTATCTCATCTTAATTCTCCTTATGATTTTGACAAAATACCTATTCACATTCTCGGTTCTATTTATGAAAGATTTCTCGGCAAGATTGTAAATGCCACAGGCAAGAGAGTTACAATTGAAGAAAAGCCGGAAGTAAGAAAAGCAGGTGGAGTTTATTATACACCCCAGTACATTGTTAATTACATTGTTGATAACACTGTCGGTAAGCTGATTGAGGGGAAAACCCCGAAAGAAATTTCAAAGATGCATTTTGCTGATATTGCCTGCGGAAGCGGTTCCTTTTTAATTACTGTTTTTGAAAGGCTTCTCGATTATCATAAGCTCTGGTACCAGGCGAATCCGAAGCAGGCTGAAAAAGATAAATGCGTTTTTGTTGATGATGCATGGCGGCTTACTCTACTTCAAAAGCAAAAAATTCTTCTCAAAAATATTTATGGTATTGATATTGACCAGCAGGCAGTTGAAGTAACACAGCTTTCTCTTTACTTAAAGCTGCTTGAAGATGAAACAACAGCAACAGCAAATGATACGTGGGTTTTATTTAAAGAAAAGCTCCTTCCAAACCTGAATAAAAATATTATTTGCGGAAACTCTTTGATTGGTTCGGATATTTTTGAGCAACAAACTTCCCTCCCTTTTACAAAGAGCTTGTCCCGAACTAGTTTCGGGAGAGGGACTGAGGGAGGGTTAGACGAACTTAAGCTTAAGCCGATGAACTTTGAAGATGTTTTCCCTGAAATTATGAACGAAGGAGGTTTTGATGCAATTGTGGGTAATCCTCCTTATGTAAATTTAGTTGCTATACCTGCAGATCAAAGAAAGTATTTCCAAAAAAAATTCAGGACTTGTAAAAATAAAAGTGATTTATATTCTTTTTTCATCGAGAAAGCACTCAGCATTTGTAAAAATAAAAATTACAAATTAGGTTACATTGTTCCTCATACTTGGTTGGCAACAGATAGTTTTAGTTTACTAAGAAAACTACTTCTTGATGAAGAAAAAATCGAAAAGTTAGTCGAATTAGGATTTGGGGTATTCAAAAAAGTAGTTGTAAGTACTCTGATACTAATTTGTTCAAACGATAATAAAAGAATTGAAGTAATTGATAAAAAATTTAATAAGAAATTTGAAACAGATTCACAATTCTGGTTAAATGATAATTACCATATAGACTTAGAGTTTGATAAAGAAAAACAAAAAATTTTTGATAGACTAAAAGTTAATACAACAACCCTTGATAAATTAATCCTATTTACAAGAGGAATTAAAACAAGTAATGATCAAAAATTTATTTCTAGAGAAAATTCGGATGAAGATTATAAAAAATTATATAGAGGAAGAAATATCAAAGCATATAGATTAGACTGGGAAGGTGAATATATTTGGTATAGACCTGATTTAATGAAAAAGAAAGTTGGAAGTTTACCTCATTCAAAAGAATTATTTGAAGTACCAGAAAAACTTATCTCACAGCGTGTCAACAGCTCAATGCAATTACTTGTAGCTTACGATGGAGGTCAAAATTATTTTTTAGATACAACAAATGTCTCCAGATATGAAAGTTGGGATAAAAAGCATTCTTTAAAATTCATTTTAGCAATTCTAAATTCTCGATTAATCAACTATTGGTATACTAATAAATATAAAATGCCTACAATTGGATTATACGAATTGCATAGTATTCCTGTAAAGGTAATTGATTTTAATAATGATTCTGAGAAAACAATACACGATAAGATTTCTTCATTGGCAACTCAAATGCTGACAACCAAAAAGCAACTCCAGCAAGCCAAAACCGAAAGCGATAAAGAATATCTCGAAAGAAAATGCGACTCGATAGATAAGCAGATAGACCAGCTTGTTTACCAGCTTTACGGCTCAACAGAAGAAGAGATAAGGATTGTAGAGGGAAATATCAAATAGATATAACTAATATGAAAAATAATTTTAATTTTTCAAGAAAAGCAGATCATTTTATTGTTGCCGAATTTGTTGGTAAAAACAATGCAGTTAAAGATGTTTTTGTAGAATTATACCTACCTCGAAATGAAAATGAAGAAATACTTCTTAATTGCAAACCTAATCCTCAACAATATAAAAACTTAATGGATGAATATGAGTATAGCATTAATGCCTATGACGAATTTAGCGATGGAAATATAAATAATACATTTCGCATAGAAAGAGCATTTTGTAAAAAAATGTATTCAACTTTTTATACAAGTAAATTAAGTGATTTTAATATAATTCTACAGGCATATGATTTAATGATAATTTGTGAAAAAGGTAA
>MHAF01000084.1:5847-7876 GCA_001802865.1 Ignavibacteria bacterium RBG_16_34_14
TTAAAGAAAATGGTGAGTCAGAAGGGTACTTTACAATTTTCAACCGTTTTGAAATTCCTCCACTAAAACATCTTCAAAGAAAACCTAATGGTGAAGTAACCGTTGAATCTAATGAAAAATATTCTTTTGTATTGGAAAGTGGGCTGAAATTAACTTTTGATACTTATTATAAGTATGAAAATATTAAAGATTACATAAAATCTTTTCCTTATTCAGTAGCCGAATATAAAACTAATATAGACCCTGAAAAAATTAATGAAATCATACTTGAAATAGATGATTTTTTATTATTGGTATCATTAGCTTTAGAGAAAATATGTCTTTGTACTGGTTGGGTAGCCTACTCAAATTCCAAGATAGTTAGATATTTGAGAAGAGACAGGACAATTCCAGATAGAGATACGAAACGTTCATACAGTGATTATCTTATCGAACCCTTTGAATTAAAAACGTTTCTCGAGAAATCATATAATGCTTTTATCAATTTTAATGATAGGAATTTATTAAGGAATATCTTGTTTCCTATAGTGCGAAAAAAGAAAATTTCTGTTGAGACTCATTACTTAATTTTATTTGCCATCTTAGAAAGTACGGTTCTTAACTATAAAAAAAATAATAAATATGAACCGATATTACCTCCAGATGATTTTAATGTACTAAAAGATGATTTGGAAAAATTTATTAAAAAAAAGCTAAATTCAGATGAAAATATGAAGGAAAGAAGGAAATTCATATATGAAAAATTACCAGAGTTAAATAGAATATCTTTTAAGTCTTCATTTGAATTGTTCCAAAATCATTATAAAATATATGTTGGCGATTTGTGGCCACTAATTGAATCAAAAGAGGGTGCTACATTAGCCCACATTCGAAATAAGATAATACATGGTGAAATTTTTAGTAATCATCAATTTAATGCGGTTAGATTAGCAATGGAACACTTACAGATTATCGTCGAGCGGATAGTTTTTACTTTATTAAACTGGGATATTTCAAATACGAAGGTATCACTTGAATATGTAAAGCAATATCATTCGAAAGAGTTTGAAAAAGTAAAATACTATCAAAAACTATTTAATGAATGAATTGAAGTTATTCAAAACCGAAAGCGATAAAGATTATCACCAAAGAAAATGCGACTCAATAGATAAGCAGATAGACCAGCTTGTTTACCAGTTTACCTGCCGCAGTTTATTTAATGAAGGCAGGCTTTACGGCTTAACAGAAGATGAGATAAAAATTTTGGAGGAGAAATGATAAATTATTTCCTGGTGATAGTGGGATCTGCAATTGGCGGTGGTTTAAGATACTGGCTTTCAAATGCTGTGTATAAATATCTTCCCGTTACTTTTCCATATGGAACACTTGCAGTAAACATTATTGGCAGTTTTATTCTGGGCTTAATCATATTTATTTTCGATGAAAAAGAATTAATAAACAACCAGTTAAAGATTTTTCTTACAATCGGTTTCTGCGGTGGATTTACTACCTTCTCAACTTTTTCTTTAGAAACTTTTAACCTTCTACGTGACTCTCAATATCTCTTTGCAGCATTAAATATTATTTTAAATCTATTGGTTTGTATTGCCGGTGTTTTTGTAGCTTACATTTTTTCAAAAATAATCTGAGAACATTATGCATATAAAAGGTGAAGCAAAGCTTTTAAGAATATTTGTCGGGGAGAACGATAAGTCAGGTCATATCCCGGTCTATGAAAAAATTGTAATTGCAGCAAGAGAAAATGGTCTTGCAGGTGCAACTGTATTCAAGGGAATTATGGGTTATGGAGGTAAAAGCAGAATTCATACTGCAAAAATTCTAAGACTATCTGAGGATCTTCCCTTAATTATAGAAATTGTCGATGAAGCGGAAAAGATAGAACAGTTTATTCCAATAGTTAATGAACTATTTGAATCCTCAAAAAGCGGGGGACTGATAACTATTGAGAAGGTTGAGATAATAAAATATACTCCCGGTGAATAAAATATTCAGATTCGGACGACATATTTTTTTAACCAGTTTATCAGCT
>MHAF01000085.1 GCA_001802865.1 Ignavibacteria bacterium RBG_16_34_14
CGGGCTCGACAGATATGATGGATATAATTTAAAAGTGTTTAAGTTTTCACCTAACGATATTAATAGTCTGGGCGCTAACAGCATAAGGGCACTTTATGAAGATAAGCTCGGAACACTTTGGGTTGGGACTTTAGGTGGTGGTTTGAATAAATATATTCCCGGGCAAGAGATGTTTACAAGATATTTTAGCAATTCGAAAGATTTTAGAAGCATAAGTTCAAATACAGTTACTTCAATCTATGAAGATAAATTCGGAACCCTTTGGGTAGGAACTCAGGATGGAGGACTGAATGAATTTGATCTTGAAAAACAACAGTTTATACGATATAAAAATAACCCTGACGATCCAACAAGTATAAGCGAGAACAATATTTATGCGATTTTCGAGGATTCCAAAGGGAATCTTTGGATAGGAACAACCGGCGGGGGATTAAATAAATTTGATAGATCAAATAAAAAGTTTATTCGTTATGTTCATAATCCAAATGATCCTAACAGTTTAAGCGATAATAAAGTTACCGGAATATGCGAGGATAGTTTTGGAAACTTATGGATATCAACTTTAGGTGGAGGACTAAACAAACTTAGGGTTGGTGAGATAAATTATCAACCTTCTTTCGTTCGCTTTATGCAAGATCAGAATAATTCCACCAGTTTGCCTGATAATGATATTTATTATTCACTGATGGACCGAGATAATGTGCTTTGGCTAGGAACCTGGGGCGAAGGTTTAATTAGAATGTTTCAGGGGGATAAAATTGATTCGGTTCCTATTTTTTTTTCATATAAACATGATCCTGACGATCCGTTTAGTCTGAATGATAATAATGTTACTTGTATCTATGAAGATAATTCAGGATTGCTTTGGGTAGCAACTTGGGGAGGAGGATTACATATCTTTAACAAACAAATGAAACCGTTTAGACAATACAAGCACAAACGAAACGATCCTTTTTCGCTAAGTGCTTTAGGGATAACAACAATTTATGAAGACAAATCCGGGATCATTTGGATTGGTACCTGGGATGGAGGACTAAATAAGCTAGATCGCAGTACATATAAGTTTACACATTATAAAAACAATTCAAGTGATCAATATAGTTTAAGTGATAATACAATCTTATCAATTTGCGAAGACAGAGCAGGTGTTTTGTGGTTAGGGACCCAATTTGGAGGCTTAAATAAATTTGATAGAAAAACAGAAAAATTTTATAAATATAACCACGATCCGCAAAATCCTAATAGTTTAAATGACAATATTATTTTTTCAATTTATGAGGATCAGTCTGGTATAATTTGGGTAGGGACAAGTCGTGGATTAAATAAATTTGACAAAGAGAATGAATCGTTTAGTCACAGGGAAAATAATCCGGGTAATTTATTTAACAAAGTAGGTGATGTATCGGTTTATGCTATTTACAGAGATGAACAGGAAATTTTATGGATTGGAACAAGAAATGGATTGTATAGTTTTGATAGCAGAAACGATAAACTCATTCATCATAATTTCGATCCCAGTAAAATTAATTATTCAAGTTCTCTTAATATAGTTTCACTTTATGAAGATAAGTCTGGAATTCTCTGGATAGGGACCGTTGAGCGTGGATTAATTAAGTTAAATAAAGAAAGTGGAAGATTTGTTAACTACACAACGAAAGATGGGTTGCCGAGTAATTATATTCTTGGAATTTTGGAGGACAATAATGGATACTTATGGCTTAGCACTAATTATGGGCTATCAAAATTTGATCCTTTCAAAGAGTCATTCAGAAATTATGATGTTGAAGACGGACTTCAAAGCAACGAATTTGAACAATTTTCATCCTGTTGTAAAAGCAAAACAGGTGAATTGATTTTCGGCGGAACTAACGGATTTAATATATTTTATCCAGACAGCATAAAAGATAATCCTCATACTCCACCCGTTTATCTAACCGACTTCTATTTATTCAATAAACCTGTAGCTATTGGATATGATACTCTTAGTAGGCGGACAATTCTAAGCAAATCCATAATCGAATGTGAGAAAATTGAACTGAATTATGACGACAAAGTTTTTTCACTTGAGTTCGCTGCTTTAGATTTTCAAGCTCCGGGAAGGAACAAATATGCATATTTAATGGAAGGTTTTGATAACGATTGGATTTATACAGACGCAGACAACCGCTTAGTAACTTATACTAATTTGGATCCCAGGGAATATATTTTTAGGGTTAGGGGATCTAATAACGACGGTGTTTGGAATGAACAAGGTACCTCAATAAAAATAATTATTCTTCCTCCATGGTACCAAACAATGCTGGCTTACCTAATTTATTTTGTTTTGCTGGTAAGTATTGCCTACGGTACTTGGAAGACACAACTTAAAAGAATAAGAACCAAGCACGAATTTGAAATGAGCAAGTTTGAAGCACAAAAACTTCATGAAGTAGATGAAATGAAATCACGTTTCTTTACCAATATCTCACACGAATTCAGAACACCTTTAACTTTAATTCTTGGACCTGCAAAAGATATTCTTGAGAAGTCTAAAGAATCAGAGACCAAACAGAATGTGGGATTAATAAAGAGAAATGCAGGCAGACTTTTAAAGCTTGTGAATCAATTATTAGATCTTTCAAAGCTTGAAGCAGGAAGGATGAAACTCGAGACAAAAGAAGAAAATATAATTCCTTTGCTTAGGGGGTTGGTCTTGTCTTTTTCATCACTTGCAGAAAGAAAGAAAGTAACGTTAAGGTTTAATACGACAGAAGAAATAATAAATGTTTATCTAGATGGGGATAAGATTGAGAAAATCATAAATAATCTTTTATCCAATGCATGTAAATTCACCACCGAAGGAGGCAGAGTTGAAGTAACTGTTAAGAGGTTAAATAAGGAATTAGAAATAAGGATATTTGATAGCGGTATTGGCATAAAAAAAGATAATCTTGACAAAATTTTCGATCGCTTTTATCAGGTAGATGAAAGCCATACAAGAGAACAAGAAGGAACAGGGATCGGCTTAGCGTTGACAAAAGAACTAGTCGAATTGCACAAAGGAAAAATTGAAGTGCAAAGTGAATTAGGAAAAGGGACAACTTTTACTGTAAAAATTCTGCTGGGTAAAGATCACTTGAAACCCGAAGAAATAGTTGATAAAAGACGAGAACAAGAGTACAAATCCTATATTGAAAAATTTGAATTAGAAGCAGAAAGCAAAGTAAGTAAAGAAAAAACAGATGTTGATATCTTGATTGATACTGAAAAACCGTTGCTTCTTATAGTTGAGGACAATAGTGATGTCAGGAAATATATAATCAGTCATCTTGAGAATAATTACAGAATTCAGGAAGCAGTTGATGGACAAGATGGTCTTGAGCAGGCATTCAACCACATACCTGATTTGATAATAAGTGATGTAATGATGCCTAAGTTGGATGGATTTGAATTGTGCTTTAAATTAAAAACAGATGAAAGAACAAGTCATATACCGATAATAATGTTGACAGCAAAAGCAACGAGTCAGGATAAGATATCAGGTTATGAAACCGGGGCAGATGATTACATAATGAAACCTTTTGATGCAACTGAGTTAAAGGTCAGGATTAAAAATCTTATTGAGATAAGAAAAAAACTCCAGGAGAAATTCAAATCAGAAGATTTTCAAATTCCAAAAGAATTGAGTCCAATCGATGAGGAGTTTATGAAGAGAGTGCTCAAAGTAATATACGAACATCTCTCTGAAGAAGAATTTAGTATTGAAGAGTTAGGGAGAGAGTCCTATATGAGCCGTGCTCAAATATATAAAAAAATAAAAGCGTTAACCGGTAAATCCCCAAGCTTGTTTTTAAGATCTGTCAGATTAACGAAAGCCAGAAAAATGCTTAAAGACAAGCAGGGAACAATATCGGAAATTGCTTTTTCCGTTGGATTTAATAGCCCGGCATACTTCACAAAATGTTTTAGCGAGGAATTTGGTTACCTCCCGAGTGATATCTCAAGGTCATAAAATCTTAATACTGACCATACAATATCATTAGAAAATCAGTCAATTTATTATCTGGAAACATAGTTTATAATTTTTTACTCATAGCTGATAACCACCCCCTCTTCCCGTTTATTTTATTTGTGATGTTCTTTTAAATCAAACTAAACATCAACAAATACATGGAGTATAAAATGAAAAAGATACTTTTACTTTCGTTTTTGCTTTTCACGGTGTTTTTTCCTTACACCATTATTGCACAAAACTGGCAAATACAGAATTCTAATTTCCCTTCAGATGTTTTTGTTATTAATTTTTCTGCTGTTAATAACCAAGTTTGCTGGGCAGTGGGGCAAAAATACCCTGCTAATACAACACCTTATACTGGTTATATTCGAACAACAGATGGTGGAAACAATTGGGTACTTAATTCGATTCCCGGAATAACCAACGGTTATCTGGACGAAATCTTTGCCATTGATGCGGATACAGCTTATGTCACTTGCTATAAATTAGTTGGAACCACAGGAACTATTGGTATTTATAAAACTACAGATGGAGGTGTAACGTGGAATAGACAAGACGCGTACAACTCATCGCAAACTGGTCCGGCGTATATTTATTTCTTTGACTCACAGAACGGTGTAGTTATTGGTGATTATCTTGAAACTTACACAACTACTAATGGCGGAACTAACTGGAATCCGGTTACAATGCCAACTCCATTAACTGATGAATGGACTTTTCTGGGTGAAAGCCGCTTTGCGGTCTCTGGAAATACAATCTGGTTTTGCACCAACAAGGGTCGTATCTTCAAAAGCACAGACATTGGTTACACCTGGAATATAATTTTATCGGAATCACAGTACACTGATTGGCTTCCATCAATAGCATTTCAGAATTCCCAGATTGGAATTTATGCTTTAAAAATGGCAGGTAATGCAACTGATCACATTGTTAGGAAAACAACTGATGGAGGAGCTACATGGAATATTATTCCCAATCCTGTACTCGTTAACTTAGCTCCGTCAACAATTCAGCACATTCCAGGAACAAATTCAACATACATTTTAACTGCAGGCAGAGCTTCGACAATGAAGGGTACTGCAGTAACTTTTGATGCTGGTGAAACCTGGACTTTACTTGATACAATAGGTTGTTTTTTAGTTAACTTCGCATCCTATACTGATGGATGGGGTTCACAGCTCGGAACAAACATAGTTTATAAATACGTTGGTCCTCCGCTTCCTGTTGAATTAACATCATTCACCGCAACCTCAAACGGTAAAGAAGTAGTACTTAGCTGGTCAACGGCAAGTGAAATTAATAACCGTGGATTTGAGATTCAAAGAAGTACAAATCAGAATAAGTTCTTTACGATTGGATTTGTGGAAGGGAATGGGACAACTACAGAGAGAAATGATTACAGTTTTTCGGATAATAGTCTTAATAACGGGAAATTATACTATAGACTGAAACAAATAGATTATAACGGCAATTACGAATATTCAAAGGTAGTAGAAGTTAATTACAGAGTATTTAATTCATACCTGTTAGAACAGAACTATCCCAATCCTTTTAATCCATCAACAACTATTGGGTTTGGAGTTCAGGAAAGATCGAATGTAAGAATAACAATCCTGAATTCAGTCGGAGAAGAAGTTGCGGTTGTATTGAATGAAAATAAAGATCCAGGATTTTATCAAATTAAATTTGACGCCACTAACCTGCCAAGCGGAGTTTATTTCTATCAATTGATAACGGGCAACTTCGTAGAAACCAAGAAGATGTTAATGCTAAAGTAAGAACTGCCTGCTGCAAGCAGGTGAAAAACTAAAAACGCAAAAAAGTCAGGGCGTGAAATATTACGCCCTGGCTTGTCATCAAAACACTATCCTCAAAGGTTTAGCCTCCATTAACCATCTTCTTTATTTTTTCAGAATTATGACGATTAGTTTTATACCTGACATGAATTTTATCATCATCATATTTTGTTGAAAGCACTTCTGCCATTGAATGAATCTTGGCGGCGGTTTTTGAATCATCCAAATTTAAAGCAACTTTGTCTTCCACAAAAGTATTTTCACTCATCTCAATTAGCTTATCAAGAAGTGCAGGAATATTTATTCCCTTCTCGGCAGAAACAATTATACCCTCTTTATAATTATTTTTAATGTAACCAATTTTATCTCTGTCACTCAGAATATCAATTTTATTAAAAACTTTTACAATAGTTTTTTTATCGCTTCCAATTTCTTTTAAAGTCTCTTCAACTACTTTAATATGTTCTTCAAAATAGGGATCTGAAATATCAATTATATGTAAAATGACATCCGCATCCCTCACTTCATCTAATGTACTTTTAAATGAAGCTATAAGATTTGCCGGGAGTTTTCTTATAAAACCAACTGTATCGCTAAGCAAAATATTATGGCTCTTATCTAAGTTTAATATTCTCGTTGTTGAATCAAGTGTTGCAAAGAGTTTATCCTCAGCTAAAACCTCTGCTTCGGTAAGTCTGTTAAATAAAGTTGATTTGCCAACGTTTGTATAACCAACAAGACATATCTTTAAAAAATCTTTTCTTCCCTGTCTCTGTGTATTACGCTGTAACTCAATCCTTTTTAGATTTTCTTTAAGGTGGCTTATCCTGTTGCGAATAATTCTTCTGTCAGTTTCAATCTGTGTTTCACCGGGACCTTTTGTTCCAATTCCTCCATATTGTTTTGATAAGTGAGTCCATGCTCTCGTTAATCTCGTAAGCATGTATTGTAGCTGTGCAAGCTCAACTTGTGTTTTTGCTTCTCTTGATTTTGCTCTTGATACAAATATATCCAGTATCAATCCGCTCCGGTCAATAATCTTCCTATTCAAAGTTCTTTCGAGATTTCTTACTTGCGTAGGGGAAAGATCGTCATCAAAAATAATTACATCAATCTGGCTGCTTTCAACAATTGCGGCAAGTTCTTCGGCTTTTCCTTTGCCGATATAAAATGCAGGATCGGGAGAATTTTTTGATTGAATAATTTTCATTATTGTTTCTGCCCCCGCAGTTGAAGCAAGTTCTTCAAGTTCTGAAAGATGTTCACTCACAATTTCATCATCAATACTTCTGCTATTTAATGCAACAAGTAAAGCTCTTTCTATTTTCTTTTGAGAAATTTCTATCAATTTACTTCTCTTTATCTTTTATAAAACTCAATGTATGTATAAGGTATAAAGGTAATAGGTTTTATATTTGCCATATACATTTATACCCTATACCTTATACCTCTGTACCTGAACAATAATAATCAATTTTAATAAACCATTCCATCGGTTAAACTTCAGCCAACTCCTTTTTAACATTCCTTGCGACCAGCATTTCAATCAAAGCAGTTAATAAAGCCGCCAAAAGAAAAAGTTTCCAGAGTTCTGAACCAAATCTCGCCTGCAATATTACCTCAACCGGATTTTGATCTTTATCAACTCTTAGATATGTTCCTTTAAAATTTATTTCTGAGAGATATTCTTCAAACTCATCATTGCTTACAGAATTTGTAACTGACTCAAGCGGATTATGATTAACCGCTATTTCATCAATCAATTCTTCTCCCGAATAAACTTTAACTATTCCTGCAAAATCTGTATTACTATAAGAGAAAAAATTTGCCGCTGCAACTTCATCAGGGTTTATAAATTCTTCAGTTTTGTCAGGTTTCTCAATTTTAATTTGAGATACGCTTTTATTTCCAATATTTATATCAACCACGTCTCCGGCAAGAAATTTTTCTTCAGTTTCATTTTTTGATGTTAAGTAAAAAACAGATTTATTAATCAAAGGAGGAAAAATCCCTTTCAATGGAAAATCAGACCAGCTTAAAACCGGCGCAGTGTTACAAACAAAAACTTTCCCCTTCCCAACTTTATATTCGCTTAAGAAAGATGAGCCATTCATTAAAGAAATAATTGTCGTCCCTTTTCCTTCAGAATTAATTTTTAAATGATGGTTAATCTCAGGCGATTCAATATTTCTTTTTACTCCTTCTGTAAAGATATTCTGAAAAACAGGATGATTAAATTCAGTCTTATCAAAATTTACGATATTATCTCTATTCTCTTTATTTCCAAATAAACCCTGAACCGAAGATAAGTTGAGTGCATTTAATAGACTTTGAAAACCTGACTCAGAAGTTTCATTTCCGGGAAATAAAAACAAACCTCCTCCATTTTCGGCAAATTGTTTAAATCTTTCCGGAGTGCTCAAATTTTCAGAACCAATTACAAAAGCAACATCAAACCGACTAAGATTAACCGACGATAATTGACTGAGATTTCTTTTGGTTATTTCAAATGTTTTACTATCACCTGATGATTGAAGTGCAAGTTCAACAAAACGGGTATCTTTTTCCTCATCATAAAAAATAATTAAAGGAATTTTATCAGGAATAAAAAGAGTTGTATATCTCCTGTTATCCTGAATAATTTCATCATCTTCGATTTCAGCAAAAACATTATTATAACCTGCCTCTTTAATTAGAACCTCCATAGTAACAACTGTTGAAGCTCCGGCTCCAAGTGAAACACTCTGCTGAGCAGTTCGTTCATCATTTATGAATAGTGATACAACAAGATTATTTATTTCATCTGAAGAATAATTTGTAACTGTAACATTAATAACTACCGGCTTATCTTTTTCGAATATCTGGGTTTCAACTTTAATGTCATCAATGCCAACATTGTATATATCTTTCCCTGAATAATCGAAAGAGTATATTTTGACTTTTTCATCAAGAAGCTGGCTCAGATCGGAAAGAGAACCTTCTTCTGAAATTCTGCTTTTCTGAAAATCAGAAAAGATATAAACCTCTTTATTGAAGTTTTTTGATTCCGCTAACATTTCTGATGCTTTAACTACAGCATTATGCAAGTATCCGCTCGAATAAGCAGGTTCATCCTCATCAACTTTATTAATAAGCTCCAATAGGTTTGTGGAAGGCTTTATCTCCCCTTTATTTTTTCCGGAGACAAGAATTAAAGCAGCTTCATCACCTTCCTGTAGATTTCTTATTAGTTCCTGAATAGACTCTTTTGCCTGGTTTAAGTAAGAGCCGTTAGCATCAACAACGGACATACTAAAAGTATCATCGAGGATAAAAACAGCAGTTGTTTTTGCCGCTGAAGTTGTTCCTCCTATTGCAACGCCTTCAAGTGTTGGTCTTGCAAACGCAAAAACAAGAAGAAGTATAATTAAAACTCTCAATGCAAGAAGAAGCCACTGTTTAAGCTTAACTTTTCTAATCCTGTTTTTCTGCAGCTCTTTTAAAAAAGCTAAGGTGCTGAATTCAATCTTCTTTAACTTTCTTAAATTAAATAGATGGATCAGAACTGGGATAGAAGCAGCTAATAAGCCAAATAATACTGCGGGGTTGAGAAATGTCATTAAACCTTGTTAATCTTTTTATTGTAAAAATAAAACATTAGCTGTCTGAATTCTATGTAACAAATTATGAACTATAAAAATATGCTAATAAAAAAGGCGTGGAACTACCACGCCCTTTAAATAATATATAATTTGTAATTACTTATTCTGTGCTGCAATCAAATTCAACGCACTTCCAGCTTTAAACCATTTTATCTGTGCTTCATTCATTGTATGGTTCAGAAGAACTTCATCAGTTAAACGATTTTTATGTTTGATTATCATCTTTAAAGGTTTTTCAGGTGCAATTTCAGATACTTTAAGTGTAATTCTATCTTCTCCCTGGATCTTATCATAATCTTTGGGATCAGCAAAAGTAAAAGGAAGCATTCCCTGTTTCTTAAGATTTGTTTCGTGGATTCTCGCAAAGCTTCTAACTATAATTGCTATTCCTCCCAGATACCTTGGTTCCATTGCAGCATGTTCACGGCTTGAACCTTCTCCGTAATTTTCATCTCCAACTACAATCCATCCTGTACCTTTTGCTTTATACTCACGTGCAACTTCAGGTACAGATTTATATTCTCCGGTAAAAATATTTTTTGTTTTACCTGTATCGCCGGTGAAAGCGTTTACTGCACCGATAAACATATTATTAGAAATATTATCAAGATGCCCGCGGTATTTTAACCAGGGTCCGGCCATAGAAATATGATCTGTTGTACATTTACCCTGAGCTTTAAGCAAAACAGGGAGATCAACAAAATCTTTTCCATCCCATGGTTCAAAGGGTTTTAATAACTGCAATCTATCGCTATTCGATTTGACAACAACCTCAACATTAACTCCATCTTTTGCCGGAGGAATAAAACCACTCTCACCTTTATTAAATCCTTTAGGAGGTAATTCTTCTCCTTTAGGGGGATCCAGTTTCACCTTTTCACCTTTTTCATTCTCCAGTTCATCTGTTAAAGGATTAAATGATAATCTTCCTGCAATTGCCAAAGCAGTTGTCAACTCAGGGCTTGCTACAAATGCAAGTGTTTCAGGATTTCCATCATTTCTTTTTGCAAAATTCCTGTTGAACGAAGTAACTATTGTATTTCTTTCTCCTGTTTTAATATCCATTCTTTTCCACATTCCAATGCAAGGTCCGCATGCATTTGCTAAAATTAATCCGCCAAACTCAGAAAGTGTGGAAAGCTGACCATCTCTTTCAATGGTTGCTCTTACCTGCTCTGAACCCGGAGTAATTGTAAACTGCGATTTTGCTTTAAGCCCCTTCTTCAATGCCTGCTTAGCTATGCTTGTGGCACGGTCAATATCTTCATAGCTGGAGTTTGTACAGCTTCCAATGAGAGCAACTTTAATTGTATCAGGATAATCATATTCTTTAACGGCTTCTTTCATTTTCGAGATAGGCCATGCTTTATCCGGTGTAAAAGGTCCATTAAGATGTGGTTCCAGTTCAGAAAGATTAATTTCTACAATCTGATCAAAATATTTTTCAGGATTTTTGAGAACTTCAGAATCAGCAGCAAGTTCATCAGCATTACTTTCAGCAAGTGCAGCTACATTAGCTCTGTCTGTTATTCTTAAATAAGCAGCCATCCTGTCATCAAAAGGAAAAACAGAAGTTGTAGCGCCAATCTCAGCACCCATATTACATATAGTCCCTTTACCTGTACAAGAAATTGAAGAAACACCTTCACCGAAATATTCTATGATAGCACCTGTTCCACCTTTAACAGTTAAAATCCCGGCAAGCTTAAGAATTACATCTTTTGCTGAAGTCCATCCATTCATCATGCCGGTTAGTTTAACTCCAATTATCTTAGGCCATTTTAATTCCCAGGGCATTCCCGCCATAACATCTACTGCATCCGCACCACCAACTCCAATTGCAATCATTCCTAATCCGCCCGCATTTGGAGTATGAGAATCAGTTCCGATCATCATTCCACCTGGGAAAGCATAATTTTCTAACACAACCTGGTGAATAATTCCAGCACCAGGTTTCCAGAAGCCAATTCCATATTTTCTTGATATGCTTTCCAGAAAAGCAAAAACTTCCTTATTTTCTTCAGTCGCCCTCAACAAATCATCCTTTGCACCAACCTGTGCCTGAATAAGATGATCACAATGAACTGTTGTTGGGACAGCTGTCATTTTCCTTCCAGCCGACATAAACTGAAGCAAAGCCATCTGCGCTGTTGCATCCTGCATTGCAACTCTATCTGGAGATAATTCAACATAATCTTTTCCTCTCATATATTCTTTTTCTGGTTTTTCCCAAAGATGGGCATATATAATCTTCTCACTAAACGTTAACGGATGATTAACTATCTTTCTTACAGATTCTAATTTTCCTTTATACTCAGAATAAATTTTCTTAATCATTTCAATATTTGCTGCCATGGTCTTTCCTATTAGTAGATTATTTTATTTCCTCTTAAAATAAGAAAAACTGTTGATATTTACTTAGAATCAAGCCATTCCCCGTTTTAATAAGAGCAAAGAAGAAATTTTTTTCTTTAAAAGAATTATTTACCGGAACAGAATTCCATCTAAAAGATTTTTGAGATATAACACATTGATTTTTGAGGAATAAAATTTGCTCAAATAAAATCTATAGTTAATACAACAGAATCTTTACAATTTTGATACAGATTAAGTACTTCGATAAAAATGGTTTTGAATGGTCAATCGAAAAAGGTGACTGGGAAGGTTCCTTTAACAAAGATGGAAAAAGTTTTGTAAAGAATCGTTTAGCAAAATTTTCTGCTTCAACACTCCTTATTATAATCCTTTGCATAATTCTGCTGAGATGAAATAAATTTTTCTTTTATAGGTACGAGTTTAAAAAAATAATGTCAGAGAGAGTCACAATGGAAACAATTAATTCCTCCAATCGTTCCTGGGAAGAGCTCTATGATGAATGCTGCGATTTGAGACTCCCGGTATCACAGAAAGATTCCAAAGAAACTTTGGAAAAATATATTACAGCGGTTTGCGATGAAACACCAATTGAAGATTCTTCTTATGTAGATGAGGACCTTGAAGAAGATCCTATTTATATTGGAAAGTACTCGCGGCTAAAAGTAATAATCAATAAAATTCTCCCTTTTTAAAAAAAGAATTTTAGTCACTAATATCAAAATCGTTTCTTATTAAAAGAAGAACTGCCGACTGCGGGACAATTAAAAATTTTTCTTTTTCAAATTCTATTTCAAATGCTTCCTTTCTCAGGAATATAGCAAGGTCACCCTCCTTTGCCTGCAAAGGAATATATTTTACAGCTTCTTTTGATTCTTTCCAGGGTTCATCATCTATGTTTGCAGCTGTTGGATAACCTGGACCAACTTTTATAACATACCCACTTTGAATTTTTTCTTTTTCTGAAACACCCGGCGGCAGAAAAAGTCCGCTTGAAGTTTTATTTGACTCCTCTTCGGGTCGAATTAAAACCCTATCGCCTACTACAACAAACCGGGAAATATTTTTAATGTTAAAATCCATAGTTAAATATAAATAAAGTTATTGAGTAAGTTAATACAATTTAAATGTGAGGATAAATATTGAATAATTACTCTGATTTCACATTTGACATTCCCTTTTCAAATGTATTCCTTGTTGTTTTAATAAGATATTGCAATAGTGAAGTGAAAGAATGGACTAACAAAAAACCTGTATTTCTGCTAAATTTTTTAAGAATAAACCACTGAATTGTTTTTGCTGTTTTCATTCGATTTGAAAATAATTTATTCCATTTCTTTATAAATAAAGATTCTAATTCTTCTTTTGAAAGATTCTCTTTTCTTTTTTTTTGAAACAGATCGGCAATTAATTTTCCGGATTCCATTGCGATTCCAATTCCATCCCCAGATAAAGGAGCAATAACACCTGCAGCATCTCCAATGAAAAAGATTCCATCCTCTACAATATTTCTTTTTCCAAAGTAGATGTTACCGGTTCCATAAACAGGAAGGTTATCAAATAGATTTTCATCATTTCCATTAAATAATTTTTTAAAAGCTTTATTTTGTTTCTGAAGTTCAATTAACTGCATTCTTGGCGGTGGTTGTTCCTTATTCCTGTCTTCGAGAAAACAGAAAGTTACTTTATTTTTATCTACAGCATTTACGCCGCAGTAAATATTATCCGCAGTATAAATTTGAATTTCATCTTCAGCGAATTCTTTTAAGTCATTTCTATTTATATGAAATTTTACAGCATTAAGCTTTGATCTTTCTTTAATAAAATTTCTTTTTAAATGATTATCAAGAGGGCTTTGCTTTCCATAAGCAGCTATTAAATATTTTACAGTAATATTTGACTCTTTTTTCTCATTGTTTTTTATAATCAGTTGATAAGATTTTACATTATGAATAATTTTTATCGCTTCTGCCGGCTGGAAAACTGAAACACCTTTTCTTTTTGCGTTACAAAGCAAAAGATTATCAAATGATGAACGGCTTAAACCATATGCCTCGAAATTAAATTTACTGTATATGTTTTTACCGGAGTTATTAAAGAGACGAAATGATCTAACCTTATTTGGCTGAAGCGAAATAAATTCTTCAAATAAATCAAGTTGTTTCAAAAAATAAATAACTTCGATGGATAAAAATTCACCGCAGAGCATTTCGCGGGGAAAAGATTTTTTTTCAAACAAGCAAACATCAAAACCATAACTTGCTAAATATGCGGCCGCCGTTGATCCTGCAGGACCTCCTCCAATTATTCCTATTTCAAAATTGTCTTTCATTTATCAATCCGAGAAAACTGTCATTCCCACGAAAGTGGAAATCTCTTTTGCTTTCACTAAATAATTAATGTTATAAATAAATAATAACCAGCCACCTGAATGCCCATTTGTACTTTATTTCATAATTAAATTTTAATTCATCTAAAATTCTAACTAACTCGTTTTTTTTAAAACCTCGTTTAACGGAAAGAGGCCCATCATTTTTTATAAATTCACTTTTGGAAAAGAGAGTTGTTAAAATTTTAATTCCCAGAAAAGCAAAAAGAGACCTCTGAAGATCATTTATTATCATTCCATATTTTGAAATTCCTGAGAGTCGATACAAAATCTCTTTAATTTCTTTTTCATTAAAATGATGAAGGAACAAGGAGAGATGAACAATATCAAATTGCTTCTGTTTAAAAGAAAGTTTTAATACATCTGCACAAACAACTTCAACTTCCGGTGAGTTGTGCTTTACATATTTTGTAATGTGTTTATTTATATCCGCAGAAAAGATTTTAAGATTCATCCCCTTTAATGATAAAAGAATATCCGAAGCTCCCCCGCCTGCATCAAGAATTTTAATTGAGCTTTTTGAAGGAATCTTTGCAGCAATTTTTTTTAATCCTTTCTTCGTTACTGAATTTCCTCCAAGAAATTTATTAATTAACCTTAATTCCTGAAGAGCAATATCAATTCTCTCATTATTAATGGAGAAGTCATCCATCATCTCCTTCTGATAGCTTCTTTTAAAAAACATTAAACAACCTGCAGTAGTGCAGTTTCCATTGTTAAACCAGGGCCAAAGGCCACAGCACAGCAATATTCATCTTTTTTTAACTCGGAAGTTTTTAAAATCTCCTTAATAACAAAAAGAATAGAAGCTGAAGACATATTGCCAAAATTCTTTAAAACATTTCTTGAAGAGACCATTTGTTCATCAGTTAACCCAAGCCCATTTTGAAGTGAGTCGAGAATTGCTCTACCTCCCGGGTGAAGTGCCCAGTATTTTATACCATTCTTATTAATGTTTTTTGAGGAAATTATTTTTTGTAATTCAGGACAGGCAGACTCAAGAATAATTTTAGGAAGTTCGGGCGAAAGAATCATTTCGAAACCAAAGTTGCCGATTTTCCATCCCATATATTCTGCAGAATTATTAAAAAGGAAAGTATCTATACCAACAATCTTAAATTTATTTCCAGGTGAAAAGTTTGGGGAGTTTGAAAATAACGCAGCAGCGCATCCATCTGCAAAAATCATATTGGCTAAAATATTATCGCGTGTTGGTTCTGTTTGTAAATGAAGACTGCAAAGTTCTACAGAAACCAAAAGAATATTTAATTCCTTTTCTTTAGCAGAAGTTAAGGCCTCAAAGACGGAATTAAATCCTGTAATTGAAGCAGCGCATCCCATAAAGCCAATGTTTGTTCTTTTAACTTTCTGAGGTATTCCGAATTCTTCTATTAAATAATAATCCAATCCTGGTGCAAAAAAGCCCGTGCATGAAATAGTAATCAGTCTTTCAATCTTTGAAGGATTGAAATTATTTTCTTCCAACAATTTAGAAACAGCATCCTTCGACAGCTTTTTTGCCCATTTTTCATATTCATTCATTCTTACCTGAGTATCGGGTTTTATATAGTTTCCATTATTCGAATAAAATTTATTTTCAACATTCTCTTCGGCATCCGGAATTACAATGTATCTTGAATTAATCCCGGAATGAACTGATGCAGTATCAATTAATCTTCCTATGGCTGGACGTACACTCATTCTCTTCTTTAATTCTACTGCAGCTTTTTCCTGTACTACTTTGTACGGAGGTGAAGAGGTTGAGATATCTATTAACATAAATCTTTCTTTATGAATTAGTATAAGAAGATAATGGAACGAGACTCTAAGTTACAATTAAGAATTTATTAACTTGTTAATCAACTTAATAATTTTTTATTTAAAACATTCTGCCGATGAATAAACTTCTTTTTATTACTTATTTTTGGCCGCCATCGGGAAAAGCTACACTGCATTGGCCTTTAAAAATTATTAAGCATTTACCGGAATTTAACTGGCAACCATCCGTACTTACAACCGAGGAAAGTACGGTTTCATTTAAAGATGATAGTTTACTTAGCCAAATTTCACCCGATTTAGAAGTATTCAAAGCAAAATCTATTGAACCTTTTGAGATTTACAAAAAATTCACAGGTAAAAAGAAAAATGAATCTATAACAGAATCTGAAACTGTTTCATCTGAAAATCGGAGTTTAGCGCACAGGTTGTCAATTTGGATCAGGTTTAATTTTTTCATTCCTGATGCACGTGTTGGTTGGTACTTTTCAGTTGTTCCAAAAGGAAGAAAGATTTTACAGGAAGATAAGTATGATATGATTGTTTCATTGGGTCCACCTCATTCCACACATCTTGTTGGATATCGATTAAGCAAAAAGTTTATGATTCCTTTTGTTCCGGTTTTAATTGATCCCTGGGTTGATATTGTTTATTACAAAACTGCTAAGAGAAGTAAAAGTTCAAAAAGATTTGATACTTACCTTGAAAGAAAAATTTTAAACCATGCTTCTCAAGTTATTTTTGTTACAAAATCCACACAGGAAGATTACATAAAAAAATATTCTTTCTTAAAAGAAAAATCTAATGTTCTTTACTGGGGATATAATGAAGATGATTTTTCCCAATTGGATCCCGGCTTGTCGGGACAAAAAATTGTAGCTGAAGATAAAAACAATGAAAAAACAATAACTCACGCGGGAAATATTTTTGATTACCAGAATCCGAAAGAACTTTGGAAAACAATAAGAAAATTAATTGATAATGGTAGAAAGCTAAAACTAAAATTTATAGGAACTGTTAGTCCTTTAATAAAAAAAGAGATTGAAAAAAATAACTTAAATGAAGTAACCGAGTTTATTGGTTTTCTCCCATATCTAAAAATGCTGGAAGAGTTGAAAAAATCTTCTTATTTGCTTGTGTGTGCATCTGAAAAAAGACATGTCCCTGGAAAACTTTTTGAATACCTCAGAGCTGGTAAACCAATTCTGGCTTTCGGAAATGATAATGAGGAAGTAAAGAATATTATTTCTGAAGCACATGCGGGAATGATATTTAAATATGATGAGAGTGGGGAAGAGTTTTTTTTGAAAGCGGATAAATTCCAAACCAATCAGAACATTGTTAAGAAATATGACCGGAGATTAATTACACAGGAATTCACGGAAATTCTCAACAACATCTGATTATTCAGAATTTATTCATCATCTCAATAACTTTATAAATATCATCTTCAGTATGCCCATATGAAATCGGAAGGCTCAGTGTAGTTTTATGAATTTCTTCTGAGACAGGAAATTCCCCTTCAATTATTCCCTGCAAAGCCTTCTGTTTATGAGGAGGAACCGGGTAATGTATTTCTGTTTTAATTCCATTTTTTAATAAATATCCTTTTAATTCATCACGCCTGGGATGTCTTATATTAAAGATATGCCATACATCAAAAAAATCTGGATGAACAAAAGGCTTAATAAAATCATTCTTTAATTCTTTAAGATAAATACCGGCAAGTTTTCTTTTATGAGAATTAATTTCATCAAGCCTTTTCAATTTGATAGAAAGAAATCCTGCCTGAACCTCATCAAGCCTTGAGTTATAACCAATTCTATCATTATAATATTTTTTTTCAGATCCGTAATTCCTGAGACTTTTTACAGCAGCAGAAAAATTCTCATCATCAGTATTTACAGAACCAGCATCACCAAGCGCTCCAAGATTTTTTGTCGGATAAAAACTGAAAGCATTTACATCACTGAAAGTACCTGACATTTTATTTTTATATTTAGCTCCATGCGATTGAGCACAGTCTTCAATCAATTTAAGATTATATTTTTTGCAGATTGAAATTATCGGGTCCATTTCACAGCATCTTCCGTAGAGATGAACAATCATTACTGCTTTTGTTTTTGGTCTAATAGCTTCTTCAATTTTAAATGGATCAATATTGTAAGTTCTTATATCCGGTTCTACAAGAACAGGTTTTAACCCGCAATGAATAATTGACAATATAGTTGCAATGTATGTATTTGAAGGGACAATTATTTCACTCCCTTTTTCAAAATCAAAAACTTTTAATGAGAAAATTAAGGCGTCAAGACCGGAAGCAACACCAATACAATATTTATTCCCGATATATGAAGCAAACTCTTTCTCAAAATTCTCAACATTCTTACCGAGAATAAACCAACCGCTGTTAATTGTTTTTTGAAATGAATCAGAAAAATCTTTTAAGAAAGTTTCATTCGTTTTATAAAGATTTTCATACTCAATCACGATGGATATTCCTCGTAGATATAATCAGCTGGATCAAATTGAGTTGATGCAAGAACCAGTAAAACTGCGTCGGGAGTAAAGTGATGCATTGTATGCCAGTCTTTAGTTTCAAGTATGAGGCATTTGCTTGGATGATCGAGGATAAAATCTTCTTTCTTTTTTCCATCATTGTTTGAAACAATGCAGCTTCCATGAATACAGATTGCTGCTTGTTCAGTTGTTTTGTGTCTATGCCCGCCTCTCACAGATTCATCTACACTATAAATGTAAAAAATTCTTTTTATCTTAAATGGAATTTCCTTTTCTATCACAGTCAGATTTCCCCGTTTTTCAGAGAAAGATTTCAGGTGAATCATATATGCCATTCAGGATTCCAGTAATTTATTTTTATTAAAAACATTATAAGTGCCACGCAGCTTTCTGTAAATATAAAGAATAATATTTTTCACACTAAAAGGTCTTGATAATGTACCATGAGGATCGAAAGAGCTATCTATTGCATGAACCTGTTTTTTTAGTTCATCAAGATATTTAATATACGGCTTATAAAAAATATCGAGCACATTTTTGCTAAGTTTTCTTCTTCCCAGTTCAACAATATTATTTTTATAGAATCTTAAGTAATGGAAATGATAAAAAATCACTTCAAATCTTTGTCCGGTTGATTTTTCAATTACAATAATTTTATTATTCTTCTTTTCAAATTCATACTGCTGAATATTCCATGCTGCAAGTCCTCCTCCGGGATGTTTCATAACGTACACACCTTCAAACCTTTCAGTCCAGTCATCAAGATAAAGCTGATCACCAAACTTTCCATCTTCAAAACGATTATAGCACCATTCAATACACCTTTCTCTCCACCAGCGGAGAGCTTTCAAACCATTTTCATTATTCTTAAAAGTAATGAACTGTACACAATATTTACCGCTCTTTATTTCTTTATTATACTCAGGTGAATAACGATGCTCTGTTATAAGAATTGAATCATTCCCAATTTCATCAAAAATTGGTTTAGGTGATGAGTAAAAGAAAATATCAGCATCAATATAAGTGCAGCTTTCAACATTGTACTTTTTAAGTATATATAAAATTGTTGAGGAAGTTGCTGTCCAGCAATATTCACCTTTCGTTCTTGTTGGTTTTACTTTTAATAGTTCCTCATCTTCAAATTCTTTCAAAGAAATAATTGTTGCTTTAGAAAGTTTAAGCTGTTTAAGAACATTATATGCAATTTCATCAAACGCAAAAATGAACAGATGAAAATTCTCACAATATTTTTCCAGACAATGATAAAGAGCTAATCCTTTTGTAAGATAATTTGAATCGAAGAGTGTGCAGAAGTTATAAATCATTAACTTTCTTTGCCAGAATTATATTATCCAAATAAAGATCTTTATTAGAAGGAAAGATTTTTGAAGAAATGATTCCGATGACATTTAAAGGAAACATTATTAAAACTATTACAATGTTTCTAATTACTCTTACCTTCGAAGAAATTTTATAAAGATATCCATTTATTAATTGAACAATCACACTAAAATCAGGAGCAATTTTTTTCTGTTCAATAACCGTAAATCCTTTTTTCTCAAGAACAGATTTAATACCAAAGGATGAGTAGCGAGCAAAATCAAAAGGCTGTTCGTGCTCATCCCAAACAAAAGGAACCGTCATAAGCAAAGTTCCATCTTTTTTTAAAACTCTGTTTATTTCAAACAAAAAATTATCCGGGTTAAAAACATGCTCAAAAACCTGGTTGGTTACAATAGAATCAAACTCATTATTAGGGAAAGGAAATTTTTTACCATCATAAAAATAATCTGCTTTGGCAACTTCACGATGAATAGTAGTTTCAACCTCTAAACCAATGTATTCTGTTGAGTTAAAATATTTTTCATAAGGTTTGGTTCCACAGCCAACATCAAGGGTTCTGCCTGTAATATTCTTTCCCATTTCTCTAATACTGTTTAGTAAACCTTTTCGTGCAATGTAAAATGGGTTTATTATTAATCCGATCACTCCTGGCTCAAACTGTTCTTTTATAATTAATTTTTGGAGTCTTTTAATCATACTTTGGTAAGAAGAAAGATTGGAATTCCACTAAACAAGTTGGGAAAATTTCCAGTAAAAAATTTCTGAACAGAATTTTTTGAGGTGACATCTTTTCTATCAATGATCTTCAGTCCACTTACATAATTAACCAATTCATAAAAATCTTTGATTGAAAACTGGTGAATATGGCCTGTATTAAACCAGGTATGATTTGGAAGCATTGGTTTGGGCATTCTTCCATTAAAAAAAAGATCAATTCTGTTCTTGTAAAATGCGAAATTAGGAAAAGATATTATCTGATATTTTGAAATCCTTTTCATCTCTTTCAGAAGTACTTCCGGGTACATTACCATCTGCATAGTTACATTGCAAACAGAATAGTCAAATGAATCGTCCTCAACTTTAAGTGGTTTATCAATCTCGCCTTTGTCAGCTTTAAGTCCCTTCTTTCGGCAAATTTCAATTGCAGATTCGGAAACATCAATTCCATACACTCCAGCATGCTTTTCGTTAACAAGCTTTTTCATCAATGTTCCGTTTCCGCAGCCAAGATCAATTACTTTAGAATTTGGTTTAATAAAATCAATAATATATTTATATTCTTCTCTTTCTTCAGACTCAAAAGAAGAGTAATCATAATTACGGTTATCAATGTAATTGTACATAGGTTAGATGCAAATATAAGTATTATTGGTAATATGGAGGATCTAGATTGAAGTTGAAAAAGCTTTACCTAAGAGGATAAATTATTTTTTTAATTTGACTTTCAACCCTTTTTAATCCTCTGTTAAATAAATTTAGTTTTATTGATCTGAAATATTCTTCAAATATTTTTCTTGCTTCAATATTTTCTGAAATTTTTATTTTATCTATTTTAATAGGGATTTCGGATAAATCAGAATCAAAAGCTTTTGTTGATTGCACATGTGTTCCTAAACCTTCTGTGCCTATATTCTTAACTAACGATCTTCCCGGATATAGAGTCAGTTTCTCATTTACAAATGCTGAAGCATACCATTTTATAGCCCACGAGTCAATTTCACCCTTAATCTGCTGCTTAAGCATCTTGATGTAATTATAACTTTCATTAAAATCAAATTCTCTTTCGAGATTTCCTCTCATTATCTGTTTTAACAACCGCTCTGCACTATCTTGGTATAAACTCCAACCTCGGTTCCATGTAGCCCAACCCCAACAGTCAGCTCCTCTTAAAAAAAAAGTTTCAGGCAATTTTTCTTTAACTGGATAAACATATCCGTGTATACTTATAACATCTTTTTCAGATTCGTATAAGCGCAACGCCTCATTCATATATTTTAGAAAGAAGGCGGAAAGGAAAAGATCATCTTCGAGTACTATCGCTTTTCCATACCTTTCAACTATTTCCGTAACTCCAGATGTAATTGATTTTGCAAGACCTTTATTTATCTGACTTTCCTTAATAACAACATTCTTATATCCATTTATCGTCTTTAAATATTCTCTTACTTCAGAAACTGATTTCTTATCTTTTTGGGATTTAGGAGCATCAGAGTAAATAAATAATTCGCTTTCTTTTGCTAAACTATTTTTACTTAATGAGTCAATAGTTTGCTTAGTATATCGCGGACGATTATAGACAAATAAAATTATTGGAGCTAAATTCATTTAAAAGAATAAACGTCTAATATAGATTCTAAGATTATACAGATTAGCTGTAAATATAAAAATAATTAAAGATAAGAGTGACATAAAAAAGCCCTATTGGAGAATAGGGCTTGAAAAACTTCTACTTAATTTTTAATTACCGAACTTTCGTATAAAACCAATACTAGAATTATAAGTATTGGAGTGACCACCACTGTAATAAATACGGTATTCATTATTCAACTTAATAAAATTTGGATATGCAATGTCACGGTAAGCCCAGTTATTGCTAGTCTGTTCTTTTGTAAAGAATGGATTAGAATTACTTTTATTCCAAATAAAACCATCAGTTGATGTTGCCATTCCAAAGGCATTAGCTGTAGTATTCATATAAACCATTTTAAATAAGTTATTTTCATAAATAACTGATGGATAATAAATTCCAGATCCTTCCCATTCTTGCGAGTTTGTTAGTATAGGATTATTTGAATTTTTTACCCAATTTACGCCATCACTTGATACAGCCATACCGATATTGTGAAAATGATAGCTGTTTGGATTTCGGAAAGTATAATACATTAGATACTGGTTATTTATTTTTAATACTGAACCTGGATGTAGCTGTGGCTCATTATAATCTCCCATGCAAACAGGAGTAGAATGTTTTGTCCAATTAACTCCATCTGTTGAAGTTGCTAACCCGATGTGCCAATATCCATAAGGATCACTATTTCCTTCATAATACATTAAGTAGCTGTTTCCATCCTTTATTACACAACCAACACCTACTGAATAATCATCCCAACTCCCAATTTCTCCTGGAGTTAAAACAAGAGAATTGCTGCTTGTCCAATTAATTCCATTTTCTGATTCGGCATAACCTACATTTGCAACAGCAGAATAAAAAAGGTTATTGTACCACATTTTATATGTATTTTCTTCTTTAATAATCGTTCCTTCTACAACAGCAATCGGATTAAAAGGACTATTTTCAATGGTAAAGACAGGATTATTAACATAATCTACCCAATTCGATGATGTTCCCCAATTAACAAAAATATAAATACTGCCAGTGCCATTACCAGTTGGGACTAAAGTTAAACTAACCTGAGTTAATATTCCAGCAAGCACCTCAATATCAGTTTCACCCGTATATATAACCACTCCTAGGGAATCTTTTGCATCAACCTTCAGGTGCCAATCTCCGGCAGAGACTTCTTCAAAAGTAATATCGGCTGAAGTTGATGATACAATATTAAGGACACCATAAAGTGTATCGTATCCTTCACGTGTGAGAAAGGCTTCAACTAATACAACTTCAGCAGGTGCATTTGCTTTATCTATCTTTAATGAGACTTTACCAAGTTCTAAATTTATCGGATTGGTCGTTACAGGAATTTCATTTGAACACTGAATAATCAAAAGAGAGGCCGCAAGAACACAAAAATAAAGTAACTTTTTCATACTACCCCTTTCATTTGAAATTTAATTTTTTCTTTGTAAGAAATTAAATATTTAAATCCTAAAACACAATAGCTATTTTATAATTAATGTTTGCAGGGAAGCAACTGTTTCCAATTGTAAAAAGTAGAGATCGCAATTCACATTAGTATTATCTTCCAATTCCCTTAAACTCCGCAATTTTTCATCCAGGAAATAAAAAACCTCGTAATCCATACTTCTTAACAGATTAATAATTAATTCCCTGTTTCGTTTTGAGCATATTTCAATCTGAAGCGTTGGTTTAAATTTTTGAAGGATTTCAATAAACTCCGGGATTACTTTATCTTCATATCCCTCGACATCACATTTAATAAAATGAAGCTCTTTAAGATTACCGAAAATTGTTTGCGGACGATGAATTTTAACTTTATACCTATTACTTAATTTATCTTCACTTGACGAAAGAATTTTTGTGTATCCAAAGTGAACGAGTCCGTCAACTTCAGGTGTCCCCATTTCAATTTCTTCATCATCAGTATTCCCTAAAGCAAAAGGAATTATTTCAACTCGGTTTTCAATTTTGTATCGTTGAAGATTTTTTCTTAGTACATTCCTGAAAAGTTCAACCGGTTCAACCGCAAAAACTTTACCCGATTCACTGACCAGTTCAGCTAATGGTACGCTATAATATCCAATGTTAGCACCGATGTCTATACAAGTATTGCCTTCAGAAACAAACTTGCTTAACAGATACATTTCAGGATACTTTTTCCTTGCTTTACCCGAATGATACATTTTCAAAAATACATTACTGACAAGTGAAAGATATAGCTTATCACCCAAAGCTTTAAGAAGGGCTCTACGTACAATACGATTAATCATTTTAGAATTTTTCTAAATCCTTTTTTTATATAGCCTGGATTAATTGATTTGAAATATTCTTCAAAAAGTTTTTTTGCTTCATCATTTTCTTCCATTTCTATTTTCTTAACATCAACTGGAATCTCAGACACTCAACATCAAAATCATTCGTTTCTTCGAAATGAGTGCTACTTCCAGTAGTACCAATATTTCTCACTAATGATTTTCCCGGATAGAGAGTAAGTCTATTATTAATGAAAGCAGATGTATTCCATTTTAGTGCCCATGAGTCGATCGCACCTCTATTTGGTTCTCAAGCATTTTTGTATATGGATAACTTCCGTTAAGATCAAATTCATTTTGCAGTTACCTTTTTTATTTCCCTTAATAGTTTTTGCGCATCATCCTCAAAAAGATTCCATCCCCTTTTCCATGTTGCTCAGCCCCAGCAGTCAGCACCTTTAAGAAAAAAGGTTTCAGGTAGTTTTTTCTTTACCGGATAAACATAGCTATGAATGCTTATCACTTTTTCTTCATTTGCATAAAGAGTTAGGGCTTCATTCATATATTTCAGAAAATAAGGAGAAAGTTCGAGATCGTCTTCAAAAATAATTACTTTACCAAATTCTTTAATTATTTCCGTAATTCCTAAAGTAACTGATACTGCTAGTCCTTTATTTACCTGACTCTCATGTATCTCAATATTTCGTAAACATCGGAATAAATAAATAACTCGCTCTCATCAGACAAATAATTTTTTAACTAGGACTCTAATATTTTTTTAGTGTGAAGAGGCCTGTCATATACGAAAAGATTATGGGAGTTTTATTCACTTATAATTTTAATTTACAGTTTAGAATTTTTATTAATTTTTTCTTCATATAAATAAGATAATGCTCTTTGGACTATCCAACGATGAGATTCTATTCTTATATTATGCAGAAGAAGCAAAAATTTTTCTTCTTCATTTTTTTTTTGAAATAATTTTTGATAAATAATCCTCAATAAACTATACAAAAAACTGTTTGAATTTAAACCATTCATGGCTGTCGCATAATATTTTTTGTAACGAGTATTCCATAATTCAACTGCAATTTCAGTTATTCTTTGCATGTAGTCATTATTTATTAATTTCTTCTGTAAAGAGTTTACGTATTCGCTGTATGTCCCATCATTATTTAAATAAACCTCTTCATTTTCCCTGAAGATTGGTATTACTTTATAATTTACAATAGATGAATTTTCAACATCAAGTGAGATTATAAAACTCCTGTTCCATTCGGGGTTGTTACTTTTCATATCGAAATAAAAATTACCTAAACTGTAAAAAATTAATTTCTCTTTATAGAACTCCCATCCTTGGGGAATATGCGGATGATGCCCTATAATAATATCGGCTCCCAAATCTATAACTTGCTTATATCTCATTCGCCATTCAGGCAAAGGGAGTTCTATTTCTTCTACTCCAGCATGAATTTGCACAATTAAGAAATCAACTTTCTTCTTTGATTCTGAAATAATTCTGTTGACAAGAGTATGATTTATCCAGGCATATCCTGCATTATTCTCCTTTGTTTCCGAGAGACTTCCAAATTCGGCTTCACAATAAGATAAAAATCCGATTTTGAGATGCCCTAATGGAAATACAACCAATTGGTAAGCCTTATCAAAATTCTCGCCTGCTCCAACAGTCAGGACGTCCTTAAAATCCTCAAGGGTTTTTTTAAGACCTTCATACCCGTAATCATATATATGATTATTAGCTAAGCTTATAATATTGAAACCAACATTTTTAACAAGAGAAGTAGAATTCTCCGACTGCTCAAGATAACTTCCAGTTTTAGGAATTTTCTTACCGGATTCAGATTTTACAGGGCCTTCAAAATTACATACTTTTAAATCATGTAAGTTGATTAAATCCTTAAGGGTGTCGGAAACAATTCTCTGTTTACTACTCTTTATAAAAATATCACCAGCAAAAAGTATTTTCCATTTCATAATATTAAACCTGTTTACACTTCTGAATAAGGAAAAGTTTTTTGCCGCTCCGGGTCAAGCTAATGTTCTCAGTGTAATTAAATTTAATATCAATTTCAGCAATACTTTGAATTTTATTTTCAATCTCTTTCTCATCAGAATTAGTATAGTCATCTCCCTTTACAATATTAATTTCTATTGAACCCGGCATTTCTTGTATAATCTGCCAGTGCTTTATGCTTTTAAAAGCTCTGAAATGCTGTCCAAAAATGAGTGCCGTGAGATAATGTTTGTTATTATTTTTGTCCAAAATATAATCCTGAGTTCTCCCAAGTATTTTTTCAAATTTAACAATACCTCCTTTTCTCCAGGAAACCTTTGCCCTATCACTGGTTTTGTATCTTATGAAGGGTTGAGCATAATTATTAATTGATGTAGCAATAATTTCTCCTTCTTCTCCGGGAAGTGCATCTTCACCATTATCGTTGATGACTTCAACATATCCATACATCGGCGAAGATCTATATTCATAAGAGGAGCCATCGGTGTAACAGAAAACCGTTTTTTCTCCTTGTCCATATTCCAGAAAAACCTTTGTCTTAAAAGCTTCTTCAATATTTTTCCTCTGATCCCCGGAACAATATTCTGCTGTCAAATTCATTCCTTTTACAGAAAAATTTAAATTTATTTTTTTTTCCAAAATGTAGAGAGCTAATGAATTAAAGAATGAGGCGTACCCTCTGAAGATCGCTGGTTTTAATTCAACAATTTTATCTATGTAAAATTGGATATTGTCTTTCTTTAAATACAACGCTGAAAATCCCCAATGTCCCCAGATAACACCTTTTGGGTATTTTATCCAGTAAATATTTTTATCTCTTAATTGCTTATCTATTTTAATACCGCCGCTGTCTGCAATTAAATCTCCCTGTTTGTATCCCATTAAATTATATAAATATAGGTGGTGGGCATTATCTACAGCATCTGTATAATGATCAGAAAAGAATTCGAGTGGTTCACCAGTACTTCCTCCTGAATTTGATTTTCGCAAAAAAATTTTATTTGCATTCTTACTAATAAGGTCATCAAGATTTGCTTTGATAAGTTCTTTTGTAAGAAAAGGAATTTTCTTAAAATCCACCAAATCATTAATTAATATATTTATTTTGCGAAATAAATTTTGGTAGTAGATATTATACTCGTTAACTGATTTTAATAATTTTAAAATCCTTTCATCCAGATCTTCTGATTGTTTTTCCAAGGATACATTTTCATTTTTTTTAAGGTCTTCGGAAATTTTACACTCAAGCTTTATATATTTTCTTTTAATAGTAGCTCTATAAGATAATTTTAAAAGCGGAATTTTACTCAATGCCTTAGCTACCTTATCATAAAAAAATATTTTCATTTATGATAATCAGATTTCATTTGAAAAATAAAGATTTTCCGCAATTTCATTACTTCTTCTCGAAATAATATCCATTACCATGAAATAGTAATGGTTTAGTTTTTAATGAATTTTCTTCAGCAAACTTTTTTACAGCTTTTCGTACAGGGAATACTCCTTTATCCTGCCAGGTCCAGTCATCTCCGAATAAAATCCCACCAGTTTTAATTTTTGGCCATGCAGCTTTCAAGTCATCATAACATCCCTGTTCTGAGTGATCCCCATCTATATAAATAAAGTCAAAAAAATTATTATTAAAATCCGACAGTGCTTCAATGGACCTTTTTTTACTCACCCTACATTTATTGGAATATCCCTTAAAATTAATATTGAATAGGAATTGTTCGTATATATTTTCCACATCAAGTTCTTTTGCTCTTTGAGAATTTGATTGAAGAAGAACTTTCTCCTGATTAAAATCATTCCATTCATTAATGTTCCATGTATCAATGCAATATATAACTGAATCAAGATGCTGTAGAAAATTTTCAATAAACCAGATAGCACTTCTTCCTTTCCAACTACCTACTTCGGCAAATATTAAAGGCTGATCTTTTTTGTATTTCTTATTTAAGATTTTAGACAAAAGCTTCTTGTTTATAAACCAATCTTCACCTAAGTCAAAATTCATCTCATCTCCACAAAAATGATTTTAACAATTGAACTGAGCTATTTCTTGTTTCTTTAATAAATAATGGAAATATAATTACAGAAAAAAAATAAGATATAAGTGTAGCTATTGCAGCACCTTTACCTTCCATAATAGGGATTAAATAAAAATTCAAGCCGATGTTTACTATACAAGCACCAATTGTATAATAGTAGCTGTATTTTTGCAAATTCTCACTTATAAGCCATAACCCTCTGGCAATACCCTGAAACACAAATATTCCAGCCCATATATTTAAAGAAAGAATAGCTCCTGCCCCTGAATAATCATTTCCATATAAAAAATTAACTATATAATTGGCCCCTAATGATATTATGATTGCAACTATTATTGCCATCCAGGTTAATCCAGAATATAATTTAGATAGCCTTCTGTAATATTGAGCTTCGCTTACTTTTTTAGTTTCTATTAGAATAGGAAAAACAGAATTAACAATTGCTATAGGAATAAAATACCAAACTTCAGCAAGCCTTACTGCGGCTGAATAAATTCCTACAGAAGTATCACCAAGCATTTCCTTAAGCATTATCTGATCAATTCTCATATAAATCATAATAGCTATGCCAGATAATATTAAAGGCCAACTGTCCTTTAATAATGATATTGCAATTGTAGTTCTAGCTTTCCATTCAGAAATTTTTTCTTTTTTATAAGTGTAAACAGCAGCTAAAAAAGACCCACCTAAAATATTTTCAATCAAAATAGCGATTGCAAAATAAACTATTGATGAGTTTGTCAGAATAAATAGAATTCTTAACAATGAAACAAAACCAAATGCAGTATTTTTTGCATAAACGGTATATTTTGAATTTAATGAAGATTGAAACCAAAAATCAATTACATCAAAGGACTGGAATATTGTGCCTGAACCTACTATTAAAATTAAAAGTAAACTTAATGAATCATTTGGTCTAATGATTGTAACTAAAATAATACTTAACAATATCAGAACAATACTTCCGGATATTCTTAAAAAGAAAGCTGTCCCTATAGTCTCATTTTTATTTTGTGGTGCTAAAACGATATTACGTACAGCTATTTGATCTAATCCTAATGTCGAAAGCGCACTAATTATTGCAACAAATGCTATTGCATAATTTAACAAGCCAAAATCGGAGGGACCTAAGTATCTTGCTATCCAGATAGTTGTCAATACCCCAACACCAAGCCTAAGTATTCTATCCCCAAATAACCAACCGAAATTTTTAATAATTAATTTTAATTTATTTTTTTCAGAAGGCGCTTTAGGAATGATTTTATCATAAACCCAGCCAAAATTATTCTTAATAAAATTCATCAGGTTTTTGAATAAGATAATTTTCTTTTATTAAAAAGAATTGTTGTAACAAGTAAAATCAAAATGACTGAACTAAGAATAAGAGCAATATATTTCGAGATAAAAAAACTTTCAGGAGCATAAGTAATTTCAATTGTGTGCTTTCCTTTTGGCACAATTAATCCAATATATCCATGGTTAACCTGGTACGTCTTGGTTTCGTTTCCATCAATAATTGCTTTCCATCCGGGATGGTATGTATTGCCAAAGAAAAGGAAATTATTCCCTGATGCCTTAGCTTCTATCTTTATATAATCTTCTTTGTAATCTAAAATTCTTGAGTAAACAGTTGAATCAAGCGGATCAACATGAATATCTTTATCATAAATAAAAGCTTTTTCATTTGGATTCATTGCACTCGATTTAAGAAGATTCAGGAATTCAATATTAGATTTTTTCTCGACACTATTAACAAAAAAAGCTCGCGGCAGATAATCGTTAAAAAGATATATAAAATTACCTGCTGATGAATCAATTAATGTTAAATAACTTGCAGGGATAAAATTATTTGTAACTATATATTTTACATTCAGCATTCTCCACATTGATGTATTTGCAGGACCCACCACATCAATCAGGTCCTGGAAAGCACGGGGTTTTATACCTGAGTAACCATAAAAATCTTCAACAAGAAAATATGCATTAAAGTTCGAATTGTACCGCAATGAACCATATGAATTATCCTGCTTAAGATTAAACATTCTGAATGGTTCTTTATCATCCTGTTTTTTTATTGCAGCTATATAAAATGGCTCCGTAAAAATGTTTTTTATATCGGGATTATCAACATACTTTGCACCCCTTGCATCAATCCGCCAAAGATCTATTATTGTTAAAACAATAACAGAAAAAAATAAAAAATCTGCACTCACTTTGTTGGTAACATAAAAATAAGCCAACCAGAAAACTATTGTAGAAAAAGTAAATGCAAATACTAAATCTGTTTTAAACATATTTTGAGCAATTTCAACAAGATTAATTCCATATTGATTATAGTATTGAATATTCTGGCTTAATTTTCCAGATTCAGTTAATCTTTCTTTAAAAGAATCAGCCAATGAAGAATTAAACAACAATACAATTATTAATAATCCAGTAAAAATAAAAGCAATATTTCTCAAAATATTATTTTGCTTAATATTCTTTTCTCTTCTGAGAGATAGAATTCTCATCAATCCAAAACCTGCAAGAACAGGCATACTTAGTTGAACAAGAACGAGCATCATTGAGGGTACTCTGAACTTATCAAAATATGGGAAATAATAGAACATTATATCAAAAAGAATGGGGAAGTTCTTTCCAAATGAAATTAGTAATGCTATTCCTGAAAGAATAGTTAAAAATTGAACAAATGGTTCTCTCCACCTAGTGAAAATTCCATATAGCGCTAAGAAAAAAACAAACGCACCCATATACATTGCAACATCAACAAAAGGCATTTGACCAAAGTAAGTATTAACTTCCACAGGCTTGTTGTTCGTTAATGAACTTGTATAAGTTGAATTCCCAAAACCAAAATATGATGGGACAATAAAAGTTAAAACTTCTCCAGGCGAAAAAGACCAGTCAGTGTGATATTTATAATATTCCGAACCCGTCTTTTCATCAGCAGGTGTTGTTTTGTCTGTTATACTTTCAGATCCTCTTGTTGAATAAGGTGTATATTCATATATCTGGGTGAATTGATCTAACTGTATTGCCATAGCAATTATTGAAGCAAGAATAAATACGCCGGCAGATTTTAGTAAATTATTCCGTAACTCATTTTCTTTTTTAATTAAGCTTCTTACAAAGAAATAGATAAAATATACTGCTATTGAAAAAAGAGTATAAAAAATTATCTGAACATGGAAACCTTGAATAAACAATTGTAAGGCGATAACGAGGAGAAGAAAATCAAGAAACTTAATTTTGCCCCGCATTCTTATAAGCATTAAAAAAATAAGCGGATACATGCAAAGTGAGTAAAGTTTAGTGACATGGCCAATGAAAAGAAATACAATGAGTCCCGTACTAAATCCAACAGCAATAGCAACAAAAAAACTTACAAGATTATTTTTTGTTAAATACCTCATAAAGAAAAATGAAGTGATAGCGAGAATAATTAAATAATAACCCCACCAAGACAAATCCCCGGGATTGGCAAATAAAAGTCTTATTTTATAAAAAGCATAATTTATAACATTAAACCATTGAACCTCGGTTGAAACTGCATAAGCAGGCATCCCGCAAAATATGTAAGGATTCCACAGTGAAAAACCATCTCTCTCTTTCTCGACATAAGGTTTTAATGCCTCCGTTGATATTATATCTCCCGATTGAAATGTTTTATTACCGAAATAAAGTGGATTTAGAAAAAGCAGGAAGAGAACAATTATTATTACAATCAGAGCAGGTACCTGGTATTTGGCGGGTATAAAATTATCCAGCTTGAATTTTGTTAAGAAATTTTCTTGGATAAGTACAGTTGTTTTGATATTTTTTTTAACCTTGCTCATGTAAATTCCGATTGTTAAACGTTATTAAGATTTTTTTGCTATGAATGTTATTCCACTGCCAATTTTATTTTCTAAACTGTAATCCAAAAACATCATTATTAAAGTAAAAGGGAAAGTAATCAAATAATATATTGGCAAAACTAAGAAAAATATTTTCGAAATATTAAGAAGAAGCATTGGAAATTTTATTGCAAGCCTCCATCCTTTATCTCCCCAGAAACCATAATTGTATTTATAATGGAATTCTCTAAAGCCTGCTGTTGAAAGCTTTTCTTTCAAATCTTTATCCGAATATCCTATTCGTGCATGCTCACCGATAAAGCTTTCCTCATCACCTTCATGAACATCGCTTCCACCAAATAGTGATGGTGTGTTTATTAAAAGATATCCTCCCCGTTTTAAAGAATTAAAAAAATTCTTAAAAACCTCAATATCATCTTCTACATGCTCCATTACATCAATACAAACAACAAGATTAAATTTTTCTTTATGGTTTATTGATGTAAGATCTTCGATTCCAAAGCTTACATTATTTATATTTTTTCTTTTGAAGAACTTTTTGTTGTCTTTAATCCAGTCTTCTTTAACATCAACGGCATAAATTTTATTTGGCTGTAGATTCTTGAACATAAAGTATGTGTATTGCCCATATCCAGTTCCTGCGTCAAAAATATCAATCTCTTTGGAACCGAAATTCTTTCTTATTCTTTTTAATTCCCTCTTTACATACCATGCTCTTAAGAAAAAAAGATTGAGCAGTTTGTAAAAAATAATCCTCAGAAAGGGAAATTTTCTAATAACTATTGCAAAAACATTTTTTACAGGATCGTAGTACATTTTAAGAATGGAATGATAAAAAATGGAAGAGCCTGTAATTGGTCATTTGTCATTTAGTAGTCATTGAAGTGTAAGATTTATAATTGATTTTTTCTTGAACTTGAAACTTACACTTAAACTTGTATTAACCTTTTTCTTTAATTAAATATTCTTTCTCGCTTCTTGTGTGAGCTACAAACATTTCACCCAACAAACCAACAGAAAAGAACTGCACACCTACAATAATCAAAAGAATACCAAGGAATAACATAGGTCTGTTACTTAGGTATCCACCGGTAACCCAAAGATATGTTAGGTATCCGTTTACAACAATACCTGCAAGGAAAGCAAGTGCCCCTAAAAATCCAAACAAATGCATTGGACGTCTTATATAACGGGTTGTGAAAACAACAGTAATCAGGTCAATAAAACCTTTAAAGAATCTTGATATTCCAAATTTGGTTTTTCCATAGCGGCGTGCATGGTGTTTAATTATAATCTCTGAAATTTTATAACCTTGCCAATGTGCCAAAACAGGAATGTAACGGTGTAATTCACCATATACATAAACATTTTCAATTACTTCTTTTTTGTAGGCTTTAAGTCCACAATTAAAGTCATGTATTTTAATTCCACTAATTATTCTTGTTACAAAATTGAAAAACCTTGAAGAATATTTTTTTATAAATGGATCGCGGCGGATTTTTTTCCAGCCGGAAACAAGATCAAATCCTTCATTAAGTTTCCTTAAAAGATTTGGTATTTCAGAAGGATCGTCCTGTAAATCAGCATCCATTGTTACTACAACATCCCCGGTTGATTGTTTAAAACCTATTTGAAGAGCAGCAGATTTTCCATAGTTTTTTCTGAAACTTATGTACCTAAATCTTTTATCTGTTCTCCATATCTCTTTAATTACTTTTAACGAATTATCAGTGCTGCCATCATCAATAAAAATAACTTCATAAAGGATATCAAATGGTTTTAAAACTTTCCTGATTTCATTTGCCAGAAGGTTGAGTGACTCTTCTTCGTTTAAAAGAGGAATAATGATAGAAACCTTGCTGAATTTTAAATTCTCTCTTTTCCATTGTGGCTGCTGGGATGAATACCTTCTGTTTCTGTTATAGAATCTTCTTCTTTGATTTCCCTTGTATGGTGTAGTGCTTTTTTCTTCCTGTTCACTTTTCTGACTTTCAGAAACCTTCTGCTCCTGCTTTTCCTGATCTTCCAATTACTGCCACATCCATTTTAGTGAATAATTAAGTCAAAATTAACTCTATTATATCTGAAAAACAATTTAAACGATCATCTGATATCTTGTCATCTTTTTAATCTTTAATTTAATCTTGACTTTTTTGTACAGATTCTATAGCTTTGAATCAGTAAAAATAAAATTTGAGCATTGAAGATATAATGAGCACAACTGAAATTGGAACAATAGAACGGATTGCCAATAAGGAATATAAGTACGGATTCGTCACAGAGATAGAATCAGAAAGTCTTCCAAAAGGTTTGAATGAGGATATTATTGGGCAGCTTTCCGCAATAAAAGGTGAACCTGAATGGATGCTAGATTGGAGATTGAAAGCTTATAAGCATTGGCTGAAAATGAAGGAACCTCATTGGCCAAATGTTAAATATAACCCCATTAATTACCAGGATTTATCTTACTATTCAGCTCCCAAAAAGAAAAGAGAATTCAGTAGCCTTGAAGAAGCCAAACAAGTTGATCCGGAATTAATCAGCACTTTTGAAAAGCTGGGAATCTCTCTTGAAGAACAGAAAAGACTTTCCGGTGTTGCTGTTGATGCAGTGTTTGATAGTGTTTCTGTTGCAACAACATTTAAAGAAACTCTTGCAGAGATGGGGATTATATTCTGTTCAATGAGTGAAGCAATCAGAAATCATTCTGATCTTGTAAAGAAATATATCGGAAGCGTTGTCCCATATACAGATAATTTTTTTGCATCTCTTAATTCTGCGGTATTTAGTGATGGTTCCTTTGTTTACATTCCTAAAGGTGTGAGATGCCCAATGGAGCTTTCAACTTACTTTAGAATTAATGCTGCCAACACAGGGCAATTTGAACGAACCTTGATTATTGCCGATGAAGGTTCTTATGTAAGTTATCTTGAAGGTTGTACTGCACCGATGCGTGATGAAAACCAGCTTCACGCTGCAGTTGTTGAGTTGATTGCTCATGATAATGCACAGATAAAATATTCTACAATCCAGAACTGGTACGCAGGTGATAAAGATGGTAAAGGTGGTATATATAATTTTGTAACTAAAAGAGGAGCCTGCAGAGGAGTTAATTCAAAAATATCATGGACACAGGTTGAAACCGGTTCCGCAATTACCTGGAAGTATCCAAGCTGTATTCTTCAGGGAGATAATTCTGTAGGTGAGTTTTATTCAGTTGCTATGACTAACAACATGCAACAAGCCGATACCGGAACAAAAATGATTCACATTGGAAAGAATACAAAAAGCACAATTATATCAAAAGGAATTTCTGCAGGAAAGAGTAATAACAGTTACAGAGGTTTGGTCAAAATTCAAAAGAGAGCTGATGGTTCAAGAAATTTTTCCCAATGTGATTCTCTTTTAATTGGAGATAAATGTGGAGCTCACACATTCCCTTACCTTGAAATAAATAATCCTACTGCACAAATTGAGCATGAAGCCACAACTTCAAAAATTGGTGAAGACCAGGTATTCTACCTGAAACAGAGAGGTATTTCTGCTGAAGACGCAATTGGATTAATTGTAAACGGTTATTGTAAAGAAGTCTTTAAAGAACTTCCTATGGAATTCGCAGTTGAAGCAACAAAACTTCTAGGTATTAGTCTTGAAGGAAGTGTGGGATAACAATGATGGGTATAAGGTATATGTATATGGTATAAAGGAATAAAAGACATATACCTTATACCCTATACCTTTATACCTATGAAAACAGAAAGGGAAACTTCGAAATGTTAGAAATAAAAAATTTACACGCCAGCATTGATGGTAAAAAGATATTAAAAGGTATTAACCTAAAAATCAATACAGGTGAAGTTCATGCTATAATGGGACCAAATGGTTCCGGTAAAAGTACACTTGCACAGATTCTTGCGGGTAGAGAAGATTATGAAATTACTAAAGGTGAAATAATTTATGAAGGGAAAAATCTTCTTGAAATGTCTCCTGAGGACAGAGCAAGAGAAGGTATCTTTCTCGCTTTTCAATATCCTGTTGAAATTCCAGGCGTAAGCAATACTAATCTTCTTAAAACTGCACTTAATGAAATAAGAAAGTACCGCGGACTTGAAGAAGTTGATGCAATGGAATTTCTTTCTCTCATAAAAGAAAAAACAAAACTCGTTGAGCTTGACCAGCAGCTTCTTAGCCGATCTGTAAATGAAGGTTTTTCCGGCGGCGAGAAAAAAAGAAATGAAATTTTTCAGATGGCAGTGCTTGAACCTAAGCTTGCAATACTTGATGAAACTGATTCCGGACTTGATATTGATGCATTAAAAATTGTGGCAAAAGGAGTGAATACTATTAAATCAAAAGATAATGCTGTTGTTGTTGTTACTCATTATCAGAGATTATTGAATTATATCATTCCGGATTTTGTTCATGTTCTTTATCAAGGGCAAATTGTTAAATCAGGAGGAAAAGAGCTGGCATTTGAACTTGAAGAAAAAGGTTACGATTGGGTGAAAGAAGAAAAAAATGAATTGGTTACTAATTAAATAAACGTGAAGAAAAATTCTGATGAATGATATAAAAGAAATAAAAAATCAATACTTAAAAAGTTATGAGCTGTTTGAAAATAGCTTAAATGGAGAGAGGTTTTCTTCAATTAATGGTATAAGAAAAGAAGCATTAAGTAAATTTTCAGACCTTAGCTTTCCAACTGTAAAAGATGAAGAGTGGAAATATACAAGCATCGCTCCCCTCCTCGAGCATAATTTTATTCCAAGTTTTGATAAAAAACATTTAACAAAAAATCAGATTAAAAAATTTTTATTTGAAAGTCTTGAGTCAAATGTTGTTGTGGTTATTAACGGACATTTTTCTGAAGAGCTGACAAATATTAATAAAGCACCAGATGGTATTGAAGTTAGCAGCATTGCTAAAGCTATCTCTTTAAATTCTCCATTGATAGGAAAACATTTTGGGAAATATGCGGATTTTAGTAAACACATCTTTACCTCTCTCAGCACAGCATTTACAAAAGATGGGGTATTAATTCATATTCCTGAAAGTAAAATAGTTGATCAGCCAATCCATATTCTTTTCATTACTTCTTCTGAAAATGAAAAGCTTTTAATTCAGCCGAGAAACCTTTTTGTTGCAGAAAAAAATTCCCAGGTAACTATCATCGAACATTTTGTAAGTATCAATTCGGGTATTTATTTCACCAACACTGTTACAGAAATTGTTGTTGGTGAGAATGCTGTTGTTGATCATTTAAGAATACAGGAAGAAAGTAAATCAGCTTTCCATATCGGGAGAATGGATATTGACCAGGAAAGATCAAGCAATTTTTCTTCTCATTTTATATCTCTTGGTGCTTCCCTCACAAGAAATGATTTTAATTCTAAGTTTAATGATGAAGGCGGTGAATGCAAACTCAATGGTTTATTCCTTACAGAAAATAACCAGTTGTTCGATGTGCACACTTTGATTGATCATGCAAAGCCGCATTGCAACAGCCACGAACATTACAAAGGCATTCTCAATCATGCGTCACGGGGAGTTTTCAACGGGAAAGTTATTGTTAGACCTGATGCTCAAAAAACAAATGCTTTCCAGGAGAACAATAATATCATTCTTTCTCAGGAAGCTTTGATAAATACAAAACCGCAGCTTGAAATTTTTGCAGATGATGTTAAATGTTCTCATGGCGCCACAATAGGGCAGCTTAATAAGGATGCATTGTTTTACCTTAAGTCAAGAGGACTTGGTAATGAAGCTGCACGTGCTATTCTTATTCATGCTTTCGCAAGTGATGTTATTCAATCTGTAAAAGTAAAGGCTGTGCGAAATTATATTGAAGAAATTTTATCCGGGAAATTCAATCCACCGGAAGAGAGTAAGTGATGATTGTTAAACAGGAACCAACTGTAAAAGAAATAAAAAATACCTATGATGTTTATAAGATACGTGAAGATTTTCCTATCTTAAAAATAAAAATAAGGAATAAACCTTTATGTTATCTTGATAACGCAGCTACAACACAAAAGCCTCAGCAGGTTCTTGATACGCTGAATAAGTATTACACTTCAATGAATTCAAATATTCACAGAGGTGTTCATTATTTAAGCGGAGTTGCAACAGATGCATATGAAGAAGCAAGAATTAAAGTAAAGAATTTTATTAATGCAAAGAGCGGGAAAGAGATAATCTTTACAAGAGGAACAACTGAGAGTATAAATCTTGTTGCTAATTCTTTTGGAAGAAGTAATGTTAAAGAAGGAGATGAAATAATTATTTCCAATATGGAACATCATTCCAACATTGTTCCCTGGCAGTTTCTTTGCAATGAAAAGAAAGCAAAGTTAAAAATTATTCCTATTGATGATAATGGAGAAATCATTTTTGATGAATTCCTAAACCTCATATCTGATAAAACAAAATTAATTTCTGTTGTTTACGTCTCTAATTCTCTCGGAACTGTAAATCCGGTAAAAGAAATTATTGAAGCTGCACATAAAAATAACATTCCGGTTTTGCTAGATGCAGCCCAATCAGTAAACCATCTTCCGGTTAATGTCCAGAAACTTGATTGTGAGTTCTTAGCTTTTTCAGGACATAAGCTTTATGGTCCGACAGGTATTGGTGTTCTTTATGCAAAAGAAGAAATCTTGAAAACTATGCCTCCCTTTATGGGCGGCGGCGATATGATATCTAAAGTAACTTTTGAAGAGACAACTTTTAACGAACTGCCTTTTAAATTTGAAGCGGGGACATCAAACATAGCAGGAGCTATCGGTCTTGGTTCAGCAATTGATTATGTGACTTCTAAAGGAATAGATAAAATTGCTAACCACGAAGCGGATTTACTTGAATATGCCACGGTGAGATTAAAAGAAGTTCCTGGTTTAAAGATTATTGGAAATGCGAGACAAAAATCTGCTGTTATCTCTTTCATATTTGATAACATTCATCCTCATGATATTGGAACTTTTCTTGATTATGAAGGAGTAGCCATTAGAACAGGTCACCACTGTACTCAGCCGCTAATGCAAAGATATAACATTGCTGCAACATCAAGAGCTTCTTTTGGTCTCTATAATACTATAGAAGAAGTTGATATACTTGTTGATTCTGTGAAAAGAGTAATTGAGGTTTTTAATGCTTGACCCTGAATTAAGGGAACTTTATCAGCAGGTAATATTAGATCATAATAAAAGCCCAAGGAATTTTAAAAAGCTTGAAACGGCAAACAGAACAGCAGAAGGTTACAATCCTTTATGCGGAGATAAAATAAATATTTTTGTAGATGTTGAGAAAGATATTGTAAAAGATATTTCATTCCAGGGATCCGGTTGCGCTATTTCTAAGGCATCTGCTTCTTTAATGAGCACTGTTGTAAAAGGAAAATCTATTGAAGAAGCAAAAAAAATATTTGAAAAATTTCACGACCTGATAACAGGAAAACTTGATGAGGATGAAAGCATTGAAGAACTTGGTAAGCTTGCTGTTCTGGCAGGAGTAAAAGAATTTCCTATAAGAGTTAAATGTGCAAGTCTTGCCTGGCATACAATGTTATCTGCATTAAAAAATGAAGATAAAACTGTTACTACAGAATAAAAATCCTTTAAGGAAAAATATTAGAAAGAATTATAAAATCTAAAAATGGAAAAGACAGAGATAAATAAACAGGTTTTAGAAGAAAAAGTAATTGAAGCATTAAAGAATTGTTATGATCCTGAAATACCGGTTAACATTTTTGAACTTGGATTAATTTATGAAATCGGTATTGATGATGAAGTTAATGTAGAAATTAAGATGACTTTAACTTCCCCGGCTTGCCCTGTTGCCGGTTCTTTACCAGGCGAAGTTGAAGCAAGGATAAGAAATGTACCTGAAGTAAATGATGTAAAAATTAAACTCGTATGGAATCCCCCTTGGGATAGAGAAATGATGTCTGATGCAGCAAAACTGGAATTGGGATTATTATAGTTCAATCTATTAGAGTTCAAATAAAAATAAAAAGTAGGAGTAAAAATGTTCAACGTTATTTCGCGTCCCCCGATGTATGACCCTGAAGCTGTACAGCATATGAGAGATGAACTTGTTGCTGTTGGTTTTACAGAACTATTAACACGGGAAGAAGTTGATAAAGCTATAAAAGTGAATGATGATAAAACAGTTTTAGTAATGATAAATTCTGTTTGCGGATGTGCTGCCGGAAGTGCCAGACCGGGTATTTCATTAGCACTTCAACATACAATTATTCCGGATAAACTTTACACAGGTTTTGCAGGAATGGAGAGAGAAGCAGTTGATAGAATAAGACAATATATAACAAATTTCCCTTCCTCTTCTCCAAGTATTGCTTTATTTAAGAATGGAGAACTTATTTACTTTATGCAAAGGTATGATATAGAAGGAAGAACAAGAGCAGAAATTGCTGAAACTCTGAAAGAAGTATTTGATGAACTTTGCACAAACAAAGGTCCTTCTATTAGTCCAGAAGATTTTGCTAAAGTTGAATATGCAAAAATGTGTGGATCAAAAATTCCATTGTTCAAAGGTTAATTAACTATTGATGCTATCGCTCAAGGTGATAATATCAATATAAACAATACAAGTAATATGAAATTCGGTTCACAGGAAGAATATGGTTTAAGATGTTTGCTCAGGATTGGTAAGTCCAAATCTCTGAACGGACTTACCATTCCGGAGATAAGCGATTTAGAAGGTTTATCAACCGCAAATGCAGCTAAACTTTTAAGAACACTTCGGCTTGGCGGATTTATCGAAGCAGCAAGAGGACAAAGCGGTGGTTATAAACTTGCTAAACCTGCTGAAGAAATAATTATTGGTGACGTTTTGGCTGTATTGGGCGGAAGATTGTTTGAGGAAGATTTTTGCAGCAGTCATACAGGAATAGAAAAGATATGTACAAATTCAATTGATTGTTCAATCCGATCTTTATGGAGAACAATTCAATTGCTTGTTGATAATGTTATTCTTAAAATATCGTTAAAAGATCTTTTGGGCAATGAAGAAGAAGTTAAAGTTCTTGTTAACAGCTTTGTTGAGGATTCTTCAGTCGAGGCAAAATTATCTCTTCCCAATAATTAATCTATCCATTTAAAATAAACAGAAATAATCCTGCAATTTAAATCCTATTTTTTCAGATACCCCTCTTTCACCAAAGAATCATCTGATTTATAAATTGTTATAGTAACTTCATTGGAATTATAATAACCTGTAGACTCTACCTTCACACCAAATATCTCTTTATCAAGCTTTACCTTAGCATAAAGTTTATCCTCCGCAATAAGATCATTCTCAAGCTTTGCTTTCTTTTCAGGAATATTATCTAAAGCCCAATAGACTCCTTTCTTGGCATTTTGATATGCGATTTCGATATCAGCTTCAATTTTAGTTTGAGCATTAATGAAACAGCAAAAGATTAAGGTAAAGAAAGAAATAAAAAGGAAAACATTTTTCATGGGATGCCCCCGGATTTTTTGCAAAAAATTAGCTACAAAAATTTAGATTAGCAATACCTGGACAAAAAATACTTGGTAACTATAACTTGACAAAATAGTTTCCATTATTTATTTTGGAAACTAAGAAAACCAAAGAAGTTTCCTATGTTAAGTTCAATTTTTATTCTTGATTCTCAGAATGTTGATGAAAAGAATAAAATTCTGATTCATGCACAATCACGTTACCTTAAGGAAGGTTTCTATAAAATTCCGATGGATGAACTTGCTGTTAACTTAAGAATGAGTAAAAAAACTATTTACAAATATTTTCCAACCAAGGAAAAGCTTGTTGAAGAGGTGGCTCATTTTACTATTAATATGATCTCAGAAAAAGTAGATGAAATTCTTTCTGCAGATTCTGATGTTATAAAAAAAATCACAAATCTTACACAACTAATGGGAGCGTTTGTAACACAATTTAGTGAAAAGTGGTTATCCGATATTAAAATTCATATGCCCGCCGTTTGGGAAAAAATAGACAATTTCAGAACTAAAAAAATCTACGCTGTTTTTTCAAATATTATTGAGCAGGGAAAAGAAGAAAATATTTTTCTTGACCAGCCGAATGAAATTGTAATAACGATATTTGTTGCCTCGCTCAGAGCAATAGTAAATCCGGAATTTCTTTATCACAATAAATTCTCTTATAAAGAAGCAATGCAGATTGCACTCGAAATTCTTTTTAATAGTATACTAACTGAAAAAGGGAAAAAACTTTTAAAAAATCTATGAGTAATTATATATGAACACTTCATTGAAATCATTACTGATAATCCCATTATTAATTGTTGGCTGCAACAACAATGATGACGAAAATACACTTAAGGCTTCAGGTAACATTGAAGTGACTGAAATTACTGTTTCCTCCAAAGTAACCGGTGAGGTTAAAGAAATTTTCAAGAAAGAAGGAGAACTGGTTAAAGAAGGAGATACAGTTTTAATTATTAATCATGAGAACCTTAATTACCAGCTTCAACAAGCCGAAGCAGGCGTAGATATAGCTGAGGCTCAACTTAAGCTTTTAAAATCAGGTGCACGGCAAGAAGATATTAATCAGGCAGAAGAGATGTTTAAACAGGCTGAGGTAAATTTTGACCTGGCAAAAAAGGATAAAGAAAGAATGACAAATCTCTTTGAATCCAAATCAATCACAAAAAAACAATTGGAAGATGCTACGGCAAGGTATGAAGTTTCAAATGCACAGCTTAATGCGGCAAAAGAAAATTTCAAGAAAATTACAAATCTTGCCAGACCTGAAGAGATAGAACAGGCAAACGCCAATTTAAAAAAGCAAAAAGCTGTCCTTGAACTTCTTCAAAAAAATATCCGGGACTCTTATGTTACTTCACCGGGAAATGGTTATATAGTAAAAGAGTTCATTGAAAAAGGAGAAATGGTTTCTATGCTCTCTGCTCTTTTCAAAATTTCCGATTTAAGTGTAGCTGAACTTGTTATTTATGTTTCCGAAGATGAGCTTGGCAAAGTAAAGCTTAATCAGAAAGCTAATATTTATATAGATACTTTTAAGGATAAAAAATATGAGGGATATATATCATACATATCTCCCGAAGCCGAATTTACTCCCAAAAATATTCAGACAGAAGATGAAAGGACCAAGCTTGTTTTTGCTGTAAAGATAAAAATTCCAAATCCTAATCTCGAACTGAAAGCAGGTTTGCCGGCGGACGCGGTGATAAATCTAAAATAAGCTAAATAGTGAGAACGATAATAAAAATAGACAATCTCAAAAAATCATACGATGAAGTTGAGGCTGTAAAAGGTACTTCTCTTGAAGTTTATGAAGGGGAAATGTTTGGGCTTGTTGGTCCTGATGGTGCCGGGAAAACGACTACGATAAGAATCCTTTGCGGTTTATTAAAACCAGATTCCGGTTCAGTACAAATTTTTGAAAAAAATATTATTTCAAGTAAAAAAGAAATTCAGAACCAGATTGGTTATCTCTCACAAAAGTTTTCTCTCTATGGTGACCTTTCAATTGATGAGAATATAGAATTTTTCGCTGATATACATGGCGTGAAAAATTATCAAAAAAGAAGAGATGAACTGCTTGAGTTTACAAGACTGAAATCCTTCAGAAACAGAATTGCCGAAAAATTATCTGGTGGAATGAAACAGAAACTTGCTCTTGCCTGCAGCCTTATTCATAAACCAAAAATTATTTTTCTTGATGAACCAACAACAGGAGTTGATCCTGTTTCCAGAAGAGATTTCTGGAAAATTCTTTCAGGTTTAATAAAAGAGAAAATAACAGTTGTGCTAACAACTCCTTACCTTGATGAAGCTGAGAGATGCAACCGTGTAGCTCTTATGCATAAGGGAGAAATCATTAGTCTTGATACCCCGAATCAAATCAAACAAACTCTTGAGAAAGAAGTAATAGAAATTGTCTGCACTAAAATCAGGGAAGCATATGTGCTTATAAGAGATAAAGTTGGTTTTGAGGTGCAAATGTTTGGCGACAGGATTAATGTAATAATTAATAACGTCCAAAGAGATTACCCTATAATAGAAAAAGCTTTCAAAGAGCACTCCATTGAAATTTATTATTATAGAAAAATTACTCCATCGCTTGAAAATATTTTTATTCATTTAATCAGGAAAGCCGGATGAGAGGAAATTAGATTTAACATTTTGTCTACTGACTTCTTGTAAACGAAATTTTTATATATACACATGTTCTCAATCGAAGTAAATAATCTTACAAAAAAATTCGGCAGCTTTCTTGCAGTTGATAATGTCTCTTTTAATGTAAATAAAGGTGAGATATTTGGATTTCTGGGTGCTAACGGCGCAGGAAAATCCACAACAATAAGAATGCTTTGCACTATTCTGGAACCAACTTCAGGTGAAGCAATAGTTGGCGGATACAGCATTAATAAAAAACCTGACCATGTAAAGAAAAATATTGGTTATATGTCTCAGCGGTTTTCTCTTTATAATGATCTTACAGTTGAAGAGAATATTAACTTCTTTGGCGGTGTGTATGGATTGGAAGGAAATCAGTTTGCAAAAAGAAAAAATTGGGTTTTAAAAATTGCTAACCTCGAAGGGAAAGAAAAAACTTTAACCTCTTCCCTTCCCGGTGGAATAAAGCAACGGCTTGCTCTCGGCACTGCAGTTATTCACAAACCGGAAATTGTTTTTCTCGATGAACCAACAAGCGGTGTTGACCCTATATCAAGAAGAAGATTCTGGGATTTAATTCATGATCTTTCATCTGAAGGTATCACTGTTCTTGTGACGACACATTACCTTGAGGAAGCTGAATATTGCAACAAGATAATTCTGATTAACAGGGGAAAAATAATCGCACAGGGAACATCTAAAGAATTAAAAAGCAATTACATAAAAAACACAATCTTGGAAATTGAATGTGATAAGGTTATTGAAGCACTTGAGATTCTTGAAAAGCAAAATTTCGTTAATGAGGTATCAATCTTTGGTAACAGTATTCACATTGTTGTAAATGACAATTACACAAATGAAGAACAGATAAGGGAACTGCTTGGGAAGAAACATTCAATCAATGTAAGGAGAATTGATTCAATAGTTCCTACACTTGAAGATGTTTTTATTCATGTGCTTGAAATGGACAAAGAAAATGGATCTGCAAAGAACTAAAGCAATTGCAAAGAAAGAATTCAAACATCTTTTTAGAGATTATAGAATGCTTTCTATTCTTATACTCTTTCCCGTATTCCTTCTTATAATTTTCGGATATGCTATTAATTTTGATGTAAAGAATATAAAGATTGCTGTTTATGATAGAGACCATTCTTATTTAAGTCGTGAATTTATTAGCTCTTTAAGCAGTACTGAAAATTTTACTCTTGCAGGATATATTTTTAAAGATTCAGATATCAAACAGGTTCTTGATGAAAAGAAAGCACAATGTGTAATTGTAATTCCTGATGACTTTTCAGAAAACGTTTACAGCAACAGTCCTGCAAAAATTCAGTTCCTTATTGATGGTGTTGACGGTAACACTGCAACAATAGTACAAAATTATGTGAACCTGGCAGCAATAAATTTTAACAGTAAAATAACCGCAGATATATTTTCTGCTTACGGAGTTAAAGTAAATTTACCTATCGAACTTGAACCGGTCTTCTGGTTTAATCCTGAACTCTCCTCAACTCTATTTCTTTTGCCAGGATTAATTGGAATGATCCTGGTTATTGTTTGTGTGGTAAGCGTTTCCATTTCCCTTGTGAGAGAAAAAGAGAGAGGAACAATAGAACAGATAAATGTCTCCCCAACAAAATCAACCGAACTTCTTCTTGGAAAAATTACACCTTACATTGCACTTGCTTTATTAAATGCAACAATGATAATAATTGCAGGGTACAGTCTTTTTGATATTGAGGTGAAAGGAAATTTCTTTCTTCTCTTTTTTTCTTCCCTTATTTTTTTGTTTTCTGCAGCAAGCATTGGAATTTTTATCTCAGTTATTTCCGAATCTATGCAGGTTGCATTTTCCTTGGCGACAGCACTTTCACTTCTTCCTTCAATTATTCTTTCGGGTTTTATTTTTCCTATCGAAAGTATGCCGTGGATAATTCAAATCTTTACAAACATTACCCCCGTTAAATTTTTTATTGAAATACTTAGAGCTATTATCCTTAGAGGTGTTGGACTTGAAGCCTTCTGGGAACAGGTAATTTATATGTTTTTGTTTGCGATTATAATCCTCACGCTTTCAAACTTAATCAATATTAAGAAAGAAAAATCCGCTTAAATTATGAAGAACATCCTTCACATAATTAAAAAAGAATTTCTCCAGTTTAAGCGTGACCCAAAAATGTTCGGGATAATTCTTGTTGCCCCTGTCCTTCAATTAATACTTCTTGGCTATGCTGCCACACTTGATGTTATAATTGTTCATACCTTGGTTTTCGATCAGGATCGATCTGAATTAAGCAAGGATTATATTGCAAGATTTGAAAGCTCCGGTTTCTTTTCTATTGATTATAATGCAACAAATTATAACGAGGTAACTGAGCAGATAAATAGCGGCGATATTATTGTAGCGGTTGTAATCCCAAACGATTTTGAAAAGAAAATCCATAGACACGAAACAGCAAAAGTACAACTGCTCTTTAATGGATCTGATGGAAATACAGCTTCAATTGTTGCCGGATATATTTCAAATATCACAGCAAAGTTTTCTCAAAATTTACTGCAGGATTATTTTAATGACAATGGTAGAAGAGCTATTCATTCTGCACAGATAACTCCTGTAATAAGAGTCTGGTATAATCCGCTTCTTAAGACAAGAAACTTTATGGTACCGGGAATTGTTGGATTATTGCTAAGTAATATTACACTTATTCTCGCTTCATTAGCCATTGTTAAAGAAAAAGAAATTGGTACACTTGAACAGCTTATCGTCACTCCAATAAAACCTTTTGAGCTTATAACGGGGAAAATGATTCCATTTATAATTCTTGGTTTTGCAGCAGTGATTATTGTAATCACAGCGATGACTTTTATCTTTAACATTCCTGTTAGGGGAAGTGTTTTTTTTCTTCTCTTTGCATCTTTTCTGTATGTACTTTCTACACTTGGGTTTGGTCTTTTTGTATCAACAATTTCTCAAACACAACAGCAGGCAATGATGATTTCTATTTTTGGAATAATGGTTCCGATGGTTTACTTATCGGGTTTTGCATTTCCAATTGAGAATATGCCTGAGATTATTCAGTATATCAGTTATATAATTCCACTAAGATATTTTGTTGCAATTATCAGAGGTGTGATTCTTAAAGGAACGGGTTTTGCAGAATTATGGATTGAAGCTCTTGTTTTATTAATTATGGGGATTGGAATCCTATTTCTCAGTTCTTTAAGATTTAGAAAGAAGATTGAATAATCAACAAGAAATAATCACAGTAGAAAATCAAGATGGAAACTAACTAAAAGCAACCTATTAAAATTTTAGCAGAAATAAAACGAAACTCTAATCATTTTTAGTTATAGCTGTTCTTTTATTACTACCTATAAGCTAGACAAATCATTACATAGTAAAAATTGGTGTTGGAATAGATGATATATCTTCATCACCAAACCTGCTGTTCAAATATTACTTCACAAATAATTTCGCTATGAATTTTATCGCTGGAATAACAGCCTGCTTTATTAATCTATTAATTGTTGCCAAATAGAAATTATAAACAATTGTTTAATGACTTGAATAAAATTGTTTTTATGTTTCACAGTGTAATGTTGTAACACAATAGATATTAATCAAAAAATAATTGAAAGGAATTTTATGAAACTAAATATCAATATCAGTTTAACAATGATCCAACTGCTATTATTATTTTTATTATTCGACAGCAGTAGTGTTTCTGCTCATTGCGATGGACTTGATGGACCGGTCGTGAAGGCAGCTATAAAAGCAATTGAGACGGGTAATGTTAATTATGTGCTTATATGGGTTCAGAAAGCAGATGAAGAAATTATAAAGAGTGCTTTTAACAAAACTCTTATTGTCAGGAAACTGAGTAAAGATGCACAGGAACTTGCTGACATGTATTTCTTTGAAACCCTTGTTCGGATTCATCGTTCAGGTGAAGGCGAACCTTACACCGGTCTTAAACCTGCCGGAAGGGATCTTGGTCCCGCAATTCCCGCAGCAGACAGTTCGATTGATAGAAATTCTTTGAACCAACTTGAAAAAGTCCTTGCTGGCCAAATTCCAGATGAGATAAAAGACTTGTTTAATAATGCAGTTTCCAAAAAGGATTATAGTATTGATGATGTTGATGCTGGTAGAGAATATGTTAAAGCATATGTTCAGTTTATCCATTCAGTCGAAGTTTATTACGAAACCGGTGAATTACATCATGAAAGTCATACACATAAAACAGAAATAAATCAACACGAAACAACGAAACACGAAGGAGAAAAGGCAATGGAATTTAAAATTCCGGAATCAATGAAAATTGAGCATGAAAAACTTCATGCAATTCTTGCTGAAGCAACTAAAGAAGAAGGGGAAATTGGTACGACTGCAAAAGAAGTTGCAAAAGTTTTGCATGGTCATTTTGTTAAAGAAGAAGAGATTGCAATTCCACCCCTTGGATTGCTCGCTGAAATTTCGAGAGGACATGTAACCGAGGATATGAGACCGGTTACAAAAATGACCGATAGGCTAAAAGCAGAATTACCTCAAATGCTAGAAGAACATAAACAAATTGTTCGGGCACTCAATAAATTTGAAGAGGTTGCTAAAAAGATGAACAGAAAAGATTATGTAGATTTTGCAGAAGACCTTAAACTTCATGCTAAGAATGAAGAAGAAGTAACATATCCAACATCTATTTTAATCGGTGAATTCATAAAACTCAAATTAAAATAATAAATCTATTAAGCTCTCATTGACAGTTTAGTTTTTCTTTTAAATTGTCGGTAGGATTCAAAAAAGGGAGACGAATTTATGTTTATCAACACAATTGAATTTCCTTCGATAAAAGTTGGGAAAGAATCCGATTTTCTTGAATGGTTTAATTGGTCGAACTCTGTTTATAAAAATTTTGATGGATTTATTTCACGGCGGTTATTAAAACTCACAAAAGGAAGTAAAAACTACGTTACTTTAGTTGAACACGAAAGCGAAAAAACTTTTATGGCAATGCATACCAGCAAAGAACGTCAAGACGCTTTTAACAAATTAAAACCTTTGTTAGACGGTTCACTTAATGCAAAATTTTATGAAGTAATTATTGACACGGTGTGAGGGGTAAAATGTGTGTAAGTAAACCATAGTATAAATTGCTTATGTTTTCTACTGTAAGATATTTCATTAAGACCAGTATAATATTCCTTCTATTAGGAATAGTAACTGGTCTTTATTTGTTAATCGCACGATACTATTTTGGTATTTGGCACCATCCTGATCTTATCTCTGCACACACCCACATCATTCTTGTCGGTTTTGTAATGATGATGATCATGGGCGTTGCACTATGGTTTTTTCCACGACCCGAAAAAGATGATAAATTATATAATCCAGCTCTAATTCTAACAACTTACTATATCATCACTGTCTCGACGATTATTCGATTTATTTCAGAAGTTGTTTCTTCTTGTTTAACTCCAACAGAAATACTAAAATTTATTCTTACAATATCAGCCATCGGTCAGGTTGTAGGTATTGTTCTATTTTTCATCTCAATGTGGGGAAGAATTAGATCTGTTGGTAGTCATATTCGAGAAGCAAAAGGAGAGAAATTCTAATAAAAAATTTTTCATGCAAAAATACGATATACTAACATTAATAATTAAACTAATTGATTTACAAAAAAGGGTGAAACAATGATTGATTCAAATATTGTCTTAATAGGACAGGCAATAGCTTATACACTATATGTTCTGATTATAATGATTCTTATTGGTTGGTTTGGTTATAATATAACACGCCAAGGCAAAAGTAATGTAATTAACCCTAAATTATTTTATTCTTTAGTTGCATTGTTAGTCCTAATTGGTGTATCTCTTCACATCGTTACTCACGAAACAATTCCATGGAAGTCGATGGATTTAAATAGAGCTTCAATTAAAGCGGATAAAACTTTTTATATCAGCGTTGCTAATCACAAATTTAATTTACCTGCTGAAAAAATGATCATTAAAACAAACAATAAAGTCTTGTTCAACGTTACATCTGAAGACTTAACTTACGGATTTGGATTATTCCGGCAGGACAATTCAATGCTTTTCCAGATGCAGGTTTTACCCGGTCACAAGAATGATATTCTCTGGCAATTTGATAGACCGGGAATTTACTCTATTCGCTCAACAGAATATTCCGGACCAAAGGGAATTAAGATGATTGAAAAAAACGCTGTTATAGTAACCAATTAGAAAAATAATTTAAAAAATGTAACTAAATAATAAAAAAGGGTTTTAAAATGAATTTTTTACAAACACTAACCAACGGAGAAGAGGGGTTGTTCAAATCTGATACCTTAACTCCTATGCAAAAAATGACTTTGAGGTTTGTTGTTGTTGGTTTGCTTTATTATGGCTTTGTCGTCGTTGAAGGTATGATAATGAGAACTTATCAGGTAACTCCTATTTCCCTGATCCCTCCAAATCAATATTTCGCAATACTAACCGCACATCCGCTTGTCGGAATTTTTGGTTCTACTTATTCAATTGTTTTTGGTGCTTTTCTTTTTCTCGTCCCTTTCTTAATGAAAAAACCATTGTGGAGCATTAAACTTGCAAACTGGACTTGTGGTTTAGTCGGAATTGGTACTTTTACTTTTTGGTTTTCAGGATTCCTAACCCACTATGCTCCTCTTTATACTTTATACTGGCCGCTTCCTGCAGATTTCACACAGTTTAGTGTTTGGGGTGGAACATTTTTTATATTCGGCATTGCTTTAGTTATGTTAGGAACCGTTTTCTTTGTTATAAATGTTTTTAAAACAATTACCTACACACCGGAGGACAGGGAAAAACAACCAGCCAGTGCTTTGCTTTCTTCTGCACTTGGCATAAGCGGTCTCAAAAACCTTTTTAGAAAAAACAAACAAGAACATTTGGTTTCTTTGCCAGTTGCTGCTATTGCTCGCGGAACTGTTGATACGGCATTTAATGCTATAGTTATTCTTTTCACAGGGGTACTAATTCTGGTTTATATGATTGCATAATTGTTCGGTGTAAGCTTAAGACATTCAGCAATTGATGCACTGCTTTATAAAAACTGGTTCTGGTGGGGATTAGATCTAATTGCTGATGGACTCGTACTGATCTTTGTAGCCGGAACATGGTACTTACTTGCAACTTTGATTACCGGTAAAAAACTATTTATGGAAAACTGGGCTCGGGCAGCTCTGTTTGTAGAGATGATTGTAAGCTGGACTGTATGGTCACACCACTTAATGTCCGATCAGGCACAACCTGGAATCTTAAAAATCTTATCTGGGGAAATGGTTACTGCTTTTGAGCTTATCACACAGGGACTTGCCTTCTTCATTACCTTAATTACACTCTGGAGCGCCAGACCAATTAAAATGACAAATCCGTTAAAGTTTTTATTAGGTGGTTTACTTGGTTTTGCTCTTGCTGTTCCGGCTGGTATTATGCAAGCTGATTTAGGTCTGAACAGAATTTTGCATAACACACAATGGATTGTCGGTCCTCACGTACATGTAGCAATTTTAGTTGGATTGACCATGACCCTATATTCAGCAATCTATTATTTGCTTCCTATACTTACTAATGGTGCTAAACTCTATAGTCAGAAGCTTGCAAACTTTCATTTCTGGGCGCATCTTCTTGGTGGTATCGGTATGGGTGCCTTTATGGGAATGGCTGGTTTGAATGGAATGTTAAGAAGAACAATATATTTTGAAGGTGAGTTTA
>MHAF01000086.1:0-1233 GCA_001802865.1 Ignavibacteria bacterium RBG_16_34_14
GAACCCAATATTATCAAACCTGTGAATGGTTATTTTATTGAAAATGATAAAGTAGATTTTGTATTGTCTGATATAGGTTTTTATTTTGATAGGAGTTTCAATTATCTCATACAGATTAACAATTCTCCCGAATTTAACGATGGAGCTATTTTAGTTGAATCTCCTGTTCTTAACCCTGTTGATGGTATAGTTAAATGGCAAACTCAACCTTTAGTAGCCGGAGAATATTTCTGGAGAGCTATTATTTTTGATGCAGTTGATACTAACTATAGTCCTGTAAAAACATTTACAATAACTAATAAAGATGGTTTTGGTTACTTGTCGCAAAAAAAAGAGCTCAAATTATTTGATTTGAACAATGTTAATTATTCAGAACAATTAAACAGTCTTGTATTAAATACTGAAGTTAAACCACCACATCCTGAAAATAAATTTTTCCTAGATTCGATTATGATAACTCTTCCCGAGGATTCAACTCAACCTTCAACATTTACTACAGATGGTACGTATTTCTACTTTGGCCATTTGCCTATTTTTACTGATAGTGCAGGTTCCAAAATATATAAAATAGGAACCGGTCTAAATGGTACAATTGCCGGTAATAATTATGGAGCCATTCCAAATCTTTCAGTTTACATTTATAGTCATTTATTTTGTAAAGATGGATATCTATATACAAATACAGGTTCATTAGATAATTTTTTACAAATTAATCCTCAGAATGGCGATACAACCAGGATTTCATTATCTGATAGTTTATTATTAACTATTGGCAGCCCTTCCCAAATTGAAGGATGTTTTTTTTATTATGATGGAACATATCTCTATAATCTGGCTATGGGTACATCGCTTTATCCAAACAAATTTGTTCTAAGAACATTTGACCCTTTAAACAATTGGAGTAAAAGTGGAGAAGATATTGTTTTTACCGGATCGTTAGTGTCCAATATTTCAAGTTTTATAGTAGTTAATGATTACGTAATAATATATGAAAATTTATATGAAAACTTTTTAAGGAGATATCGTTTAGCTGATGGAGTTTATGAGGAAGAATGGGTATATGATGTTCCTGCAAGGGATTATTATGCAATAGCATATGATTATACTAATAACTTCGTTTATTTCTCATCATTTAGGCCTGTTATTGGAACTTATGAACCAGGATTTATTAAATATAGTGGAACATATGTAGAAGCTAACGGTAGTATAAAATCACAGGAAATCGGTCCTGCA
>MHAF01000086.1:1456-6613 GCA_001802865.1 Ignavibacteria bacterium RBG_16_34_14
CAATTCGTTGCAGGTTAATTATGATTATTTACCTGAAATATCTATGATTCCCAAAGATATTACTTTTGTGCCAGATTCAATGATGCAGGGTATTGATGTAAATATGAATTTAAAAGTTAATAATTATGGATACCTTCCATTGGATAGTTTAAGATTAGATTTTTATATGAATGATGCTGATTCTGTTTTTTTCATAAAATATATTTCTGTTCAACCTGATTCATTTACAGTAATAGACAAAACTATTGAAACAGATACAATTATTTTTAAAACAAAAATAAAAGCTCTTGCTTCAACTCCTATACAAGAATATTTTACTTATAATAACCTTATTGAAGATAGTTTTTTTGTTGCACGCGATTCTGTTAAACCTGCTTTCAATATTACCTTTGATGGAAAAGAAATATTAGATGGAGACGTTATCTCATCACAACCAGAGGTTTTAATTACTTTAAAAGATAATGGTCCTTTACCTTTAACTGAATCACTTTTTACAATTGTTTATGATAATGAACCTTTGGTTTTTATTCCCGATACTTTAGTATTTGATTATACTCCTTACCCTAATTCCGAAGCTAAAATTACCTGGAAACCTAATATTAAAGATGATGGAAGACACACATTAGAAGTGCTTGCTAAAGATGCATCAGGTAACTTCTTTGATACTACATCCTATAGGATTTCATTCAGTGTATTTAATGAGTCTGATATAAGAGATGTGTACAATTTTCCCAATCCATTTGGAAATAATACTTATTTTACTTTTCAGTTAAGGGGAGTTGATGTTCCTGATGAGCTTAGAATAAAAATCTATACAATTGCAGGAAGAATGATTAGGGAAATAAATATTTCTCCATCCCTTTTAAATATTGATTTTAATAAAATTTACTGGGATGGAAAAGATCAGGATGGAGATGAAATTGCTAATGGTATTTATTTCTTCAAAGTTATTTATAAAAATGATGATATAGTGAAGACTGTAACTCAAAAATTGGCAAAGGTTAAATAGTATTTTTGCCAGTTTGGTAATGTTTTCATGCACACCAGCTTATATTAAGGTTAATTATAACTTTTCTAAAGGCATTATTTTTGTTTTATTTACTGGGTCTTTAATTTCTAATACAGGTAAAAAATGTGTGGTATAGTCGGTTATATCGGCGAAAAAAATAGTGTTCCCATTCTTATAAATGGACTTAAGAGGCTTGAATATCGAGGTTATGATTCAGCCGGATTAGGTATTCTTACAAATAGTCACTCAGTAGTAATTAAGAATAAAGGAAAAGTTTCTCTTTTAGAGGAGAGAGTTGAAAAATCAAACTTATCCGGTAAAGTAGGAATTGGACATACCAGGTGGGCAACTCATGGGGTTCCTAACGAAACCAATGCACATCCGCATTACAATTCATCAAAGAATTTATTTGTTATTCATAATGGAATAATTGAAAACTTCAGAACACTAAAAAAGGGTTTGGAAAAACTTGGTTATGAATTTCAAACAGAAACAGATTCTGAAGTTCTTCCTCACTTAATTGACAGCTTTCTTAAAAAAGGTTATCCATTATTTAAAGCTGTAAGACTTGCATTAACCGAAGTTGAAGGAACTTATGGTATTGCAGTTATATATGAAAATGAACCGGATAAAATTGTTGCAGCAAGAAAAGGTTCTCCATTAGTTATCGGACTGGGAGATAATGAAAACTTTGTTGCTTCAGACGTATCAGCCATTCTTGCTCACACCAAACAGGTAATTTATCTGGAAGATGGTGAGCTTGTTGAGGTTTATAAAGATAAATTCATTGTAAAGACAATTTCAGATGCCGAGATAGAGAAAGAAGTTCATGAAATAAGTATGACCCTGGATGAAATAGATAAAGGCGGCTTTTCTCACTTTATGCTGAAAGAAATAATGGAACAACCTGAAACTATAAATAATTCTATGAGGGGAAGAATTCTTTATGATAAAGGAACCGCTATTCTCGGTGGTCTAACAGATGTTTTAGGCAGATTAGTAAACTCAAAGAGAATTATTATTACTGCCTGCGGAACATCCTGGCATGCAGGTTTGGTAGGCGAATATATGTTTGAGCAGTTCTGCAGAATTCCTACTGAAGTTGAGTATGCATCAGAGTTTCGCTATCGTAATCCTATTATCAACCAGGATGATGCTATACTTTTTATATCACAAAGCGGGGAAACAGCCGATACACTTGCCGCTCTTCGTGAAGCAAAACTTAAAGGTGCCCTGGTGCTTGGTATTTGTAATGTTGTCGGCAGTTCAATAGCAAGAGAAACAATGGCCGGAGTTTACACACACGCTGGTCCTGAAATTGGAGTTGCATCCACTAAAGCATTTACTTCTCAGTTAGTAGTTCTTTCATTAATTACTTTACTTGTTGCGAGAAGAAAAAATATGAGTCAGGCAGAAGGAATATCTATTGCTGAAGAATTAATGGCTTTACCTGATAAGATAAATAAAATATTAAAACTTAATGATCAGATAGAACAGATTGCCTCTGAGTTTAAAGATGCTAATAATTTCCTTTACCTTGGGAGAGGTTATAATTTCCCTGTTGCATTGGAAGGTGCGCTTAAGTTGAAAGAAATATCCTACATTCATGCCGAAGGTTATCCTGCAGCAGAAATGAAGCATGGACCAATTGCGCTTATTGATGAAAATATGCCTGTCGTATTTATAGCCCCCAAAGATTCAACTTACGATAAGATAATAAGTAACATTGAGGAAGTTAAAGCAAGAGGCGGAAGAATAATTGCAATCGCAACAGATAACGATAATGGAATTGATGAGCTTGTTGACTATACAATAAAAGTACCTTCAACAATAAAAATGCTGATGCCAATTCTTACAGTTATTCCTTTGCAGCTTCTTGCCTACCAAATTGCTGTTAAAAAAGGATTAAACGTTGATCAGCCAAGAAATCTTGCAAAGAGCGTTACAGTAGAATAAATTGAAAGCTGCATGATTACCAGCTTTCAAAATCAGTAAATAATTTCAATGATAATTAAATGCTATGCTGTATAACTGTGGAACTCACTGTCCTCACTTTTTACCACATAAAATATTCATAAGATTTTTGAGTTTAGAATAAATAATTTTATTTTTAAGTTCTATTTTTAAGGGCAGATAGCTCAGTCGGTAGAGCAAAGGACTGAAAATCCTTGTGTCGGCGGTTCAATTCCGTCTCTGCCCACTAACAGAGTGTAATTATAATTTATAATTGCACTTTTTTATTTTATGGGGAGAGCCTTTTTAGTGATCGGTTACCTATCAGTTACTATAAATTTGGGAATTTGGTAACCGTTTTTTTCAGTAATTAAAAGGACTTTAAAATGAAAATAGTCCAAGCGGAAAATTTAAGGGAGTTGAAGCCCCATTAAAACCACTCAGGCTAATTTCAGATTTAAATTTTATGTTCATTCCAACTTTCAGAATTTTCTTGCAACTTTACTTTTCAATAATTCAATGTCAAATCGTTAAATTTTTCTTGCACTTGTAAGTAATTAATTTTAAATAGCTTACAGAGATGAAAAAATATTTTTTTTGTCTAATTAAATGAACACTTTATAAATCCATAAGGAGGTTACAAATGAAACTTAGTAAGAGAGCTCTTGGTCTTTCATTGGGATTAGTATGGGGCTTAACTGTTTTATTTGCAACCTGGTGGCTGTTGTATTGGGGTTCACCAGGAACAACAATTTCAAAACTTAGTGGGTTTTATCTCGGTTATACATTCAGCTGGGCAGGTGGTTTGATTGGATTACTTTGGGGATTTGTTGATGGATTTTTTGGTGGTGTTATAATAGCTGGGTTTTATAATTTATTCAATAAAAAGTTTAATAAAAGTAAACCTGCTTTATAAGAATTCTTTTACAATAGCAAGTTCCATTGGACATACAGTTTGAAACACTAAATAAAAACGTCTAAAGAAAGGTTCACAACAATGAAAGCTTCAAATTCGATGCGTGTGTGGTTTGGCTTTTTCGGAGCACTTATCTGGGTAGGTATGTATCTCACAGGCTTTTCAAATATTCACTGGCTATTATATGTGCCCGCTGCAGGTATGGTCTTTGCCGCCGTGACAGGTATTTGTCCAAGCCAAATTGCTGTCTTCAAAATATTAGGTTCAAAATAATAGACATTGGAAATTAAAAGAAAAGAATTGTGAAGCAAGACTTTATTTATACAGAAAGATGATATTGTTGAAATAAAAAACTTGGTGAAAATTTCTAACCATTTAGAGGGGTATGAACCTTGAAATGAAGGGGTGTGAGGTTGATGTGAAAGCCCGCTCAGATTGCAGAATAAATTTTATAAATCCATTTCTTACCAATTATTGAATTTAATTTTCTTGACAATGGCTAAAATTAAAACCAACTTTTAGTAAATTTTTTTTCTCTACTCCGAGGGTGTTTGATTTTCAGAGTTTAGATACTGAATAATCTCCAGAGATAACATACTGAATACTCTCACGAAGCAGAAGTTTTGAAATTAACTCTTTCAACTTCTTATAGGAGGCCTACTATGAAAAAAGTTTTATGTGCTGTTCTTGCCTGTGTATTTGCAAACCTTTCACAGGCTCAATGGCAGCAGGATGTTCGGCTAACAAATGATCCTGGCTGGTCAACAACATCTTTTAATAATGCCTGGTGCATTGCTGCAAGTGGCAATTTTGTTCATGTTGTCTGGTCCGATAATCGTGATGGCAACAATGAAATATTTTATAAACGCTCAACTGATGGTGGGGCAAACTGGCAGGCCGACATACAATTAACAAATACAAATGCCAGTATGGATTTCCCTTCAATTGCAGCCTATGGTTCAGATGTGTATGCAGTCTGGTTTGACAATCGTGATTTAAACAAGGAAATTTACTTTAAACATTCGAGCGACAATGGTCTAACCTGGGAAGCAGATGTTCAATTGACATTTAATACATCACCATCTAACTATCCCTCCTTATCAGTATATGAGTCGCTTGTGAATGTTGTTTGGGGAGAGGGGCGTGATGGCAACTGGGAGATTTATTACAAACGTTCGACAGACAAAGGATTTACCTGGGATTCAGATACAAGGCTTACAAATAATCCCTCGGACTCATACAACCCATCTGTCTCTGCAGATGAATCAAACGTAAATGT
>MHAF01000087.1 GCA_001802865.1 Ignavibacteria bacterium RBG_16_34_14
AAGCTTGCCGCAAATATACTTTTGTTAACTACTCTTGCTTCAGTTGTAACAATGACGCTTGGTCTTTTTATTTTAAAAGAGAATGGTTTAATTTAGCTATTGAAGAAATTCATACAGGATTAAGTTATGAGTGATACTAAAGAAAGAGAAATTTCAGAACTGATAATAAAAATTGATCGTACAACATGTATAAGTACGGCAAACTGCATTAAAGTTGCCCCTGATGTTTTTGAATTAGATGATGAAAGGATTTGTTCTTTTGTAAATCATGCTTTTGATACTGAAAAAGATATAATAATCGAAGCATGTTCTGTCTGCCCGGTTAATGCACTTTATGTTCTGGATAAAGAAGGAAAGCAGTTAGTTCCTTAAATATGAATTCTAAGGTTTAAAATAATTCTGAATATGTTTATCAATTTAATTTTAGAAATCTTAACATCATTTGCCTAATACACTTGCTCATTTAGGTGTTGCCGGCTTAGCAACACGTTCTGTTATAACTGCTGCAGATTTAAAATGGATTTATGTTGGCGGCATTCTTCCAGATTTGTCCTGGATATTGCAAAGAATATTAAGAAAAATTCCGGGAATTAATCTTTATGATCTGAATCTTTACATAACTGTTCAATCCACATTATTATTTGGTTTAGTTATAAGCCTGGCTCTGGCATCTTTATCTAAAGAATATTTAAAGACATTTTCAATCTTAGCTCTCGGATGCTTAATTCATCTTCTTCTTGATTCACTTGAAATAAAGTGGGCAAATGGAGTTCACCTGTTTGCACCTTTTAAGTGGGAATTGCTGAACTTCAATCTATTCTGGAATGAAAGTATTCCAATTTATTTGATAACATTATTTGGATTAATTTATTTTCTTATAACCTATAAGAAAGGAATTATTTTCCCATTAAATCTAGAATTAAAAAAACTCAAACGATGGTTAATACTTATTTCTTTTGTTTTGATCTATTTCCTTCTTCCACCATTTCTCTTAAATCAGCCGCTTGAAGCAAATAATCATTTCATAAAGACACTTAAAAATGTAAATGAAAGACCTGGAAAGTATTTTGAGATTGACAAACGGCCTTACAGGTTTGAAAATGGGACCGGAATTATTAAAACATTTGCAAATGAAGATATTGAATTAAAAAAAATAAACCTGAAAACATCAGAAACAATTTCACTTAAAGCAATGTTTATTGATGAGAAAACTGCGGAAGTATTTGATTATCATATTCATTCACCTTTATTCCGGGATGGCTCTTCTTATATAGGATTAACTTTAATTCTTATTTTTTGGATTATCCCTTTTTACAAATATGGAAAGAAATCTTAGGTTCAAGTCTAACCCTGATCTATACCCGAACTGCTCTTAATTATACTCATCCCAGCTTTTAACATTAAGTCCATCTTCAGTATAATGCTTTAATGCCTTAAAAAATCTTTTTGCAAACTGAACGTTGGTGAACAAAGGAATATTCAGATCAATTGCCTTTCTTCTTATTAAATAGTCATTATCAAGTTCAATTTTTTCAGATGTTTTGGGAATGTTTATTACCATATCAATCTTTCCTTCAGTCATATAAGTAAGTATTGAAGGTTCTTTATTCTCAAAAGACCTGTAAAGTGCTTCCACCTCGATACCATTCTGCCTGTAAAAATCGGCAGTACCTTTTGTTCCATAAAATTTTGTCCCCTGTTTTTGCATGAAGATTAATTCATCAATCAATTCTGTTTTATTTTTTACTACGCCTGTAGAAAGCATAATTGCATTTTTGGGGATTCTGTAGCCTGTAGAAATAAGACTTTTCAAAAATGCTTCGTTAAAATCATCACCAAGGCATGCAACTTCTCCTGTAGAAGACATTTCAACTCCTGTTACAGGATCGGAACCCTTTAATCTTGTAAATGAAAACTGCGAAGCTTTAACACCTACATAATCAACATCAAATGAAGACTTGTGAATCTTTGGTACCTTTTCACCAAGCATTAGTCTGGTTGCAATCTCAATAAAATTTATTTTTAATGTTTTGGAGACGAATGGAAAACTTCTGGAAGCACGAAGATTGCATTCAATAACTTTTACATCATTATCCTTTGCAATAAATTGAATATTAAAGGGTCCGGTTATCTCAAATGCCTTTGCAATTTCTTTAGTTATGATCTTAACTCTTCTCATCGTTTCAAGATACGTTCTTTGAGGAGGCAAAACAATTGTAGCATCACCCGAATGAACTCCCGCATTTTCAACATGTTCAGCAATAGCATAGCAAAAGAGTTCGCCGCTGTTTGCAACGGCATCCACTTCGATCTCTTTAGCATCGGTAATAAATTTGCTTATTACAACCGGATGTTCTTTGTTAAGTTCAGTTGCTTTGCGGAGATATTCTTCGAGTTCATCCTCTGTAAGAACAATGCTCATAGCAGCACCGCTCAGCACATAACTTGGTCTTATTAAAACTGGATATTTAACTTTATCTGCAAATATTTTTGCTTCCTCAAGATTTGTAAGTTCTTTCCACTCCGGTTGATCTACACCGAGGCTGTCAAGTATTTTTGAAAACTTATGCCGGCTTTCTGCATTATCAATCTGTACCGGACTTGTACCGAGAATTCTGGCTCCAAAGTTATGCAGTTTTAGTGCAAGAGTATTTGGAGTTTGTCCGCCCATAGAAATAATTATTCCTTCTGGATTTTCTAATTCATATATATCAAGAACTCTTTCTAATGTAAGCTGTTCAAAGTAAAGTTTATCACAGATATCATAATCAGTGCTTACCGTTTCCGGGTTACAGTTTATCATTATTGATTTAGAATTAGCTTTGTTAATTGCCATTACAGCATTAACGCAGCACCAGTCAAACTCAACAGAAGAACCAATGCGGTAAGGGCCTCCACCCAATACAATTATCTGGTTTTTATCACCAGCTTCGATATCATTTTCATCACCATGGTAAGTTATATAGAGATAATTTGTTTGTGCAGGAAATTCAGCTGCAAGTGTGTCAATCTGTTTTACAACAGGAAGAGTATTTAGTTTTTTTCTCAAACTTCTTATTGACATCTCTTCTGAACCTGTAAGCATAGCAATCTGCAAATCTGAAAAGCCATTTTGCTTTGCTTCTTTCATCAGGTCTTCAGTTATTTCATAAGGTTTTCCCCGACCAAAGGGATGGTTCCCAAAATCTCTTATTTTTTTTTCTGTTTCTATGATATTCTTCATTTTGAAGAGGAACCATTTAGTAATCTTTGTAAGCTCGTAAATTTTATCTATTGAATATCCACACTGAAGAGCCTCCGCTATAGCAAACATTCTTTTATCTGTTGGTTCCGATAATTCTTTTTCCAGGTTTTCGAATTTCAAATCATTGGTAACAAAGCCTTTCATTCCAACATCCAGCATTCTTATAGCTTTTTGCATAACCTCTTCAAAACTTCTCCCAAGAGACATTACCTCTCCAACAGATTTCATTTCTGATCCAAGCTGAGTACTGACCTGCTGGAATTTCTGGAGATCCCACCTGGGAAATTTTAAAGCAACATAATCGAGTGCTGGTTCAAAGCAAGCCGAAGTTTCTTTGGTAATTATATTCTGGACTTCATTAAGAGCATAACCTAATGCAAGTTTTGTAGCTATGAAAGCAAGAGGATAACCTGTAGCTTTTGATGCAAGAGCTGAGCTTCTGCTTAAACGTGCATTAACTTCAATAATCCTGTAATCATCAGAATTTGGATCAAGGGCATATTGAATATTACATTCACCAATAACTCCAAGATGGCGAATTAATTTTATTCCTATTGAACGGAGTTTGAAATTTTCTTTTGCAGAGAGAGTTTGGACAGGTGCAATAACAACACTATCCCCAGTGTGTATTCCCATAGGATCAATATTTTCCATCGAACAAATTGTGATACAGTTATTGTGCGTGTCCCTTACAATTTCATATTCGACTTCTTTCCAGCCGTATAAAGATTCTTCAAGTAAAATCTGTTTTGTAAATGAGAATGCTCTCCTGGCTTTTTCAATAAGTTCTTCTTTATTGTTTACAATTCCTGAACCTAAACCACCGAGAGCGTAAGCAATTCTTACCATTACCGGATAGCTTATTTCTTCAGCAGCAGAAACTGCTTCATTAACGTTTGTCGCTATTTTACTTACAGCAACCTTAAGCCCTATTTCAGAACATTTGTTTGTAAACTTCAATCTATCTTCTGTATCCTGTATTGCTTCTATTGGAGTTCCCAACACACGGATGTTATGTTTTTCCAAAATTCCATTTTCATAAAGTTCAACCCCTACATTTAATGCAGTTTGTCCTCCAAACTGAAGAAGTATACTATCGGGTTGTTCTTTCTCAATTACTTTCTTTACGAAGTCGGCTTTAATGGGAATAAAGTAGACTTTTTCTGCAAAGTTTTCTGAAGTTTGTATTGTTGCAATGTTGGGATTAATGAGAACCGAAATTATTCCATCTTCCTTCAAAGCTTTTATTGCCTGGCTGCCAGAGTAATCAAATTCTCCAGCTTGCCCGATTTGTAAAGCTCCTGAACCAAGTATTAAAACTTTTTTAGGTTTAATTGTTTTAAACATATCTTAAATGAAAATTTTTTTGTTTTCTCAGCTTTAACACAGAGAGTTTTTTATCATAAAGCAAGATGAATCTCATTCTGCAATTTATTACTGAATAGCCCGAACAAAAATGTCAAATATAAATTCAGTATCATCCGGACCCGGAGAAGCTTCAGGGTGAAACTGTGCAGCAAAAAAAGGTTTAGAAATATGAAACAAACCTTCATTTGTACCATCATTATCATTTACAAACCATTGTCTCCAGTCTTCAGGTAAAGTATTTGCATCAACAGCGTAACCATGGTTTTGGGAGGTAATATAACATCTCTTAGTTCCCATTTCATTACAGGGCTGATTATGACCACGGTGTCCATATTTTAATTTATAAGTATCTGCACCGGCAGCCAGTGCAAGTATCTGCGAACCAAGACAAATCCCAAGTATCGGGATATTTTTTTCCATTGCAAGTTTTGTATTTTCAATTGTTTTCTTATTCATTTTTGGATCTCCAGGACCATTTGATAGAATGATTCCGTCACAGTGTTCGTTTGCAAAATCATAATCATAAGGAACTCTTTTAACTGAAATCTTTCTTCCAAGAAAAGCCTGAATGATATTGTTCTTTGTTCCGCAGTCTACAAGTACAACTCTTTTTTTCCCTCCGTTATAAAGTATCGGTTCCTTTGTACACACCTCACTGACCAAATCATTTGCATTTGGATCTTCAAAATTTATCTTTTCATTTTCATCAATAATTATTTTGCCAAGCATTGTTCCTTTATCACGGAGTTTTCTTGTAAGCATCCTTGTATCAATTCCACTAATACCTGGAATTTTATTTTCCTTCAGCCATTCGCCCAAAGATTTTTTAGCGCTCCAGTGGGAATATTCTTCTGAATAATCTGAAACTATTAATGCTCGTATATGAATTGATTCCGATTCAAAATTTTTGTACATCCCATTTATTCGTTCATTACCAGGAATGCCATAGTTGCCAATAAGAGGAAAGGTGAATACCAGAATCTGTCCCCTGTATGATGGATCACTTATTGTTTCAGGATAACCGACCATGCCAGTGTTAAAAACAACTTCGCCATTTGCGTTTCCATCATAAGCAAAACTATAGCCTATGAATATTGTTCCATCCTCAAGAATCAACCTTGCAGTTTTTTTCTTTTCCATTACTCTTCTTTCTTTGATCATATCATCATAGCAAAAAAATAGCCACTCAAGAGCGGCTACTCATTAAAAATTATATTTAAAGTGAATATTAAAAACTTTTTTCTTCTGGTCATCTCATTCCGTTTTGAGGTTTAAATATAAAGTATTGAGAGTACAGATTCAATTTACTTAATAGTAAAAAACATTATTCAAAATACCTGCTGTTCCTATTCTCAGTAATGGAAAAAAAAATTCATCTAAACATTACTTTTCCCTCAAATGAGAATTTTAAATCATTATAGTTCAAATATTCAGGTTATAAACTCTATTTTGGTGGTATATAATTTGAATTTTGACCTTATTTGTGTCATAGAAAAAATTTTCAGCCTGGTTCATTTCGTTAGACATATTAAGATAGTTATTTATAAAAAATTTTTAGCCGGAGGTTTTGCGTGAAAAATTTTTTGTTCCTTGCTCTAATAATCTCTTTTCCCCAAATTTTATTTTCACAATGGCAAAATACCTGGACATCCTTTGCAATTTCTTATGATATATTATCCGGCTGGGTAAATTTTGAGAAGAATGGTGATTTATGGAAAATGCGATTTTATACTATCGACAGCTTACAATTTAACATAATGAATGAAGGATTTTCTCAAACTCCGGAATTCACTTACAGTTTTAACGATGCAGAAAGATTAGCAGGAATTCAGATCTATTCTTTAACTCAGGATATGAATAATAATAACTACGCAGACTTTTATGTTCTCTCATGCTATGGCAATTCTCCGTATCGTCAGTCTTTTAAAATTTTCGATATTACAAGTGGTAATGTTATCTTTGAAAAGAACGATCCGGCATACTATTACTCTTACCCTGTTTTTGCAGATGTTAATAATGACGGGGCACTTGATTGTATAGTAATTCGATACGATTATCCTTCTTTCATTAATTATGTTTATGAAATTTATAGCACAGGATCCACTGGTATTAATGATGAGGGCTCACCAGCAGGATTTAAATTAATGCAAAACTATCCCAATCCATTCAATCCCTCAACCACAATTCAATTTAGTTTGAATGAATCTCAGTCTGTTACAATTATCATTTATGATATCCTTGGAAATAAGATTAAAACTCTCTTGAATGAGTACAAGGAATCCGGAAGTCATGAAATTATATGGGATGGAACCAATGACTCGGGCATCCGACAATCTACTGGTGTTTACATGTATCAGTTGAGAGCAGGAAATGCAACATCCATTAAGAAGATGATTCTTCTGAAATAGATTTCTAAAAATTATTGAAAAAACAAATCATGAGAAAATATATTGTTCCTGATACCATTGCCATAAGTGATTCCGGGTTCTTATTCATGCCATCAACCGGAGAAACTTTCAATCTGAACAAAATTGGTAAAGAAATATTCCAGATGCTTCAGAAGGGAGGAACAGAAGAAGAGGTTTTCAAATACATACTCGATGAATATGACATTGACAAGTCATCTTTTGAGAAAGACTTTAGCGATTTTGTTGCTCAACTTCAGAAATATACTTTGATAAAAGAAGAATGAAAATTGCAGTAACAGGTTTGAATGCCACCGATAATCCCGGTCCGGGTGTTCCGGTTATTCGCTGTTTGAAAGAAGCCAAAGATCTTAATGCTGAAATAATCGGACTATTTTATGATTCGCTCGATCCCGGTATTTATATGGAGAATATAACTTCAGCATGTTATATGATTCCATATCCGTCAGGTGGATTAAATGAATTGTATGACAGGATTAGGGCAATTCATGAAAGAGAAAAAATAGATATCATCATTCCTACTCTCGATTCTGAACTTTATGGTTTTGTAAAGCTTGAAGGTAAACTTAACAGTCTCGGTATAAAAACATTTCTTCCGACTGTAGAACAATTAAATATCCGTGCAAAAGATGTTTTGTTCAGATTTTGTGAATCGAATGGGATTAAAGCACCAAAAAATATTCTTGCAAACTCTTTACAGGATCTATATTCAATACCGAAGGAGTTTAACTATCCTGTTGTGGTTAAAGGGATTTTTTATGATGCTCATATCGCAAATAATTTTGAAGAAGTAAAAAATGCATTCAATAAAGTGAGAATGAAATGGGGCTTTCCCATCATTATCCAGGAATTTTTAAGGGGAGACGAGTTTAATGTTGCTGCACTTGGTAATGGTACAGGAGAAATGACTGGTGCAGTTGCAATGAGGAAACTCTATATTACTGATAAGGGTAAAGGTTGGGCAGGAATAACTATAGATGATAACAGGTTTCTCGAACTTTCCCGCATAGTAATTGAAAAAACAAAATGGCGCAGCGGAATAGAACTTGAGTTTATTAAATCTGCTGAAACTGGTGAATACTATCTGCTTGAAATAAATCCACGATTTCCTGCGTGGACATATTTAGCCCCTGTTGCCGGGCAAAACCTTCCTTATGCAATGATAAGACTTACACTTGGTGAAGATGTTAAGCCATTTAGTGGTTATAAGATCGGAACTATTTTCGTCAGGAGTTCATGGGATCTTATCAGCGATATAAAAACATTTGAAAAAATAACAACTTTTGGAGAGATCGAATGGAGAAAGTAAAAAAGAGATACGAAAGACCTATTATAACCAAACATTACTCCGGCTTGATGAACAAATATGGTAGCAGAAACATTTCATCTCCCAAAAGTGAAATAGATGGGGTTCTTGTAAAAGAATTAGTTGAAAAATATGATTCACCTTTGTTTGTAATGTCGGAGAAGAAGATAAGAGAGAACCAGAGAAATGCTTACAGAATTTTTAAAAACAGATATCCGAATGTTCAATTTGCCTGGTCATATAAAACCAATTATCTCGATGCGGTTTGTTCAATATTCCACCAGGAAAATTCCTGGGCTGAAGTAGTAAGTGAATTTGAATATAATAAAGCACGCAAGCTTGGTGTTAAAGGCAGTAACATTATTTTTAACGGACCTTACAAAAGCAAACCTGCGCTGCTCAAAGCAATTAAGGAAGAGGCAAGAATCCATATTGATCATTTTGATGAGCTATATGATCTCATAGAACTTTCTGAAACCAATGGACAAAAGGCGAAAGTTGCAATCAGAGTAAATATGGATGTGGGAGTTTATCCTAAATGGGATAGATTTGGTTTTAATTATGAGAACGGCGAAGCCTGGCAGGCAATTAGGCGAATTCTCTCCTCAAAAAATTTGCATCTTATCGGTCTTCATACACACATCGGCACTTATATAATGTCGGCCGAAGCTTATCGAGTTGCCGCATCTAAACTTGCTGCACTTGCTAAAAGCATAAGGCAGGAGTATAATATCCTTTTGGAATATATTGATATGGGTGGAGGGTTCGCTTCTCACAATACTCTTATAGGCCAGTATCTTCCTGCCGAAGAAGTTATTCCTTCTTTGGAACAATTTGCAGATGCTATTGCTTCAGGTTTATTTGAGCTTCCTTATAAGGGCGAGGAACTCCCGATGCTTATACTTGAAACGGGGCGCATTCTTGTTGATGATGCCGGATCGTTAATAACTACTGTTATTGCAAATAAAAGATTAAGCGATGGAAGAAGGGCAGTAATTGTAGATGCTGGAGTCAATCTTCTATTCACAAGTTTCTGGTATAAACATAAAATAACACCTGCACAAGAGAATGGGTTTCATACAGAAGACACAACTATCTATGGACCATTGTGCATGAATATTGATGTTATTAGAGAAGGTATACTTCTTCCTCCTCTTAAAAGAGGTGAGCAATTGGTAATAGATTACACCGGAGCTTACAATAACAGCCAGTGGATGCAATTTATTTCTATGCGCCCAAATGTTGTTATGATAATGGAAGATGGATCGGTTGAACTAATACGAAAAGCTGAAACGCTTGAATATGTTTCTGAAAGAGAAATTATTCCTGCAAAGCTAAAGAAATAAAAAAATGAAGTTCTTTACTGATTCAATCTTTTACTCTTATGCACAGATATTTTTTTCAAACAAAAGATGGTTTGGAGTATTAATAATAATTGCCAGTTTTGTTACACCTCAGCTGGGAATTATGGCTCTGCTTGGCGTTGCATTATCAAATGCAGCGGCAGTCATACTTAAATTCGATACTGATAAGATCAGGAGTGGTTTTTACGGCTTCAATGGAATTTTATTTGGAGCCGGGACATCATTTTATTTTAATGTTGATCCCTTTCTCTTATCTATTATTCTCATCTTTATCATCATAACATTTTTTATTTCGGCTGTATTGGAAAATCATATGGCCATAACCTTCAATCTGCCAGGCTTAAGTCTGCCATTTATAATCTCGCTTTATATCTTTATAATTTTTCTTTCAAACTATGATTTTATTAAGCCGGGTTTTTTTGGTTCAAGCGAAGAAATAATTTCCACATCATTGCCTGTTTATGTTTCTGATTACCTGCGTTCACTATCTTTAATAATTTTTCAACCAAATATTGCTTCAGGAATAATTATAGCTCTTGCGATATTGTTATTTTCACGTGTTCTTTTTCTTCTTAGCATCTTCTCATTTACCCTTTGTCTTTTTTATCTTGATCTGATTCTGCCCGGTATGCATACTGATTATGTTATCCTGTTTGGATTTAATTCAATCTTAGCTGCATTTGCTCTCGGTGGAAGTCTCATAATTCCTTCAAGAAAAAGTATTTTGCTTGTGATAATTTCTGTTCTGATGGTTGTTATTATTACCGGGTTTTTTATAAGACTTTTTGCAGGAACAAACTTGCCGGTGTTTGTACTTCCTTTCAACTTTATTGTTCTTTCAACTATTTACAGTTTAAAGTTCAGAAAAGAAAATACTGATCTCACTCTCCTTTATTTTAAACCAGGGTCGCCTGAAGAGAATTTCTATTATCACCAGAGAAGAAGAGCAAGATTCGATAAGTTCAAGTTCATCTTTCCTGAACTTCCCTTTCTTGGTGAATGGTTTGTTCCTCAAGGTTTCGATGGACAGCATACTCACAAAGAAAACTGGAAATATGCATTGGATTTTGTTGTTAAGGATGACGATGGTTTTGAATGTACCGGTGAAGGAAAAGAGTTGAGCGATTATTACTGTTTTAAACTGCCGGTATCTGCTCCTCTTGAGGGAGAAGTTATTAAAGTTGTTGATGGAATACCAAACAACAAAATTGGGGATGTTTATCTTCAAAAGAACTGGGGTAATACAATTATTCTTAAACATGAATATGGATTGTTCAGTGCCTTATCACATCTCGAATCAGGCTCAGCTAAAGTTAGTATGGGAGACAAAGTTAAAAAGGGAGAGATCGTAGCTCAATGCGGAAGCAGCGGACGCTCACCGGTCCCTCATCTTCATTTTCAATACCAGTTAACGGATAAACTGGGTGATAAAACACTTAAGTTTCCCTTTGCGCATTACCTTGAGAAAAAAGATGGGGAGGTTACTTTAAAAACATTTGATTATCCTGAGGAAGGCTCACAAGTTCAGAATATTGATGTTCACCAGGAGATAAAAAATGCAATGGGATTCAGACTGGGTGATAAATTGAAATTTAACTGTAAACTTTATGAGAAAGAATTTAAAGAGGAATGGGAAGTAAAAATAAATATGAACAATGAGCTCTATATTGAATCTTCTCTTGGTGATACTGCAGGTGTTTATATTACAGATAAGGTTTTACATTTCACAACGTACATTGGTGATAAAAAGTCTGCTTTATACTACTTTTATCTTACCGCAATGAGGGTTCCATTCTGTTATCATAAAAATCTAAAGTGGAATGATGAGTATTCAATTAATCTTATGCGTAACAGTTTAGTGAGATATTTATCTGAACTATTTCTATTCTACAGAAATTTTATCTCAGTAAAAGGCAGCTTTGAGTTTAAAGAAACAGTAGATGAAGAAGATTTCAGATTCATAAATAAAATTGAAGCCAAAGGCATCTCTATATTTTCCTTCTATATGAAAATTATGGAAGGGGAAGTATCTATTAGTCATGAAGGTTTTATTAAGGAATTCAAAATAAAATCAGGCAATAAATTAATTTTTTCAGCAGCAAACAGTATGATGGAGGAAAAAAATGTTGAACAAAGTGAAATTCCGTTCAATGAATTTTAGTGAAATAAAATTTCATAATGCGGGGAAACAATATATAGCAATAACAGCTGTAATTATCATAGCAATTATTTCTGTATTTGCAGTGAACATCCTTTCTCAGGATTATGATACGAAAGTGGATGTATTCAATAAGTCTTTAAGCTACGAAAAAGAGAATAACTATAAGAAGGCTCTTGAACCATTGACTTCTTCTTATGAAGCGAATAAGAATGATTACCTGTTTAACATGCGGCTTGGATGGCTATATTATCTTAATAAGGATTACACTAATTCAATTAAGTATTACAACATTGCGAAAAATCTTGAGCAATTTTCAATTGAACCATTGCTTGGACTTACATTACCATATGCAGCCCAGGAAAAGTGGAGTGAAGTTAAAGTTCAGTATGAAAATGTTCTTCGTATGGATAAAAACAATTACACTGCCAATTTAAGATTAGGACAGATTTATCTTAGTAATAAAGATTATCAGAATGCAAAGAAATATCTTGAGACAGTTCATACTTCTTACCCGGGAGAATACGAGCCAAATCTCTCTTTAGGATGGACTTATTATTATTTCGGTGATAAGGTAAAAGCTAAGGAGCTGTTAACCAATGCACTAATGCTTAGTCCTAACGACAAGCTTGCAAAAGAAGGTTTGGACTTAATTAAATAAAAAGAATTTAACCTCACCCTTTGTCCCTCTCCTTATCAAGGAGAGGGAAAGCAGTGTTTTTAAAAGTCCTCTCCTTAATAAGGAGAGGATTTAGGTGAGGTTAAGGACAGATAAAATAAGTAGATACTAATTAACCAAATTAAATGATAGAAAAAATTAATTTCACCCTTGTCGTTCTATTCTTTCTTTTTTCATTAGAAAATATTAAAGCAGATTCAACCCTTGTAGGTCCTTCATTTTATTATACATATGGTGATTACAACTTTGGTAGTGAATCACAATCATTTGCTTTTTATAATACTCTGCAGCTTTCCAACAATTTATATCTCATAAACCACTATGAAAACCTAAGTATTCACAATAAGAATTGGGATTATCTTCAACAGGCTTTTCTTGTTGGAGTAATTGCAGAAGCTCTGCCTTTCTATTTTAAATTTACTTATTCACACTACAAAGGTGATTTTACATTTCTGCCACTTCCATTCGAGGCAGCAGATTTCACGAACCTCTACTCTTTAGACGTGATTTATTATATTGATGATTTTTATTTTGGTGCTTCATACACACATTTAAATCAAATCGGATATAAAAAACAGATTGCGGATCAGTTTACTTTTCGTTTAGATAAAATTTTATCTTATGATTTTTTCATATCCATAAAACCATCATATACAAAATTATATGATGGAAGAAATCTTTTTTCAGCAGCATTAAGAATACACTACTTAATTTCACCGGAAATCCTTTTAAAAGTTGGAGGCTTCGCTGGTGAAAGAGCATATTACTTCGATACTGATCTTCTTACGATCTTCAACCAGGATGATACACAGAAGTACCAGCTTTTTGTACAAACCGATTTAAGTCCTAAAGAAGATTTTAAATTTATCCTTGCTTACCAGCATACAAAGTTCACATCATTCAAAATAGATTATTATATAGCAGGTGTGAGAGCAGCATTATTTCTGTGAACAAATCAACAGTAGATTCGTCAATAAAAACAAAAGAGAGGAACAGGACTGCCGATCTTGCGAAAGGACTTGCAATTGTTTTCATGGTGCAGGTTCATGTAATTGAACTGTTTGCAGAGCAGGAAATTTTTAAAAGTGCTGTTGGAAAAATTTCTCTCTTTGTTGGCGGTCCATCTTGTGCACCTGTATTTATGGCAGTGATGGGATATTTTGTTTATTTATCAAAAAAAAGCTGGGCTGAGAATTCTAAACGTGGACTTACGCTGATCATTGGAGGGCTGATACTTAATATCGGGCTTAACCTTCATCTTCTGATTAGAATTTATAACGGAGAGCTTGATATCAATCCTTGGCATTATGTTTTCGGAGCAGATATTCTACCCCTAGCAGGATTAAGCGTTATAGCTCTGGCTTTTCTTAAAAAAATATTTAATAAAAATCTCATTCCATATATTGTTGCTATTCCATTAATATTATTTTTATCTCACCTGTTACCCGATCTTTCAAATAATCCTGAATCTCCTCTAACCTATATACAGGCATTTTTTTACGGGCGAGTTGAATGGTCATATTTTCCATTCTTCCCCTGGTTCATTTATCCTTTGGCTGGATTCATCTTTTCAATTATTTCAAAAGAGTATTCATATTTTTTGAATAGTAAACTTAAGATTACCGTTATCATAATATCGGGAATAATAATTTTATTCACTTTGGAATATGGACTTAATATTTCGCATGACCTTCAGTCATATTATCATCATAATGAAGTTTTTGTGTTATGGGTTTTTGCTTTTCTTGTTATCTGGATTTTTTGTTTAAACTTTCTCTTGCAAAAAGCCGGTAATAATATTTTATGGAAGTATCTTACCTGGTTAGGGAAGAATGTTACCGCAGTTTATGTTTTTCAGTGGCTCGTAATCGGTAATATAGCAACCTCAGTTTATAAAACTCAAAGCCTTATACATTCAGTCATCTGGTTTATTGGAATTATGTCGGTTGTTTCGATATTTGTTTATCTGTATGATAAATATCTTGCAGAAAAATTAACCATTAAATTTTCCTTCCCTTTATAATACGATATACAACGGCAGCAATATAACACGGTAGAGATTATCCCTTATAAAAGAATAAGGATAATTACTTTAAGTGACTTTAATTTGACCAAATAAAAAATTATATATCGGCAGCAGAAATTTTTGCATTAGTAATTTTTATTAATAATTGAAAATTTTTTACATCCAAGATCCTCTAAACTCCTGCGTTCCGAAAATTATCGTTTTTATTTTCCACAAATTAATCAACTAACAGCTATATGAAACTAAACAAAGCGCCGAAATCTTTTATCCTGGATACAAATGTAATTCTGCACGATGCCTCTTCAATTCACCAATTCCAGGAAAATGATGTTGTTATTCCCCTGACAGTTATTGAAGAACTCGATCATTTTAAAAGAGGAAGCCAGGTAATAAACCTTAATGCTCGTGAGTTTGCAAGAACTCTTGACTCAATTACAGGGACGGCAATTTTTAATGGCGGAGTTTCTTTGGGAAAAGGAAAAGGGAAAGTAAGAGTTGCAATTGCCCGTGGTTTAGCTCCCGAAATAAAAGATATTTTCAGAGAAGATTCTGCTGACAACAGGATACTCTCTGTTGCTCTGGAGTGGAATAAGAAGAACAGAAACAGAAGTAAAGTAATTCTTGTAACAAAGGATGTTAACCTCAGGATGAAAGCAAAAGCTTTAGGCATCATTGCTGAAGATTATACAACGGACAGGATAGGAAGCGTTGAAGAGCTTTACGGTGGTAAAGAAATCTTAGAAAACTTCGATGATGAAATTTTGCTGAAACTTTTCCAGCCACCGTTCGAAATTCCTGCCAAACCTGTTTTAA
>MHAF01000088.1 GCA_001802865.1 Ignavibacteria bacterium RBG_16_34_14
CTTCATGGAACCGATATTACTCTTGTAGGTCTTGAGCCATCTTTCCTTCCTCTTGTTAAATTCAGCATAGAAAAGAGCGATGGAGTTACTGCAGTTTCAAGATTTCTGAAGGAAAAAACATTGACTAATTATGATATTGATAAAGATATTGTTGTAATTCCTAATTTTGTAGATACAGAATTATTTAAACCAAATATTGATTGCTCATTCAGAAAAAATATTGCATCAAGAGGTGAAAAGATTCTTGTTCATACTTCTAATTTCAGACCTGTTAAACGTGTAACTGACGCTATAAAAATTTTTGACATTGTTCAAAAAGAAGTACCATCCAAATTAATTCTTGTGGGAGATGGACCTGACAGATCCGAATGTGAGAGACTGGTTAGACAATTAAACCTTATAGATAAAGTAAAATTTTTAGGAAAGCAGGAGGGATTAGTAGAAATTCTCAGTGCATCCGATATTTTCCTGATACCTTCACAATCTGAAAGTTTTGGTCTTTCTGCTCTTGAAGCAATGGCGTGCGGTCTTCCGGTTGTAAGCTCAAGTGTCGGTGGTTTACCGGAATTGGTCGGGCACAATGAATCCGGATTCATTGCAGAAATCGGAGACATTTCAAGGATGGCTAAATATGCTATTGAACTTCTTACAAATGAAAAAAAATACAAGATCTTCTCTCAGAACGCCCGTGAGAGAGCAGTAAAAAAATTTGATACAAATAAAGTTGTCCCTCATTACGAGGATTATTACAAAAAAGTCTTAAATTCATAGTTATGATAGTTTATTGCGCAGTCCCTATTAGAGGAGATAAGGCTTACCAGGATTTTTTCCTTGGAATAGTAGAACAAGTTAATTCATTAGGCCACACCGCCCTTTCTGAATTGAACGCGGATTTTAAACCTGTAGTTCCTTTAACCGATTCCGAAATTTTCAACCGTGATATAAAATGGATTGATAAAAGTAAAGTGCTTATTGCAGAAATATCAGGCGCAAGCACCGGCGTTGGTTTTGAAATTGCATATGCATTATATAAGAAGAAAATTCCCATACTTGCACTTGCAAATAAAGAAGCAGGAAGTAATATATCTGCTATGATAAACGGCTGCAACTCTCAATTGATAACTATTAAAAGATATGAAGATTCTGAGGGTTTAAAGAAAGCAATATCAGACTTTCTTAAAAAGAATGGCGAGTAATTCTAAAAGAATTTATGAACGAAAAAGAGTTTATAAGTTCATGGGTTTCAAAGCTTGCTTCAGATGGTATTAAAAATTTTCCCGCGGATTTTATCACTATAAAAAATTACTCTGAATTAAAGGTGCCCTGCAAAACTTTATTAATTGGTGAAGAGTTTTTCGGTAAATATGAAATTATAACTCCGGATGGCAATTCCATTTTACATGTAAATAGCTATCCTAATGCAAAATTTATACTTTATGCAAACAGGAATACTCCTGAAATAATTCTTATTCCATCCTCTGAAGTTGAATTGAAGAAAGCCGTTCAGATATATGAATCATATCTCGATTCAATAATAAAAGATATTGAGATTGCTTATAAAAAAACTTTCCCTGAAGAAAAGAATTCTAAATCTGTTGTTAATGAAATTTTCAAACAATTAAATCTTGTGAGAGTATAAGAACGAGTGATTGATCCTGGTGAAAAAATTAAATCATATGTCTCTTCATTATTCGGTGAAAAAAATCTTTCACACTTTATTGATTTTATAAATTCAGAACCTCATCAATATTTAAGGATTAATCCCTTAAAAACTACTCCTGAAATCATCCGCAAAAAACTCTTCACCAGATATGAAATAGAAACGGAAATAGTTTCTAATTTACCTTTTGCACTGAAAGTAACTATGGGTGAAGAATTAGCAGGCAAAACCTTAGAGCATATCCTCGGGTTTTATTACATACAAAGCTTATCGTCAATGATTCCTGCTCTAATGTTATCTCCAAATGAAAATGATCTTGTCCTGGATTTATGTGCCGCACCCGGTTCAAAAACAACTCAGCTTGGTGAAATGATGAAGAACAGGGGAACTCTTATTTCAAATGAAATTCAATTGAGCAGGCTTAAAGCTCTTGTCCATAACATTGAAAGAATGAACATTGTTAATGCAGGAGTAATTCATCAGAAAGGTGAACTGCTAAGCAAAATATATGAAAATTATTTTGATAAAATACTTGTTGATGCACCCTGCAGTGGACTTGGAATTATTCAGAAGAAAGAGGAAGTGATAAAATGGTGGGATGAAAAGAAAGTACAGGTATTGGCTGATCTTCAATTAAGACTACTTATAGCAGCAGTAAAGATGCTTAAGGTTGGCGGCGAAGTTGTTTATTCAACCTGTACTTTAACTGCGGAAGAAAATGAACTTATTATTAATAAAGTGCTTTCAAAATATCCTGTTGAAATAATTGACATTGAATTACCAGTAAGTAATCATGAAGGATTAACTTCCTTTGAAGGAGAAAAATTAAATCCTGATTTACAAAAAGGAAAAAGAATCTTTCCCTGGGAAGCTGGAACAGATGGATTCTTTATAGCTAAACTTAAGAAAACAGTTGAAACAAAAAGTCTTGAGAAATATTCTTTTGCAAAAAAGGATGTGAAGCTCATTTCATATACTCATAAGGATCTTTACCAGAAATTAAAATATCTTACCGATTATTTTGATATTGATTCCAAAATATTCTCTCATTACAAATTCATATTAAAAGGTATTGATATTTATTTTATCTCTGCAGATTGGAATGATAATAACACCGGCATGTTTGAAAGGATCGGATTAAAGTTCGGAACGATAGATAAAAATGGAGAAATAGTTTTAAACACCCAGGCAGCACAAATACTTGGCGGAGAAATAAAAAACAGCGTAATAGAATTTCAATCACAGGCGGAGCTGAAAACTTATATGGGAGGTGGTATAATTAAAACTGATTCTTACAAAGAAGGTCAATATGTTATTAAATATGATGATTACATTTTAGGCACAGCCGTCGTAACAAAGGCAGGAATTAAAAGCCGTTTCCCCAGATCCAAAAGAACACAGGAAATCAATACGGATTTCTAAATGAATGCATGTATGTTTGAATGAATGATTGATTGTTCTTAAGAAATCTATCTTTTCAATCTTAATTTTTTTAATCTTGCAATTTGGAGTTAATAAGCTCATAAACTTTTAAAGATAAAAGCTTAAACTTTGGTAAAGCATTCTCTTCTTCAACAGGCATAAAGCAGGCAATTATATATTTAACTTTACCATCATCAACAATTCCAACATCATTTGTCCAGAAGCTCCACCAGCCGGTTTTGTGGTAAAACATGGCGTCTCCTGATAATCCCTGTGCAAGTTTCGATTTATCTAATTGCCTTCCTAAAAGTGCTTTCATCTGCATACTTACCCAGGGATTTATAAGCTGGTTGGTTTCTATCCTATACATAAAATCTGCTGCATGAAGAGCGCAGGTTTCCGTTCCTCTTATTTCAGCATAACCATCATCTTCAAATTTACGCTTAAGAAATTTTCTTGTTACTTCACTTCCCTGCCAGCCATACTGATGCATCATTTCATTTATGCGTGGTCTCGTTGCAAGATCAATAAGACAATTAGCTGCGGAGTTGTCACTTCTTGTTATCATCAGATCAAGCAGATAATTTATTGTAACAGTATCTCCATCTTTCAGCAACGGGCGTGGATCAGAATCTATTTGTTTCGATAAGTCAACATCATTTGGAGACTTGACTATAAAACTCTCATATAAAGAATGCTCTCCATTGCTTACCTGGTGAAGCACTTCTGCAGCAACATACATTTTGTAGACGCTTGCCGGATAAATAAAATTCACAAAGTTAACTCCGCCTAACACAGGAGTATCTCCATTAAGATCAATAACAGCAAAAGATATCTGTTCAATTCCATCTTCACCAACATCAAAATCTTTATCTAATTCTAATTCCTTAACAATGGATAAAAGTGAATCAGAGAAAGTTTTATCTAATTGGTAATATTCAGGTACCATTGAAGTTTGCTGAGCATTTAATTGGATAAAAGAAAAAAGGACAACTATCATTAATTTCAATTTATTTTACCTTTTCGGTTATTGTTTCTAATTTACATTCCAAATTAATAATTGTTGAATAAAAATTTATATCATAACTGTTAAAAATGAACATCCAGATCTTCGGAACAAAAAACAGCAATGATACCAGGAAAGCAGAAAGATTCTTTAAGGAAAGAAGAATACCTTTTCACTTCCGTGATCTTACTGAAAAAGGTATTTCAAAAGGTGAATTCGAAAATATAAAGCAGGTTATTCCCGTTGAAGAATTGATCGATAAAGAAGGGAAACAGTTTCTTAAAAGAAACTTTGCTTATATGGTTATGGATATTGAAGAAGAGCTGCTGAATGATCCATTATTATTCAAAACACCAATTGTAAGAAATGCAAGATTAGTTACGGTTGGATATAAGCCGGAAGTCTGGAAAGAGTGGCTGATTATTTATTAAAGATGTCCCGTTGGCTTCTATCAATTCACTTATAGGTAAAATTTCAGGATACTAAATGAAAAAAATGTTTCTCTTCTATTCATCTTTTATAGGAATATCCCTGCTTATATGTTCATTCAGTCTAAACAAATTTCCCGAAGAAAATAATTCTGGAATTATTCCAGTATTTGAGAATACTTTCAAGGAAGTATTTCAAATCTTTAACGAAAACTGCATTGAATGTCATTCGGGAGATGACGCTCCAAACGGTTTGCATCTAACCTCTTATTCGGAAGTAATGAATGGCAGTGAAAATGGTAAGGTAATTATTCCGGGTGATCCTGATGGCAGTGAACTTGTTAAAAGAATAAAAGGATTGAGTAAACCTAAAATGCCCTTAGGGAGAGAAAAGCTAAACGATGAGAAAATTAATATCATTATTAGCTGGATAGAAGCCGGGGCGAAAGATGCAGATGAAATTATTGTGCAGGAAGAAATTATTCAAATTAAAAAAGATCCTGAAAAAGATATAATTCTATTCTCTGATGTAAACAGCATTTTCAATAAACATTGTATTAAGTGTCATATGGAAAACGGAAAGATGGGAACCGCACCCGAAGGGTTTATACTGACTTCTTACAATGATATTTTCCGGGGAGATGAAAGAATAAGAATAGTTCCCGGTAATCCATCTGCTAGTGAACTGCTTAGAAGAATAAAAGGGAAATCTCTTCCGCAAATGCCTTTTGATGGACCTCCATATTTAAATTCTGAAGAAATCAAACTAGTTGAAGCGTGGATAATGCAAGGTGCAAAAGATGAAAATGGAAATGAAGCGCCTTCAATAACCGGAAGGAAAATACGGCTGCAGGGTATCTTGACCGATAAATGGAAACTCGATGACATTGATTTTGAAATTAATAGCTCTACCCGTATTGATAAGAAAATAAAAACAGGTGAGCAGGTTGAAGTACGCGGTATAATCGGCACTAATAATGAAATAATTGTTGAAAGGATAAAAAACGATTAGAATTAATTCTGATTAAAGTTTAATTAAATATCACCATCCCTCTTAATTTTATTTACCGCGTCAAACCCTTAATTTTCACTAAAGAAAATTCTGAAATTTATTGATGAAAAAACTTGTCTTTAGACTAAGTGGAAATCAATAAAAAATCCCGTATTGGATTCGCAATACGGGATTGATTTTTTTAACTTAAAATCTATTGTACAGCAGGTGGAGGTTCAGGTACTATGTTTGCACTCTGGGGTTTTTCTTTAAATATAACCCACTGTAAAACTGCACCAATTACAAAGAGCAAAAATGAAAACCAAAAACCGAATTGATATTCAATTTGAACTACGCCCTGACCCTGCATAGATGCATCGCTATCGAGGCTTCCTTTTAACAGAAGCAAACAAACGGCACCAAACACTGAGGCTATCATACATATAATTGCAATTAGCTTTTTCCTAACAAAACTAAGTGCCAGTGCTAAGACTGCAGCAACTAATGCAAAAAGAGCCATTGGTTGAGAATCAATACTCTGATCAGTGGTGGGTTGTCCCGATTGCTGCCCGGATTGATTTTCAAACATCCCCTGCTGATCTAACATACCTTGCGGTTTATATTCTGCACCTGTAATTAATTGAATTCCGGTCATTGTCATTACAGTTTGACCGCTGCAAGTCAGATTAACGAAAGGAAGAAAAAAACAAAAAATAATTATTGCAAATATTGCAGGTGAGAACTTTTTAATTTGATCCATTCTGTTTCCTCTTATTCGATGGGTGGATGGATATAGTTATTTTCCAAAAGGAAATTAGGTTGTGGTTTGCAAATAGTCAACAGGGTAAAAGAAATTAATTGTTACCAGGTTCAGTCATTTCGGCTTTACCTGCCCGACAAAGTCCTTTAGGACAAAGGTGGGTTGTGTTCATACAAAGGATGCGACGTTTTCTGCAGCAACTAATTCTGTGTAAGAAATTATATCATCGGTTTTGAAAGTGGATTTGAGGAGAAAGGATTTCATTAGTCTTCTAAGAAATAATCAGAATCAATTTTTTTTAATTCGTAAGTTGAAGTAGCTGCGACACCGACATTAAAATCAATCATATAATCTGCTAATTGTTCACCATCAATAAGTATAATCTTAGAGTCTATTTTAGATGTGAAGTCTAAAGCATCTTTAGAAAAGTCTGATGTTGTAATAAAAATACCTTTTCGTGCTCGTTGTCCTTGAAGTGCGCCAGCAAACTTTTGAATTTCCGGTCTTCCAATTGTATTATCCCATCTCTTTGCTTGAATATAGATAATATCTAATCCCAATCTATCTTCCTTAATAATCCCATCTATGCCCTCATCGCCTGTCTTCCCAATTGCTTTTCCCGCATCTCTTAGGCTACCACCATATCCCATTTTCACTAATACTTCTATTACTATTTTCTCAAATAAGCTTGGATCACATCTTTTAAGATGGTCGAGTAATTCATTAGCCAATTCATTTCTCAGATTGTCATAAGCAATTTCGAAGGCTTCTTCAGGTGTTTTGATTTGTTCTATAATGTCCTCAGAGTTTTCATCACGTTTTCGTCTTCTTGTTTTGAATTCTTTAAACTCATCAAACTGAGAAAGAAGTTTATTATTTATCTCTGAAGGACTGGATCTTAGGATCTTCTTGCCCCTATCTGTAATCTTGAAAATCCCCCGTTTTGGTGCCTCAAGTAATCCAGCTTTTTTCAAATATGTCCTTGCCCAACCTACACGATTAAAAAATACTTCCTGATGCCCACTTGGCAGCAATTCTTTCTTTTCTTCTTCAGTCAATTTAAAATGATCAGCAAGAAATTTTACAGCTTCATGAATGGTGTGTTCTTTCTCATCGGAAGCAAAACTTAAAACTGGTAGCATTAACGTTTGGTAATCAGGAATAGCCATATTTATATTCTAAAAGAATGTTAAATAAATATATAATCAAACTTAACCATTTTAAAATTGTTTCTAACTAAAAAACCATTAAAGCACTTTTAGCTTTTCTTGAAAGTTACTCTTATCCTTTTCCCCCATCTTGGAAATAAATTCTTGTTCCAACTTTAATCTTGCATTCTTTTCTTCTCTCAACAGGAATGGTTATTCTGCCTTGAGAGGTGAGCTTAGCTATTTTTACTTTCATTTTCCCTCCATCAGAAATTTATAGAACTCATTCCTCAAAATCCACTTTTATTTTCTCAATCCTTCAGCTCGTGTATTTCACATCAGCCATTGCCAGACAGGTTTTACATTAATTTTTTTATTATCGAAATCAAGCTCATCGGTTTGGTTCAGTGTTAAGATCGTTCCGTTTTTGGACCTGGTATAATCCATTGCCGAAAGCATACCGTTTATTTCGCGGTCTTTATTGTCTTCATCCAATTCAAAACACACCTGGTATAATTCAAGTTTTTTCCCAGCATCTCTGGAGATAAAATCGCACTCGTTATCTTTCTTGAAATAAAAAACTTCCCGTCCCTGTCTTTTAAGATGAATAAACACAACATTTTCCAGCATCCTTCCTTTATCCTGTGAAAACGAAGCAGAGTTTGCACGTACTAAACCTGTATCTATCGCATAAACTTTTTTAGCATTCACCAAACGTTTTCTTAAAGAAAAATCAAACTGCGGAACAGTAAAAAGAAGATAACTATCTTCATAATATCCTATGAGCGAAATGACAGTATTAACACTGCCAAGGTCATACATCTTTCTCAGTTTTTGAAAGCTGAACTCCTTTCCTATGTTTGACAGCAGGTACAGCGCAAGTTCTTTAACAAGCTTCGGGTTTCTCAGGTTGTAACGTACTGTAATATCTCTTGCTATAATATCATTGAATAATTCCTGCAGAACCATTTCATTATCAAGCTTAAGATGTTCGGGCAATCCTCCTTTGTTGAGATATTCTTCAAAGCTTTGTAAAGACTGCCTGTTTTTTTTAAAGGAAAGAAATTCCCTGTATGAAAAAGGGAACAGCTCAAATCTCAGATGTCTTCCTGTAAGCTTTGAACCGAGTTCTCTGCTCAACAACGAAGCATTTGAACCCGTGATCACAACGGTAAGTTTTTTATCCAGAAGTGTGCGAACATATCTTTCCCACTCTTCTATATTCTGTACCTCATCGAAAAAATAAAGATTGAAATCACTTTCTGAAGAAAAAACATCTTCAAGCTTTTTGAAGTCTTTGAGAGTGAAACCAAATAGTCTTACATCTTCAAAATTCAGGTAATTAAAATGCTCATTGCCAGATATCAATTGCCGGAGAAGAGTGCTTTTACCTACCCTGCGAATACCTGAGATAACTGCTGCCATCCCGGGAGTAAGCATGATTTCCTTTAATTTTTCTCTTTCTATTCCCATTTCGGAATTCAGAATAATTTCTTTCTGAACTTTTACTGTTTCTGCCAGAGTTTCTTTTAAAATCATAATAACTTCTCTCTTGTTCATTTATAATGAACGATATTGTTCATTAGTAATGAACAAAAATAAGTTATCTGCGGATTAAAACCAAAAATATTAACTTCGTTACTAATCATTCAGCGCAAACTCAATAGCCTGTGAGTGTATTTCAAGAGTTATGATTATCTTTTACCTGCATTTTATCAGGAATTAATATGATTGAACCAAAAGAGTTTTACAGGAAACTAGATTCACTGCTAAATAAAATCGGACAGGAGAAATCGGGTAAGGATTTTCTTTTAACAATACTTAAAGAGATTGAAAAAACATTCGGGAAAGAACTGCATCTTGGCAATGGGCGCATCTATGAGCAGAACGGAGATGAGTTTATTTTAATTTACGCTCCTTCAAAACCGGGGATTGTAATTACTGCAAAGAATATCCCCATCAGTTCGGAGGCAATACAATCTATTTTAAACTCGAAGACATATATTTTTGACAACCCGGCATTCAGCATAGGAGATATCAAATCTTCCAATGAATACGCAATACCGGCAGCTATTGTCGTCAACAACCCCGATAACCGGTGGATATTTGTATTTGAATTAAAGAGCGGATGGGTACGTGAGGAGATTGAGTTCTGCCTTAATGCAGTACGTTCTGTCCTTAACTACCGTTTATTCTCTGAATCAGTTAAAAGCGAGCTTGAGCAGGCAGTACAGATACAAAAAAGTCTTCTGCCTTTATCACCGCCAAAACTTCCGGGTTATGATATAGCCGGACACTCGCAGCCCGCTGAGCTTGTAGGAGGAGATTTTTTTGACTACTACCATTTTGGAGGCGAAGAGTTTGGATTTTTTATAGGTGATGCAAGCGGGCATGGAATTCCTGCTGCACTTATGGCGCGGGATGTAATTACAGGCCTGCGTATGGGGATCGAAAAGCATATGAAGATGGTTCATACATTAAAGAAGCTAAACTCGGTAATATACCGCAGTGCATACTCAACAAGATTTGTTTCCCTCTTCTATGCTGAGATGGAAGAGAAGGGAAATTTATTTTATGTAAATGCAGGGCATCCTTCACCCTTTATCTTATGCAATAACAAAATTACAGATCTTGATGGAACGGGAATTGTCTTTGGTGCACTTCCTGAAATAGAACTTCATCGGTCTTACATAAATATTCCTCCGGGAAGCATACTTATTTTATTCAGCGATGGCATACTTGAACGGCAGAATAACAAAGGAAAGGAATTTGATCTTGAGCGTCTGAAAAAAGTTGTAATGCAAAATCAAAACCTTAATGCAGAAGGGATTCTGAAAGCAATATTCCGGGCTGCGGATGAATTTGGTAATAAGGAAAAATGGAAAGATGATGCAACTGCTGTGGTGTTTAAGAGATTGAAATGAACATATTGAGTAGAGACACGCCATGGCGTATCTCTACAAATGCACTCAAATAACTCTCTTACACATCATAATACAAACCAAACTCATAAGGATGCGGCTGGAGAGCCATTGGTTTGATTTCTTTGTCGGTTTTATACTTTATCCAGGTTTCAATTACATCTTCTGTAAATACATTTCCCTTTAGCAAGTACTCATGATCATTCTGTAAAGCTTTTAAAGCTTCATTCAAGCTGCCTGGCGTTGAAGGAACATTTGCTAACTCTTCCGGTGGAAGATCGTAAATATCCTTATCTAAAGGATCGCCAGGATCAATCCTGTTTTGTATACCATCAAGTCCTGCCATCAGCATAGCTGAGAATGCAAGATATGGATTACAGGAAGGATCAGGACATCTGAATTCAATCCTTTTTGCTTTAGGACTTGTTGAATACATCGGTATTCTAACAGATGCACTCCTGTTCCTTTGTGAATAAGCAAGGTTTACAGGGGCTTCAAATCCGGGAACAAGTCTCTTGTAAGAGTTTGTTGTAGGATTAGTAAATGCAAGAAGAGAAGGAGCGTGTTTTAAAATCCCACCAACAAAATAGAGTGCCATCTCACTCAATCCTGCATAACCTGAACCGGCAAAAAGTGGTTTACCTTTTTTCCACAAACTTGTATGTACATGCATACCACTTCCATTGTCACCAAAGATTGGTTTAGGCATGTAGGTAACAGTTCTGTTATGCTTCTTTGCAGTATTCTTCACTATATATTTAAACATAAGAAGCTGATCTGCAGCTTTAAGAAGCGGTTGAAATCTCAAATCAATTTCACACTGGCCGCCGCTTGCAACTTCATGGTGCTGGGCTTCAACATCAACTCCGCATTTAATCAGGTTAGAAACCATCTCATTACGGAGATCAACAAGTGCATCTGTTGGAGGAACCGGGAAATATCCTTCCTTATATCTTGGTTTATAACCAAGGTTGGGCCCTTCATCGCGTCCGCTGTTCCATCTTCCTTCAATTGAATCTACATAATAAAAACTGCCGTTAGGTGATGAATCAAATCTTACATCATCAAAAATGAAAAACTCTGCTTCGGGCCCGAAATAAACAGTATCGGCAATACCTGTTGATATAAGATAAGCCGCAGCTTTCTGAGCAATGCTTCTCGGGCATCTTTCATACTTTTCTTTTGTTGCAGGTTCATATACATCGCAGGTAAGGCTAATTGTCGGAGCTTCAATGAAAGGATCAAAAAACATAGTATCGGGATCAGGTATAATAAGCATATCACTTTCATTAATTGCTTTCCAGCCCCTGATTGATGAACCGTCAAACCCAAATCCATCCTCAAAGGATTTTGCATCAAGCTGAGATGATGGAACTGTGAAGTGCTGCCACTGACCGGGAAAATCCATAAACTTCAGATCAATAAATTCAATCTTATTCGTCTTAAGGTACTTTAAGACATTGTCAACAGGTGAAGGAGCTTTTGCCATATGTTTTCCTTTTTATTTTTTGTTATTAGATGTTTAAACTTGTCGTATCTTTTAAAGTAGAGAGAACAAAAGTAGTGTTTGTTGAAACTACTCCTGTCCATGCCTGTATTTCACTCAATAATTTTTCGAGGGCTTCAGTGTTTTTAACAATTGCTTTCAGAAGATGAGAACCTTCTCCAAGAACTGAATGACACTCAAGTATTTCAGGTTTCTTTTCTACATGCGTTATTAAAGTTTTATAATGTTTTGAAGAATCCATTAATACAAGTATATAAGCCATAATATCGAAGCCAAAAGTTTTCCTGTTTAACTTTGCATAATAACCTTCAATAATCTTATTTTCTTCAAGCTTATTTAGTCTCTCACTAACAGAGGGAATTGATAACCCTACTGCTTCTGCAAGCTGGTTTCTCTTTGTCCTTGCATTCTGCTGAAGGATGTCGAGCATTTTAATATCTAAGTTATCAAGCATTGTTTGCCTTATTTTATTAAGATTTTGATAAAGAATGGTGTCAAATATAAAGCCACAGATAATACAAAGCAACATAGCCTTAAAATAAAACTTAATAATATTTAAGTTAAAAAAAGAAGTTATAAAAAGAGAGTGTGTAGTTTTTTGCTACAAAAATAAAGGGAGATGAAGAGTGAATGAATTGAGGATCATTAAATGGGGAAAAAAATTCACGCCTCATTTAACCATTTGCTCGTCTTTTTCGGATCTTATCTTTTTCTTTCTTTCGGTCATAAACTTTTTTCTCCTTTTCAATTTTGGGAGGTTTATGGGGTAAAGGAATCCTTTGTTTCTTTTTAGGAACAGATACTTTATTCACTTTACCCATAAATGAAAATCAAAAGAGTGTGTAAATAAATGGAGCGAGTGCGGAACCCTGTGTGAGAATTATTAATCCGCCAAGAAGTAGAAGAAGAATTAAAATAGGTGCAAGCCACCATTTTTTCCTTACTTTAAGAAACTCCCATAACTCAGGTATAATGGAAAATTTGTTCATAAAAATTCTTAGAATTATTTAAAATTTAACAATATTATTCTACAATAAGATAAATTGATGATCCATAAGAATCAATCTCAATATCCGTAGGATCAATTTTTTCATTTGTCGGGAGGTTTGCCAGACCTTTGCATTTTTAAGAGAATCCACATCCAGCAGCTTTATTTTTTGCTTTGTTTTTATGTTGTTTATAGCCACAAAAATTTACCCAGCATTATATATTCTAAAATAAAAACAGACTTTCGGGAGAAGGAATGAATCACTTAGTGATTTGTATTTTTTTCTAACCTTTTCATCTTTATTAAAAATTCCAAAAATATATATCAACTATAGATTGATTATATTTTTATTCCACTTTAATGATGGAAAAATAATTCCTATTTTTTATCGTTTTTTAAGAGGTTTTATTGAAATCGCATAAAGTAAAACAAAATTCCGCACAGTCTGTAAAAGAGAAAAAGAAAATTCCAATATGGTTTCGAATAATATTGATTCTCATACCTTTTACTTTCTTCATTTTGTTAGAAATATGTTTAAGAATTTTCAATTATGGAATGGATAACAGCCAATGGGTTTCAGCAACGGATGATAAAATTTATTTAAATCCTCAAATAGCAAAGAGATATTTTTATACTACCAAAAATGTTCCTTACTCAAATCAGGATTTTTTTGATATTGAAAAGAAATCAAATGCCTTTAGAGTTTTTATAGTTGGGGAAAGCAGTGCAGCCGGTTATCCTTTCTCACCTCTTGGATCATTTTCGCAATACCTGAAAAAGAGACTCGAACTGGTCTATCCTTCCTCAAAAATAGAAGTGGTTAATATTGGATTAACAGCTATAAACACTTATGCTATAAGAGATTTATTTCCTGGGGTCCTGGAACAAAAACCTGATTTAATACTTATTTACACAGGGCATAACGAATACTATGGTGCTTTGGGTGTTGGTTCTATGGAATCTCTCGGTTCATCAAGAGGATTTGTTAATCTTTTGTTGTATCTCAATAAATTTAAAACCGTTGAGCTTTTAAGAAACACTATTAAAGATATTTTAAAAACTTTTGATGATGATGGGAACGGCAAAACAGGAACTTTAATGTCGCGGATGGCAAAAGACCAATATATCACCCTTGATTCTGATACCTATGCTGATGGAATTTCGCAGTTCGATGGGAATATGACTGATATTCTTGAGATGGCTAAAGAAAAAAATGTGCCTGTTATTCTCTCAACACTTGTCTCAAATCTTAAAGATCAGAATCCATTTGTCTCAATAAAATCAAAACGGTTACCAGAAGCAAAAGTGGTTTATAATAATGCAAAGAGCGAGTTTCGGTCAGGTAATCGGCAAAAGGCAGACTCATTATTCAGATTTGCAAAAGATCTGGATGCTCTCCGTTTCAGAGCCCCTGAAAAAATAAATCAGACAATTAAATTATTAGGAAAAAAATTTAATTACCCGGTTATTAATATTGATTCCGTCTTCGCATCTGTTAGTCCTGATGGAATTACAGGAAATAACCTGATGACAGACCATCTTCATCCAACGCTTGAAGGATATCAGCTCATAGGAAAAATATATTTCCAGAAAATGAATGAGATGAATTATCTTCCTGCTTCTGAACCTGTTAAATTAACTGATGAACAGCAGGATAGCATTACAATTGCAAATTTTAATTTTACGAAACTTGATTCGGTCATTGCAGATTTCAGAATACGAATGTTAAAAAACGACTGGCCGTTTGTTAATCCAGAGAATAAACAACCAAATTCTGCAATTTTAAATTCTAATAATGTAATGGATTCCATTGCTGCACAATTGCTGAATGATGAAATAATTTGGGAAAAGGCTCATAGAAAAGCAGCTGCCTATTACCTGGGAATAAAGGATATTGACTCCTTTCTTGATGAAATGGATGTGCTTATTTGTCAATATCCGGTAGTGTTTGAATATTATGATTATGTGGCTAATGCATTAATTCCTCTTAAAGATTATAACAGGGCTTATAAATATTTAGTAACGGGTTATGAAATAAAACCTCGTGCCTTTACTGCAAAATGGCTGGGAACAATAAACCTGTACAATGACAAGCTTGATTTAGCAGAAAAATATTTAAAAGAAAGTTTAGCATTTGAAAAGAACGATGCACAGGTTTGGTATAATCTTTCCGGTGTTTATGTTAAACAGAATAACTATAAGCAGGCTCTCGAGACGGTAAATAAAGCTTTATCATTAAAGCCAAAATATCCGGAAGCTGAAAATCTTCAACGTCAACTTCAAAACGCCATGAATTAAAATTTTTTTAGAAATAAAAAAGCCGGCTGTTAAACCGGCTTTATAGAAACTACTATAAACCGAAGCTTACTTACTATTACGACATTTGTCGCCTGGTAATTTTTTACTTATTTGATTTGTTCTTCCGGATTTAAATCTTT
>MHAF01000089.1:0-5560 GCA_001802865.1 Ignavibacteria bacterium RBG_16_34_14
CCTGAGTTTTTAAAACAAAGTTTTATTGATTCATTAGGAAATTTTAATCGCCAATTATATGAATCAGCACTTTATGATCCAAGGAATAAACAAGCATTGCTTCAGGCAGAAGAATATGTGAGACAGCAGCGGTTAAATGAAAAGCTGCAGAGTTTATTATATGCATCAATAACAGTCAGCGATGCTGAAATAAAAAGGAAGTATATTGATCAGAATATAAGTGTAAATGCTGAATATGTCCTGGTGGATTTAAATCTCTTTCCAGATTCAGCCATTAATGTAAAAGATAATGACCTAAACGAATATTATAATTCAAGCCTTGATAAATATGAAATAGTTCCTCAGAGAAAATTAAAGTATGTCCTTTTCACAGAAAGTCCATCAGAAACAGATTCTCTAAGTTCTAAAAAAATTCTCGAGAATGTTGCATCCAATTATAAATCTGATACCTCAAGCTTTAAATATTTTGTGGAAATTTATTCAACTCAGCCATATTCCAGGGATACAGTTGTAATATCTGCCTTACCTGAAGATGGTGTAAATGAAATATTAAAATCATCTCCCGGCACTTTAATCGGTCCGGTTGCCTCTCCGCAGGGATATGTTCTTTATAATTATATCAGTTTAGTTCCTTCAGAAGATACTTATGTCAGTGCTTCACATATTTTAATAAATCAATTTGGAAGTGACAGTGCAAATTACCAGGAAGCAATGAAAGTGTATAATGAACTTAAAAGTGGGGCAAGTTTTGAGAAAGCTGCCGCTGAAAAATCTAAAGATCCCGGAAGTGCAGTAAAAGGTGGTGCTCTTGGCTGGTTTAGTAAAGGATCTATGGTTCCCGAATTTGAGAAAGCAGTATTTGAAGGCAAACTTGGAGAAGTTCAAAAACCTGTTAAAACTACTTATGGTTATCATATAATTAAAGTAACAGGAAAAACCAGTAATAAATTTGTGATTGAGAAAATTGTAAATTCGGTAACTACCTCAGCGTCAACAAAAGAAGCTGTATACGGTAAAGCATTAGATTTTTCTTACATAGCTGAAAAAAACGGTTTTGAAAAAGAAGCTGAATTGGTGAATTATAAAATTTTAGAAACTGGGGCTTTTGTTGAAAAAGCTTATTCAATTCCTGGTTTAGGAACAAATAAAAGAATAATTGAATTTGCTTTTAACAATGACGTTGGAACTGTTAGTGAAGTATTTAAAGTCTCTTCAGGTTATGCTGTAGTAACAGTATCTGAAGTTATTGAAGCTGGAGTTAAACCTTTTGAAGAAGTTAAGGAACTTGTAAAAATCCAGGTCTTGAAAGAAAAGAAATATGAAAAAGCAAAAAATATTGCTGAAGATGTTAAAAAGAAAATCGGGAATGCTATTACTAAAGCTAGCCAGGTAAATGAAAAAGTAAAAGTTGGAACTACAGGAACATTTACAGGAGTATCTGGTTCTGTTCCGAATCTCGGTAGAGAATTTGCTTTTATCGAGAAAGCTCAGGATTTAGAAATGAATAAAGTATCTGATCCTGTCAAAGGAAATAAAGGGTATTATCTTTTGAAAGTTCTGGAAAGATCAAAATTTGATTCTTCAGCTTTTTCAATCCAGAGGACAACACTCAGAGATCAACTAATGAATGAAAAGAAAAGTACTTATTTTAACCTCTGGCTTTCAAAAACTAAAGAGGAAGCTGATATTGAAGATAACCGGCATCTTTTCTTTGAACAATAAAAAGAATAAGTAAATTCAAAGACCCCAAAATTCTCTGGTGATTTTTGGGGTTTTCTTTTTTAAAATAATTTTTCAAATTAGCTAATAAATCATACATAATTTGTAAAATGAAAACAGCTTTGTTGCTAATTTTTCTCACTCTATTGTTTGTTCCAATTTCTTTTGCACAATATAATGACAATAAATTCAGTTTCGGTGTAAATGCTGTTTATACAACAACTGCAAAAGTTTATTTAAATCCCAACTCATCTGATATAACTTTAAGAAATCAGTATTTTCTACTGGAAGATATCCTTAATCCATCTTTAGATATTCGTTACAGGTTAACTGAACCCTTAATTATCGGGTTAAATGTTGAGTATATGACCAAAACAGATTTTGGTTCAACATTAAGAGTTTTCATTAATAATACAACAACTACAATTGATGTTGAGGAAGGTTTTAAACTTATTCCAATTGAATTATCTCTTTATTACCAGCTTCCTTTTTCTACAGAAAGTTTTAAATTTCTTATGGGTGGCGGGGGCGGTTATTATTTGGGAGAACATATAAGGAAGTTTGGAGATGCTGAGGTAGAAAGTATTGAAAAGAAAGCCGCATTTGGAATACATGTTTCACTTTCGATGGAATATTTATTAAGAGAGAATATTGGTTTAAGAACAGAAATGAAATTCAGAGATCCGCAATTTAACCTCACCAATAAATATTCGAAGAATACTGTTAATTATCACGGTTCTACAATAAGATTAACCCAGGAACATTTTGATTCTAAAATAAATGTTGATGGAGTAACTTTTATTTTAGGAGCAGCAATATATTTTTAAATAAATCCCCGCATTGGTTTATTTTCTTCAGCCAATCATTTAATTTTCCTAAAGCTTTATGAAACAGATAATTTACCTCACCGGGTTTATGGGTTCAGGCAAGAGTACAATTGGTCCTATTTTGGCTAATGTGCTCGGCTGGGATTTTTATGACCTAGACAGAGTTATAGAAAAAAAAACCGGCAAGAAAATCCGGGAAGTATTTGAACAGGATGGAGAAGATTTTTTTCGCAGGATTGAAACTGAAACTTTAAAAGAAATATCGAACAATGATAAAACAATCATATCTCTTGGCGGAGGAACTGTAGCCAGCGAAGAGAATATAAAAATTCTAAAAGGTTCCGGTAAATTATTTTATTTAAAAATGTCTATGGAAGCCGCTTATGGAAGATTAAAATATAAGAGAGACAGACCTGCGTTAAAAAATACTTCTGAAGATTTTTCAAAAGAGAAATTGATGAATACAATTGATGAACTTATGAAAGCAAGAATTAGTTATTATGAACAAGCCGATTTTACAATTGATACTGATAAATCTTCAGTAGGAAAAACAGTGGATAAAATTGTAAAAATAATTTCTCAGGCAGGGTTTGAATAAGAATATGAAAAAGATGGAAATCAAAACTAAGAATAGAAATTATCCTGTAATTATAGGAAATTCTGTTCTTGATTTAATATATGATCTGATAAATCAACCGGGTATGTATGAAAATTTATTTATAGTAGTTGATGAAAATGTTTTTAGCCTTCATGAAAAATACATTACAAATATATTTAATGAAACCAATAAGAAAATTCATTTCTACAAATTAAAACCGGGTGAACACTCAAAATCCTTTGATGGATTGGAAACTATTCTTTCGGAAATGATAGAAAAAAAATATGGCAGAGATACTTTACTCATTTCTATTGGCGGGGGAGTTACAGGAGATCTTTCAGGTTTTGCAGCTTCTGTTTATATGAGAGGAATTCAGGTAGCTCATATACCAACTACTCTGCTTGCCGCAGTTGATAGTGCTATAGGAGGAAAAACAGGAATTAATTTTAACAATTATAAAAATATCCTTGGAACCTTTTATCAGCCTCAATTTGTTATAATTGATACTAAATTTATTTCAACCTTGCCAAAGGAAGAAATAAATTCCGGGGTTGGAGAATTGATTAAATATGCTTTCTTAACGAATGAGATTTTTTATAATTACATTTATAAAAATTTTGATAAGATATATTCTCTTGAAGAAAGCGTGTTAAATAAGATTATTTATAAATCTGTTTTGTTCAAGGGTTCTGTAATTTCAAAGGATGAATTTGAAGGAGGGTTACGGAAGATATTAAACCTTGGTCATACGTTTGCCCATGCATATGAAAGTCAAACAAATTATTCTTTGAAACATGGTGAAGCTGTGGTAATGGGAATTATCTCAGCACTCTTTTTATCGTATAAAAAGGGATTGCTTTCAGAAAGGAGATTAAAAAAGTTTCTAAAGTTACCGCTTAGGATGAAGTTGTCTCCAGAATTTGTTATTCGGAATTACCAATCGATTTTAAAATATATGTATGGGGATAAAAAGAACAGGGAAGGAGAGATAAGATTTATTTTATTATCTGGAATAGGTAATTTAGCTACTGATGTTAAAGTGAATGAGTCAGATATTCATTATGCTATTGAAGAGACTGTCGAAGTTTTATCTTAAAAATTCTTTCATAAGAATAATTGAATAGTGAAATGATAACAATGATAGTTGGATTACTGCATTATTTCAGTTCAAACCTTGTTTAAAAGAGGAAAACTGTCGGATTTAGAGGGCAATAAACCCGACAGTTTTGTGTGTCGTTTTAGGAGGGTGCTATGCTTAAAACTATTTCTCTTTCTGGAACATTCAATTCTTATACCATCAAAATCATGCACCATCCATGAAATATTAAAAAAAATTTTAGAACTAGATTAAGAATAAAATAAATGTAACCTTCGAGGTTTAACTGTTATATATCATTCCTTAATCTCGTAGGGTTCATTGAGTATCAAACTCATATCGGGATTATTAAGGTTTGGTTTAAAAGGAAAACTGTCGAATCTTGAGGGCGAAGACTCGACAGTTTGTGTGTCATTTTGGAGGGGTGCTATGCTTAAAACTAATTTTCCATCCGGATATAATTAGCCAACTTGAGTGCCAGAGTATTTCTATCATTTTAATTTACTTAAGTGAAATAGTTTAGCGCTTCGGTAAATAATTCAAATTGAATTACTTATTTACCGGAAGTATTTACAATAGGGAATTTTTTGGGATTGTGTTTTTACTGGAGATGAATTTTAGCATTTTTCTAAAATTATTTTGAAAGTAGTTCCTTGTCCCGGTACTGAATTTTTCACATAAATTTTACCATTATGGTAACCTTCAATAATTCTTTTGGATAAGCTTAAACCAAGTCCCCAGCCTCTTCTTTTTGTACTATAGCCGGGTCTGAAAACATCTTTTCTTCTTTTCATTTCAATACCTTTACCATTATCTGAGATCTCAATATCTACAGTTTTTCTTCCTTCTGTAACCATTATAGATATTTTTCCTTCTTTATGGTCAATTGCATCTAGGGCATTCTTGACAAGATTTTCTACTACCCAGCCAAACAGTTCTGAATTTAACTCAGCACATACTTTATCATTTCCATTAATAGTTAACTCAACACTTTTTCCTGTTTGCGGTAGTCGTCTTTGAAAATATTCAGTTATTTTTTTTATCTCTTCAAAAACTATTTTCTTTTTTAATTCCGGTGTTGAACCGATTTTAGAAAACCTATAAGTGATCTTATTCAGCCTTTCAACATCGTTAGTTATTTCTTCAGCCATATCAATAACTTTATCGGGATCTTTATAATGAATTTTCAACATCTCAAGCCAACCCATTAAGCTGGAGATTGGAGTTCCAAACTGATGTGCAGTTTCTTTTGCCATTCCAACCCAGATATTACTCTGCTCACTTCTTTTAATATTACTAAAACCTACATAACCAAGAATA
>MHAF01000089.1:5576-6640 GCA_001802865.1 Ignavibacteria bacterium RBG_16_34_14
TAATTATTTGAAAGTATGGATAAAACCTAAGTTGTCTGATTAATTCAGAATCACCATAGTGAATTTTTGTTAAAACAAGAGTGTCTTCATAAGTTACAAGGATGGGATTGTGCAATGCGTCCATTGCCGAAATTTTCTCAGCAAAAAAATCTCTTCGTTCTTTTTTTGAAAGAGTCGAATCATACTGGATGTTCCTTATATCTGTTTTACTTTCAAGATTTACTTTATCATCAGGGCCGGTTAGTATCAGAGGGAAATCAATTGGCTTAATTATATTATCAAACAGGAAAGTAATATCAACATCGGGTTTGGAAGTGTTTGCAACATATTCAATTCCTTTAGCATAAAGCTTTACAATCTGTCTCTCTTTTTCCTGAAGCTTCTGAACGAGATTTTGAGTGTAGTAAAGAGTTGCAACTGCTATAAGAATAGCAATAACTAAAAGCATTATTTTAATATTTAGGGAAGCAGGTCCTCCTGACATCTTCATCTTAATTGCTCACCTGTTGAGAAAAGAAAAAACATTGCTGTATCAACATTCTTTTTTTAGATGAGAAAATCCAGCCATAATAGGGCGTAATTAAAAAATAAAATTTTTTTTGTCACTCATGTGAAAATGTGAATCTAATTTTAAACTAAAGTTATGGATATTTTTTGAGAATGATGAATAAAAGAAACTCTAATTTCGCTTTTATTTTTTAATTCACAAAAAAACTCTGATTTCTTTTTGGGCCTACGGATACAATATCAATTTTGAATCCTGCATTTTTAGAAATGAAATCGAGGTAATCTTTTGCTTTCTGAGGAAGCTCTGAATAACTTCTGCAGGTTGAAATATCAGTTTTCCATCCGGGTAAAGTTTGATAAATAAGTTTAACCGAAGATAATCTGTCAGAGTCAGTTGGAAATGTCTTTAGAGTTTTACCATTTATTGAATAACCAACACATACTTTTATTTCATCTAGATGACTTAATACATCCAGTTTAGTAAGTGCTACAGAATCAATCCCGTTTATCATTACTGAGTATTTAACCAGGAATGCATCGAACCAGCCGCATCTTCT
>MHAF01000090.1 GCA_001802865.1 Ignavibacteria bacterium RBG_16_34_14
GATGCAAATTTAATATGGATGAAGGACTTATAAACAGAAATAAAAATATTAATAGGGGGTATCGAAAACTGGAGGTTTGGAAGGAAGCTATTGATTTATATACATTTGTTAAAGATAAGATAAGACAATTAAAAGAAGTTCCTTATAAAATAAAAGCACAAGCAGAAGATTCAATTTATTCCTGTCATTCTAATATTGCAGAAGGATATAGCAGAAGATCAATAAAAGAATACATCCATTTTGTAAATATATCTTTGTCCTCTTTAGTTGAAAATTACTCACAAATCTTTGCATTGCATTCAGGAAATGATATTGAAAGGGAATGGTTTGATAAGTATGATCAGAAACATTATTCATTAGAAAATAAATTAATACAAATGAATAAAACAATGATTAGTAAAGTTGATCAAAATGAATGGAGGAACGATTACATTTTATGAGAGCTAATTGAACATTATGGAATATAATAACTCATATAAAAATTATGTCATGCAAACATGCAATCATGCACTCATGCATTCATACATTTATACAGTAATACTTTATTTAATTTGTTTTTCATTTACCTCTTTTGCACAGAATAATATTGTAATGGAGAAAATAATCCTTAAAGGACTTGAGTATTCTTATCATTTCAGATGGGATAAAGCTGAGCATATCTTTAAGGATATGATTGAAAAATTTCCTGAGAGACCGGAAGGTTATCATTTCCTCTCAAGCATTTATGCATGGTATTATTTTAGCAGTAAAAATAAAAATGATTTTGACACTTTTGTTTCCTATTCCAATATTGCTCTTGATAAAGGAGATGATGAACTTGAAAAAAAACCTGATGATGATAAGCTGCTTTATCTCATTGGATCAAATTATTCTTACAGGGCTATAGTCTTTGCTGCTGCAGAAAATTATCTTGATGCAGTTTGGGCAGGTAAAAAATCAGATTCATATCTTTCCGATGCTTTGAAAATTAATCCTGAAAATTATGATGCTTACCTTGGTTTAGGACTGTTTAGCTTTGCAGCAGGACAAACTCCTGCTGCCTTCAGGTGGGCACTAAAACTTGCAGGAATTAGTGGCGATACAGAAACCGGGCTCGCTCATATTAAATTAGCATGCGAAAAAGGAAAATACTCTAAAATTGAAGCACAATATTATTATTCCCAAATAGCTTCAGAATATGAAATTGCGTCTGGATATCTTTCATCTCTGGTAAAAAAATATCCAGAGAACATCATTTTCAGCTATTCACTTGCTTCATTTAATATTAAAGAAAGAAAACTAGATAAAGCTGAAAAGATTCTTAAGAAAATAATAAAAAAAGAGGAAGAAAAATTTATCCAGGTAATTTCATTCTCAAAATTTTTGCTCGGAGATATTTATTATAAAAAAAATAATTTTGATTCTGCAATTGTTTATTATAAAAAATTTCTTGAATCAACTCCTGATAATGATTATACAGGCATAGCATCTTTCAGATTGGGAATAAGTTATGAAATAACAGGCGAGCGTGACAGCGCAAAAATTTATTTTGGAATGAGTGACAAAGGGAATATGGATCTTGATGATGACATCTATGCTAAACGAAAGAGCGCAATTTATTTTAAAAGAACATTGTCGGATAATGAAATTGCAGTTATTAAAGCTTCCAATTTAATTGATTCCGGAAATTTTGAGGTTGCGTATGATTCTCTTACAAGTATTCTTGATGAAATTGTTAGTGATAAACTTAAAGCAGAAACTTATCTTTACCTGAGTGAAGCTGCTTTTTATCTTGGAAAGTATGATGAATCAATAAGTCTTGCCTCAGCAGCTTTAAAGACTGATGTGATGGATGAGAAGTGGATTTTGCCTTACGCAAATTATTTTGCTGCAAGAGCAAATCAGCAGTTAGGTGATGAACAGGCTGTAGATTATTTTATTGAACAGGCTGAAAAATTCAGCGATTATGATTATCAGAATAGGATGAAGAATCTTATTTATGTACTTAAACAGAAAAAGCTTTTATAATAAGTGTTTGATGTTCTCAAGTTATAATTGACAATATTTTGCTATTTGAGTAATTTTTCGGCGGTTAAAATAGAAAAAATTTGAATATAGTTGTATTTGTCTCCGGAAGAGGCTCTAACCTTCAGGCAATTTTAAATTCAGATTTACTTAAGAATAAAGTAGAAGTTAAAGCAGTTTTCAGTGATAAAACAGATTGTCCTGCTTTTGAAATTGCCAGGCAAAATTCTATAAAATATTATTCTTTAGGAGATAAAGAAAATTCTATTAGCTATAACGATCTTATTTCTTTATTGGAGTCACAAAAAATCGAGTTAATAGTGCTTGCCGGATTTTTAAAGCTAATCCCCGATGCGGTAATTGCAAAGTTCAAAAACCGGATAATAAATATTCATCCCGCTTTGCTTCCTTCTTTCGGAGGAAAAGGAATGTATGGAATGAAAGTCCACGAAGCAGTCTTTAAATCTTCCGCAAAAGTTTCTGGAGCTTCCATACATTTAGTGGATGAAACTTATGACACAGGAAAAATAGTAGCTCAGCAGTGTGTTGATATTTCTGATGTAACTTCACCGATGGAAATTGCAGAAAGAGTTTTAAAAATTGAACATATGCTTCTGCCTTATGTTATTAGTAAGTTTGCAGATGGAAATATTAAGATAATAAATGAAAGAGTTGTGATAGTTTAGTGGAAAAGACTGCATTACTCAGCGTTTCAGACAAAACAAATATTATTAAACTCGCAAAGTCATTAAAAGAATCAAGCTATAAAATTATTGCAACGGGGAATACAGCAAAACATCTGAGCAGTTCCGGAATCGAGGTGACAGAGATTAGCGATATAACAGGTTTTCCTGAAATTTTTAATGGAAGGGTCAAAACAATCCATCCTAGAATCTTTGGCGGAATTCTGATGCGAAGAGAGAATCAGAATGATCTTAAAGAAGCCGAAGAGAATAAAATCTTTCCGATTGATGTAGTATGTGTTAATCTTTATCCTTTTATTAAAACAACTCATAATCCGGATGCAACTCACGAAGAAATAATTGAACAAATTGATATAGGTGGTCCAAGTCTTATAAGAGCTTCGGCAAAAAATTATAGTTATGTTTCTGTCCTTACCAATCCTGAGCAGTATGATAGTTTTATTTCAGAATTCCGGGAGGGAATAATCTCTGAAGAAACACGTAAGAAACTTGCTGTAGAAGCTTTCTCTCATACAGCTAATTATGATACTTACATTGGTAATTATCTTGAAGATAAATTCGAACTTCCCGCTTCTTATTTCAGGTTAAATTATAAATTAGAAAAGAGTTTAAGATATGGTGAAAATCCTCACCAGAAAGCTGAAATCTACGGCAGCTTTAGAGATTATTTTGAGACTTTTCATGGGAAAGAATTATCGTATAATAACATACTTGATTTAGTTTCTGCAGTTGAACTGGTTGAAGATCTTGGAAGTAATTCCTGTGCAATAATCAAACATAATAATCCTGCAGGAGCAGCAAAAGATTCTTCACAACTTAATGCCTATGAAAAAGCTTTGAAGTGTGATCCAGTTTCTGCTTTCGGTGGAATAGTTTCATTCGCATCAACTGTTGATGAATCATTGGCTCAGAAGTTGAACGAAATATTCCTTGAGATTGTATGTGCACCGGAGTTCACAGATGAAGCTGTTAAAATCCTTCAAAAGAAAAAGGATAGAAGGCTGCTAAGGCAGTTAAAGTCGGTAAGATCTACAAGAAAGAATTTCAGAAATATTCCTGGTGGAGTCATTGTACAAGATTCTGATCTGGTTACATTATCAAAAAGCCCACTGAATTTCGTTACCGATAAAAAACCTTCTGAACAGGAACTGAAGGATCTTTTATTTGCATGGATAATTGCAAAACACACTAAATCCAATGCAATTGTCTTTGCTAAAGATGGAGCAACACTTGGAGTTGGTGCCGGACAGATGTCCAGGATTGATTCTTCCAAAATTGCCCATTTGAAAGCTCAGCAAAATGGTTTGGATCTTAAAAATTCTGTCGCAGCTTCAGATGCATTTTTCCCGTTTGCAGATGGACTCCTTGAAATAATTAAATGTGGTGCAACTTCAGTTATTCAACCGGGTGGTTCTGTAAGAGATAAGGAAGTTATTGATGCTGCTAATGAGCATAATGTTTCTATGGTATTTACAGGTATAAGACATTTTAAACACTAAGAGGAATCATGGGATTATTTGATTTCATATCTGCCGATATTGCAATTGACCTTGGGACTGCAAACACTCTGATTTGGGTTAAAGGAAAAGGAATCGTTCTTAACGAACCTTCCATTGTCGCATTCGATAAAAACACAAAAAGAATTATTGCTCTTGGTAATAAAGCAAAGGAAATGCAGGGAAGGGAACATAAAGAAATTAGAGTTACCCGTCCGATGCGGGATGGTGTAATTGCTGATTTTGAAATTGCAGAAGGAATGATACGAGCTTTTATAAAGAAAGTTAGGGGCGGAATGCTATCAAGCCGTCGTATTGTAGTTGCTGTTCCCAGTGGTGTTACTGAAGTTGAAAAGAGAGCAGTAAGAGATAGTGCTGAACATGCAGGAGCAAAAGAAGTTCACCTTGTTGCAGAACCAATGGCTGCTGCAATTGGAATCGGGATTGATGTTGATGCGCCGGTTGGAAATATGATAATTGATATTGGCGGCGGTACAACAGAAATTGCAGTAATAGCTCTTTCAGGAATTGTTAATGAAGAATCTATCCGCATTGCAGGCGATGAAATGAACTTTGCTATTATGCAGTTCTTCAAAAAAAATCACAATATTCTTATTGGTGAAAGAACTGCAGAAGCAATAAAATGTGAAGTCGGTTCAGCGGTTCCATTGAAAGAAGAAATAACTATACAAGTTAAAGGAAGAGATCTTGTTGGTGGTGTTCCAAAAACAACAGAAGTAAGTTCAGTTGAAATAAGGGAAGCTTTAAATGAGGCAGTTGTTCAAATTGTTGATGCAGTTCGTCAATCGCTTGAAAGAACACCTCCCGAATTATCAGCAGATATTCTTGATAGAGGAGTTATGCTCACCGGTGGTGGAGCTTTGCTAAAAGGTCTTGATGAAAGAATAAGAATGGAAACAAACCTTCCTGTACATGTGGCTGAAGATCCGTTAACTGCTGTTGTGAGAGGCACAGGAAAAGTAATTGAAAATCTTAATGCCTATAGTAAAGTGTTAATTCGTAACAGAAGATATTAATGTTTAGATTTTTTTCTAAAATCTGGAAAGAATATAAAGAATACATATTATTAATCCTTCTTTTAGTTATCAGCCTCATAACACTTTCACTAAATCAAAAACCAGGAGTAAAAAAAGTTCGCGCAATTGCATTTGGTACTTTTGCCTCTGTTACGTCTGTTATTTCCGATGTTATAAATACAGCTAAAGTGCAGAGTGAAAATGAAAGACTTATGAGAGTTAATGCCGAACTTATGCTGCAGGTAAATAGGTTAAGAGAATATGGAATACTTAATGAGGAATTAAAAGGTCTAGTTGGATTAAAAGATACTTTTAATTATCCATTAATTCCTGCAACTATAGTTTCTAAATCCTTAAACAAATCTCAAAGTACAATTACTATAAATGTTGGCGAGGGCAGCGGTATAAAACCAGGAATGCCTGTAATAAATGACCTGGGTTTAATAGGAATAGTACAATCAATTTCTGAAGATTATGCTATTGCCAGGACTTTGAAAAACACTGATCTCAAACTAACTATTAAAGATGAAAGAAGCCGCGTTGACGGTATAATGAAATGGAATGGGGAGGATCTTGTTATTGTGGATGTACCAAAAACTTATGATATAGAACCGGGAGATAGAATAATTACTTCGGATCTAAGTTCAATAATTCCAATACCAATTCCTGTCGGTGTTGTAGTTCGTTTAAGTAAAGTTGAAACAGGAATCTTTAATGAAGTTAAAATAAAATCCTTTGTTGATTTTGTAAGAGTTGAGAATGTTTTCGTGATGGGAGTTGTACAGAGCAAGCAAAAAAATGATCTTGAACTAAATTTCTATAAGCGGGATTAGTGTGAAATACCAATTTATTTTCCCAGTGCTTCTGTTTATTCCATTGCTTATTCTTCAAACGACAATTATTCCTCTGTTTTCTGTTTATAGTGCTGTACCCGATCTGATCCTGATACTTCTTGTTTTTTATGCAATCAGCTATGGTCAGATTTTTGGGACATTTTTAGGATTTGGTTATGGTTTTCTTTTTGATTTAATAACCGGTAGTTTACTTGGCAGTGCAATGCTTTCTAAAACAGTGGCTGGATTTATAGCCGGTTATTTTTCAAATGAAAATAAGAGAGATGTTTATTTAAGATCGTACATATTTTCCTTTATTGTTTTTTTATGTGCAGTAATTGATTCGATTGTTTATTCATTTTTTTCATCAGCAGAGTTGCAAAGAAATTTTTTACTTCTTTTCTTTGAACAAGGATTATTACCCGGTTTATATACAGCAGTAATTAGCATAATCGTATTTATATTTTTACCTGCTAGGAGATTAACTTGAGCGAATCAGGTTTTGCTTCAACATCAAGAAGAACAATTCTTTCTTTTATTTTGATTAGCACTTTTGCTGTAATAAGCTTCCGGCTTTTTCAAATGCAGATACTTCAGCAGGAATCTTATGAAGAAAAATCTGCCGATAACAGTATTAAAGCTATTGAACAAATGCCTTTACGTGGCGTTTTCTTCGACAGGAATATGAAAGTTGTTGTAAGTAATATTCCTGCTTATACGTTAAGAATAACTTCAGCTTATTATAACCGCAGTCTGAACAAAATTCTTGAAACTGTTATAGATGCTGATTCAGGTTTTATTGATAAAATTCTTTACAACAACCGCATTTATTCCAAATATATTCCCATAAGAATAAAAAGAGGAATTGATTTCAAGGTAGTTTCCTGGCTCGAAGAAAACTCAGAACATCTTAATGGAGTTGATTACATTGTTGAAATGCAAAGAGGTTATCCTTCCGGTATAATGGGTTCTCATATGTTTGGCTATACAAAGGAAGTTTCACCTCAGCAGCTTATGAAAGAGAAAGAATATTATAAACCGGGTGATTATGTTGGGCACAATGGAATTGAAAAAACTTATGAAGAATATTTAAGAGGCATTAAAGGCTATAATTATATTCTTGTTGATTCAAAAAGAAAAGAAATTGGAAAATATAATGATGGTACAGGCGATGTTGCTTCAATAAAAGGAAATGATCTCCTTCTTTCAATTGATGCTGATGTGCAAAGAATAGCTGAAGAAGAATTGAAAGGTAAGAGTGGTGGAGTTGTAGCAATAGAACCAAGAACAGGGGAAATATTAGCTTTAGTCAGTGCACCAGAATATGATCTTACACAATTTGCCTATACTACTTCAAAAGATTTTTTAAACCAGCTGTATACTGATCCAACTAAACCTCTTTTTAACAGGGCAACAATGTCCGTTAAACCTCCGGGCTCAACTTTTAAGCTTATGGCAGCAATTGCCGCTCTTGATATGGGTATCATTACAACAGAAACTACGATTTATTGCGGAGGCGGCTTTACATTTGGAAGATTTTTTAAATGTCATGGCGGTCCGCATGGTTCTTTAAATGTTATTCATGCGATAGAGAAATCATGTAATACCTTTTTCTATAATCTTATTTATAGAATAGGACTCGATAAGTGGCAGGAATATGCAAAGAAATTTAGCTTTGCAGGTAAAACAGGAATTGATATCGGTGAAGAAGTTGCCGGATTAATTCCCAATTCAAAATATTATGAAAAAATTTATGGAGAGAATTGGCCAAGAAGTATAATGGCGAGTTTGGGAATCGGGCAGGGAGAAGTGAGTGTTACTCCCTTGCAGTTAGCAATATATGTTTCTTTGATTGCAAATAATGGTAGGACTTTTACTCCTCATATTGTTAAAGGTTATCTTGATAATAATACAAGACAGCTCATTCCGTTTCAATTCAAAGAAATTAATTTAGGAATTAAACAGGAAGCTTTTGATATAGTTAAGCAAGGGATGTACCTTGTTGTTAATGGCGCGGGAACTGCAACATGGATCAAATCAAAAGATATAGAAATTGCAGGTAAAACCGGGACAGCACAAAATCCTCACGGAAAAGACCATGCAGTGTTTGTTGGATTTGCACCATTCGATAATCCACAAATTGCAGTTGCAGTAGTTATAGAAAATGTTGGCTTTGGTTCAACTTATGCTGCACCTATCGCGAAAAAAATGATTGAGGCATATCTGTTAAAGGATAAATTAAAAAAGGAAAAAAAGGTTGTTCCTGAATTAAAAGATAAAATAATCGGAGCTGTAATTGAGGATTGATTATAAGCTTGAAGATAAATTCGATTTCGGATTATTCATTCCTAGTATGGTTCTGATTTTTATAGGACTTCTTGCTATTTACAGTGCTACTTTTAGTCATCCAGCAGCAGCAGGTAATTTTCAGAAACAATTAATCTGGGCAATAGCTGCACTTAGTATTTTTTTTATTACATTTTCACTTCCTACTAACTCATTCCGTTTTGCCGCTTCACCAATGTATCTTTTTTCTATTTTATTATTAGTAGGTGTTCTTGTTATAGGAAGAAAAGTTTCAGGTGCAAAAAGCTGGTTCGATCTCGGTCCTTTCGGATTCCAACCTTCCGAGATTGCAAAGATAGGAACTATATTGGCGCTTTCGGCATTCTTAAGCAGAAGAAATGCTAACATAGAATCTTTCCTTGATATTATAGTTGCTCTTATAATCGGGTTTATTCCGGTAGGATTAATTTTACTTGAACCCGATCTTGGAACTTCAATTGTATTCGTTGGAATGATATTAACGATAATATTCTGGAAAGGAATTAGTCTTTTCAGTTTGTTTGTTGTTCTTTCTCCGGGTTTTGTTGCAATCGCAGCTTTATTTGGTTCTTTTTATTTTATTACTTCTATGGTATTAGTCGTGGTAACTCTCTTCCTGTTTAAGAAAGATATTTTCTTCAGCGGATCAATCTTTGCATTAAATCTTGGAGCAGGTTTTTTTACAGATTATGTTTATTCAGTTCTTAGTCCTCATCAGCAGAAAAGAATTCAATCTTTTATAGATCCAATGGCTGATCCTCTTGGTTCAGGTTATAACGCAATACAGGCAAAAGTAGCAATAGGTTCGGGGGGTTTGTTTGGGAAAGGATTTATGCATGGGAACCAGACCCAGCTTCAGTTCATTCCTGAACAATGGACAGATTTTATTTATTGTGTTGTTGGGGAAGAGTTCGGTTTTATAGGAAGTATAATTGTCGTTGGTTTATTTCTTTTTCTTTTTATAAGATTATTAAAAATTGCTTCTGCTGCGAAAGATGAATTTTTAAGTTTAGTTTTGATTGGTATTCTTTCAGTTTATTTTATTCATTTCTTAATTAATATTGGAATGACTGTTGGCATTTTACCTGTAATCGGAATTCCACTTCCATTTGTAAGCTATGGAGGAAGTTCATTACTGGTTAATTTCTTTATGCTGGGAATAGCTGCTAACATTTACCGGACGAGAAAGAATTACGCTTAAACCATTGATGAATTGATACTTTCTGATAAAAAGTATTTTAATTAACCTTGGGCTTTTTAATTACACAGAATTAGTCGTTGTTGAGTTAAAATCAATAAATGCGATAACCCAGTACATACTGCTCAAATTTTACCTCATATGAAATTTGCTCGAAAGAAAATTGGATTTCTTATAAACTTTAATGTTACATCATTAAAGCAAGGAATAAAAAGATATGTCCTTTAATCTCAGTGTTACTCTGTGTCTTCTCTGTGTAACTCTGTGTAATCTTTTGTGAGAGACAGATGAACGCTGTTAACAAATTAAAATTAAAAAATGATGAAGGAAAATTCATCTGTGTTGGTTTAGATACAGATTTAGAAAAAATCCCACTGCATCTTAAGTATTCAGAAAATCCCATCCTTGAATTCAACAAAAAAATAATTGAAGCTACATCAGAATATGCTGCTGCTTATAAAATAAACTTTGCATTTTATGAAAAGCTTGGCTCAAAAGGATTTGACATTCTTTTTCAAACAAAAGAATTTATTCCTAAGGATATTCTTGTCATTGCTGATGCAAAACGAGGTGATATCGGAAACACTTCTAGACATTATGCTGACTCTGTTTTCAATTACTTCAGATTCGATTCAATAACTGTCAATCCTTATATGGGAGAGGATTCTGTTAAACCATTCTTAGATTATGAAAATAAATTAATTTTCATTCTTGCTTTAACTTCAAATCCCGGAGCCGATGATTTTGAAAAACTCCAATTGAAGAATGGAAGCTATCTGTTTCAGAGAGTAATTGAGAAAGTAAATAGCTGGAATATCAAAAGTAATTGTGCAATTGTCTTTGGTGCAACAAAGCTACAAGAGCTTCAAGAGAATATTTATGCCTTTGGCAATCTGCCAGTTCTACTTCCGGGTGTCGGAGCTCAGGGTGGAAGCATTGAAGAAGTTATGAAGCTATTCATAAGAAATAAAAAGCTTGATCTGCTTATAAATATAAGCAGGGGAATAATTTATAAAGATAATACCGATAATTTTGCTCCCGCTGCTAAAAAAGAAATAATATCATTAAATGAAAAAATTAATAAACTTCTTTCAGAATAAAGTTTCCTTCTATAATATTATTATTTATTTTATAAGGAGAAATTTTTAACCAGGGGAGAGTTCAAATCTCCGGTTCTTTCTCATAAGGGTTCCTATGGAAAAAAAAATAAAATACTTTGAAAAATTTCTCTACGAAATTTGGAAGGAGCAGAAATTTGATACTGAGCTTTTAACCAATGAAGGAGAAAAGATTAGTATAGTTGATTCGGGGCATCAGAATAAAGAACTAGGCGGTCCCGATTTCCTTAATGCAAGAATAAAAATCGGTAACATTACATTTTGCGGGGATATTGAGATAGATACATACTATTCAGATTGGAAGAATCATGGACACAATATCAATAAAAAATATAACAAAGTAATTCTTCACGCCACACTTAATCACGATTCAAATAATTCATTTGTTTACACTCAGGAAGGCAGAAAGGTTCAATCAATTCCTTTAGAGAATTTTCTTTTACATGATTTAAGAGAGAATGTACAGGATGCAATCCTTAAAGAGAGAAAGAACAGAATAAACAAGATGCCTTGCATAGAGGTTAATGATCTGGTTGAAAAAAAACAGAAACTTGATTTCTTGTTTGATCTTGGCATTGCCCGCTTTAAGAAAAAATGCGCAAAGAATATTGAAAGATTAAAAGAGTTAAAGTATCTGAAAGAATTAAATCTTAAAGAGCCGGTTGTAAAATATTCTCTTGATGAAAACTTCTATAATAAAACATATACAGCGGATGATTTTAAAGATGCAGAATTATGGAAACAGCTTTTTTATGAGCAGGTTTTTGAAGCACTCGGATATTCTAAAAATAAAAAAGAATTTTTACAGCTTTCAACCTATGCTGATTATTCATTCATAAAAAAATCTTTAAAGGATGAAGATTCTCTTCATAATATTGAAACTATACTTTTTAATGTTGCCGGAATAATTCCCGAATCCGGTTCTATTAAAGATGAAGAAACACTGGAATATATTAAGAGACTGAAAGAAACCTGGATTGAGTTAAAGCAATGTTATGATAGTGAAACAATGAACCTTGAAGATTGGCATTTTTATAAACTTCGTCCTCCAAATTTTCCTACTTTAAGAATTGCAGGCGGCGCCATTATTCTACACAGGATGATAAAAGAAAATCTTATAAGCAGCATAATAAAATATTTCAGGGAATCCAGTCCTAAAAATATTGTAAAAGATTTACGAGAAAAAATTATAGTTAGAAGTAATGGCTACTGGAGAAAATATTATAACTTCGGGCAAAAGGTAAAAACTGAGACAAAATATTTTATTGGCTTATCAAGGGCGGATGAAATTATAATTAACATTATACTTCCCTATGTTTCTGTATATTTTGATTTATTTGGTGAGAAAGAACTTACTAAAAAGGTTTTTAAAATTTATATAAACTATTATCAGAACAGCGAGAATAACCTTGTCCAGGAAGTTTCTTCAACCCTTATGTTAGATAATGCAGGAAAGAGGAGTGTATTATATCAGGGGATGATTGAACTATTCCGTTCCTATTGCTCAAGGGCTAAATGTATGGAATGTTCAATAGGGAAGAATGTTTTTAATTAAAAACCCCAAGTGAATTTTTAACAAATTGTTTAAGCGTGCTTTCGCCTAACGTCCTGCAAAATAACGCAATACTTTGGCGAACTCAAAATAGATTCCTTTTCTGAGAGCAAAAGTATTGAGCGAGTTTTTACCATGACTTTATCCAGCGTCGTCATTTTGCTTGTTATGCGTTCGTTGTTGCACACTAAACTTAAGAAAATAAATTGATGGTTGCGGTGTGAAACATAATGAGCGGGAGAGTATGAGAATGATCATAATCATTTGCTCGGTTCATCACACCGTCGGGTCGTATCCTTTTTGGATTATCAACAACTCATTATTGCTTGCCGGTTCCGTAAACAAGCCCAATAACAATCCCACCAATCCCCTCCTGAACAACATGCCAGGCGGAGTCGACTATGACGCCCGCCAATGGATAGTTCCATAATCCGTGCATTTGGACCGCCCAGGGAAGCATCCAGATGATTCCTATCAAAGCACCGAATCTAAGACCTTCTTTTACTGGCGAGCCGCCTTTGTATCCAATCGGATACACAACTGCCATCAGGAAGGCAAGAATGAGTTGCCCCAGAGCTACAAAGAGCATGTTCGGTTCTGCCCGGGCCAACGCAACGTCGTTTGTCCTGTAGAAATCTCCTAAGAGGACAACGTGCCAAAGACCAGCCAACAAGAAGGTTACCACAAAGGCTGCTAGCCAAGCTAATAAGAGCTTCTTTGTGTTCATGATTTTTTTTCTATGAAGTTGTGATGAAAATGCTACTATTTATTGTAGCTGATTTGTTTTTTTTGTACTACACTCTGGGAATCCTCTAAAGGAATCCTTCGGACATCCCTTTGGGAAAAGCACATTGGGTCATTCCGTTGTTAGGCGCAGGATTATTTCTCGCAACTGATTAATCCAAATCCAGGCGCATGTAATTTTTTTAATTGCTGATTACTGAAGCCTGCTTCATTAGCCCATGCTCTTACCTCATCAAAAGAATAAGTATTGCCATTTGCCTGATGGAATAAATTGAGTGCCATAAATGATGTAGTCGCCTTGGACAGTTGGCTATTGCCGCCAACTCCCTTTATCTGGTCAAGAATGATTAATTGGCCACCTTTATTCAAGGATGAAAAAATTTTTGCAAACAATAATTGGTTCTGATCGGGCGTCAAACCGTGTATGATGTTGAAAAGTAATGCTGCATCGTTACCCTGCGGCAGATCTTCTTTCATAAAATCTGTTGCTTGAAATTGGACACGACTTTGCATGGAGTGCATTTGGATACA
>MHAF01000091.1 GCA_001802865.1 Ignavibacteria bacterium RBG_16_34_14
ATTCGTGCTCTAGGTATTCTTAAGAAAGCAGCTGCACTTGCAAATAAGGAACTTGGATTACTTCCTCGGGAAAAAGCCGATTTAATTATTCAGGCGGCAGATGAAGTGATTGAAGGAAAACTTGATGAACATTTCCCCTTAGTTATATGGCAAACAGGTAGCGGTACGCAAACCAATATGAATGCGAATGAAGTTATCTCTAATAGAGCAATCGAAATTTCAGGTGGACTTCTGGGTAGTAAAAAACCTATTCATCCCAATGATGATGTGAACAAAGCTCAATCATCAAATGATACTTTCCCAACTGCCATGCATATTGCTGCAGTTGAGGAAATTCACAGACGGCTTATTCCAATGGTTACCAAACTTAGAGATGCTCTTGAAAAAAAGTCTGAGGAATTCAAATCAATTATTAAGATTGGAAGAACTCATTTAATGGACGCAGTTCCGTTAACACTCGGGCAGGAATTCTCAGGTTATGTTCAGCAGTTAACAAATGGGCTTGAAAGAATTAATGGTGCATTACCAAGACTCTATGAACTTGCGCTTGGTGGAACCGCTGTTGGAACTGGGCTTAACACTCATCCTGAGTTTGCTATAAAAGCCGCAGCAAAAATTTCTGAGATCACTGGTAAACCGTATATTTCTGCAAGAAATAAATTTGAAGCTCTTGCAACACATGATGCATTAGTCGAATTGCACGGAGTCTTAAAAACATTGGCAGCATCTTTAATGAAGATTGCAAATGATATTCGCTGGCTTGGTTCAGGTCCACGCTGCGGTTTAGGCGAGATTCATCTTCCAGAAAATGAACCAGGCAGTTCCATTATGCCGGGTAAAGTTAATCCAACTCAATCTGAAGCAATGACAATGGTTTGTGCCCAGGTTTTTGGAAATGACGTTGCGGTTAATTTTAGTGGTGCAAGTGGTAACTTTGAGCTTAATGTTTTCAAACCTGTTATAATTTTTAATGTTCTTAACTCAATGAGACTTTTAGCCGATGCTTGTGAGAGTTTTACAGATAATTGTGTTGTGGGAATCGAAGTAAATGAAGCAAATGTTAAAAAGCATCTTGAAAATTCTCTTATGCTTGTTACTGCTTTGAACCCTCATATTGGTTATGATAACGCAGCAAAAGTGGCAAAGAAAGCCCACAAAGAGAATAAAACTTTGAAGGAAGCAGCAATAGAACTTGGACTATTAACTTCTGAAAAATTTGATGAGGTTGTTAAACCCGAAAAAATGATTGGACCTTCTGGTAAGTAAATAATCTTAGGAATCCTTTAACATTGTCATTCCCACGAAAGCCTGCCTGTCGGCAGACAGGTGGGAGTCTTTTTATAACCTCTTTTGGATTCTCGTTTACACAACAGGAATGACAAATAAAAAATTTTAACATTATTCATCTTTTATTTAACTTAATTTAGAAATTCTCTTGAACTGGAACGGAATCGTTTCTCTCTTCCTTGCCTGCATTGAATTTTTACTGCTGGTTAATCTATTAATCTTTTCCGGCAAAAACAGAGCTAACCGCATTATATACATTATAATTGCATTGCTTAGCTGTTACCAGGTTCTTGAGTTTTTAATATGTGCTATAGGTATAGATTCTTCATTAATTGCTTATCTTGCTTTTGTTGATATTTCTTTTCTGCCGCCGTTAAATTTTCTTTTTATTTTATACATCACTAAGCTAAACTCAAAATTAAAATATACTCTGTTCATACCTGCAATTTTCTTTATTACTTATTATTTAATAGTTGTAGAGCAATTTGAGGTTGTTCAGTGCACAGTTCTTTATGCAACTTATAATTATCCTCTTGGGGATATTTATGGTTTCTTTTATTACTCTCCAATTCTTACTGCTTTTTTAATTCTATTAAGGAAGAAAAAAGAAATTGATAAAAAACAATTCAACTGGTTGCTTACTGCGTACCTGTTTATAATTGTTCCCGTTGTAGCAGGATTCACTCTTCTTTATTTAAATTTACCGGTATTAATTAAAAGTATGGAGAGTGTACTTTGTAAATTTGCTTTTGGTTATGCCGTTGCATTGAGTATTTTTTGTCTTAACAATAAAACAGAATTGAAATGAACGAAGTTATCCTTAATATTTATTTAATTATAAATGATGGAAATGTTGTCGAGTTCCGTGCTGTTGCTTATGAGAGAGAAGGAGGAGATGACAGGAAAATGGAATTTCTTAAAACTAAAGCCGTTGAGGATTTTGAGAAAGCTTATCACTTTAGTGCACCAACTGATAAAAATGGAAAATATATGCCTTACAAAAAATTTGCAAGACTTGAATCAAGAGGGAAACAGTTCGAGCTTTTTGAAGAGATATTCAGGAATTTCAATGTACCGCAAAATCCTTTGATATGTGTAACCCCTGTGCTTGATGGGAAAATTTTAGCAGGTTAGATATTATGAAGCTGTTTGGAATAATAATTGTATTTATTGCTTTCCAGTTTTTAACTCATAATTCAGAAGGAATAAAATTGTATAGTACAAAACATACACTTACTCAAAAGCATATAGCATATCTTAAAAGACTTGATGAGCTGGATAAATATTACTCAGATAAAAAACTCGGTTCTTTTGTTGAGGAGGGAAAAACTTTTTTCAGACTCTTTGTCCCCAATGCCGAGAAAGTATTTCTTGTTACTTTCAATCAACCGGAGGACACAAACCGTTCTGAATATGAAATGATAAACGATAATAATGGTGTATGGGAAGTTAGTTTGGATGGAGAAAAATATGGTCTTTACTATGGATACCTAGTAAAACATTATGGAAAAAAACTTGATCGCAACATCCTTTGTCTTGATCCTTATGCAAAAGCCGTAACCACATTTAATACTTACGGCAATCCAAGAAGAGCAATTGTTGTGAAAGAAAGTAATTATGATTGGGAAGGTGATGAATGGATTCAAATGAACTGGAGAGATTTAATAATTTATGAAATGCACATTCGTGATATGACAATGCATCCTTCATCTGAAGTGAATCAGCCGGGAACATATAAAGGACTAATAGAAGAAAACAGGCGGGGAGGAATAGACTATGTCTACGGTCTGGGGGTAAATATGGTTGAACTTCTCCCTGCCCATGAATTTGCTAACCTAGAAATTCCATTTAATGAATCTTTTATGGAAAGATTAAACACATGGAATCCTTATGAAAAAAATCATTGGGGATATATGACTGCTGCTTTCTTTGCACCCGAAGCTTATTACAGCGAAAGTGTAAAAGAAATTGAGTGGAACAAATGGCAAGGCAAAGATGCAAAGTCAATAAATGATTTTAAGGATATGGTTAAAGCCTTCCACAAAAAAGGAATCGGTGTTATGATGGATGTGGTATATAATCATCTTTCGGAATATGAAACAGGCAACCTTAAAGAGATTGATAAAGAATATTATTTCAGGCTTGATTCAAGGGGACATTACAAATCTGAAAGCGGGACAGGAAATGATTTACGAACAGAAAGACCAATGCTGAGAAGAATGATAATTGAAAGCATTCTTTTCTGGATGAAGGAATATCATATTGATGGTTTCCGGTTCGATCTTGGAAAATTGATTGACTGGAAGACAATTGAGGAAATAATTAAAGAGGCAAAAAAGGTAAATCCCAATGTTGTTTTTGTTTGTGAACCATGGGGCGGTGGTTATGATCCTGCAGGATTTTCTTTAAAGGGATGGGGAAGCTGGAATGACCAGATACGAAATGGTGTGAAAGGGGAAAATCCTGTTAACGGACTTGGCTGGATTTTTGGCAAATGGTATGGAAATAATGATCAGGGAAGAATTAAAAGCTATGTAAATGGAACTCTTGAAAGAGATAAGTACGGTCTTTTCCAGAAACCGGAACATTCTGTTAATTATCTTGAATCTCACGATGGATACACTTTAGGTGATTTTATAAGGATCGGGACTAAGGAAGCTGTTCCTCACAAAGTTATAAAAGATATTGATAAATTTGTTAAGCTCACATCTAGCCAGTTAAAACTTAATAAGCTTGCTGCTTTATTTTTATTTACCTCCCAGGGAATTACTATGATTCATTCAGGTCAGGAGTTTGCGAGAACAAAGGTTATTTCTCAGAATAATGATGTACCCGATACAATGAAAGGAATGATAGACCACAACTCCTACAACAAGGATAATGAAACAAACTACATTAACTATGAGCATGCAAAAATCAATGAAGAACTTTTTAACTATTATAAAGGATTGATTGAGCTAAGAAATACTTATCCGGCATTCAGAAGAGCAAAGTACGAAGAAGTAAGTTTCTATATTATAAAAGATAATGATTTTGCTTTAGGTTTCCTCATTGCTTTTGGCGGGGATGAATTTCTCGTTTTATTTAATGCAAATCCCAAAAAGAAAGAAGAATTCCATCTACCGGAAGGAGAGTGGGATGTTCTTGTGAATGAAGATAAAGCGGGAATAGTGGTTCTTGACACAGTTACAAAGAAAGTTATTCTTAAACCATCGAATGGGATGGTGTTAAAGAAGAGATAAAATTAAACAGATACTATCGCATAAAGCGATAGTATCTGTTATACATAATCATCTTGTCCTTTTGCCGGCTTTGATATCTTTACAAGCACCGCAAAGCTTTTTATTTCCCTTGCCGGACACCTTTAAACTTCTCTTAATACTTTTACCAGCGGAACAATCGCTGAATACATGATACACACTTCCCCCTTTTGAGGAGTAAGGACTGGCTGCTCTTGCCATTAGCACCCTCCATCTGTTTAGTTATAAAGATTGTTTAAGAACCTGTTAGAACCTAAAAAAAGTTTTTGAGTAAAGCAATAATTATTTTTTAAAAGTTAAAAGAAAAGCTGAGGACAATATGGAGGCTTAGGGTCAACATTGGTCAAGCTTCATATTCAGGATTTGTTCATTTGCAGTACTTCTGTATCTCTTCATAAGCATGAATGTAGCCAAACTCCCCGGCTCTCACAAGATCACCGCAGCCATTTTTTTTATTTCCAATCTTGATCAGGGAAATTCCTCTCTTATAAAAAGCAGCAGAATTAGAAGAATCATTTTTTATAACAATGTTAAAATCTTCAGCAGCTTCTTTATAATTCCCCGTAATTATTCTTAGTTCTCCCCTTTGGAAATACAATTCTGTATACAAGGGATTAAGTTGAATTGCTTCTGATAGATCTTCAATAGCTCCGTTTATATTCCCGGCAATAGCTCTGTCTACTGCACGGCTTATAAAAGCATTCGCTTCATTAGGATTAATCTCAATTGCTTTCGTATAATCTGTAATAGCTCCGTTAAAATCATTCAGATAGCTTTTTAGATTACCCCTGTTTACATAGGCCTGAACATAAACCGGATTTAATTCAATTGCTTCTGAATAATCCTTAAGAGCATTATCAGGATTGCCAAGCAAACTCCAAACATAACCTCTGCTGAAATAAGCAAGATCTGTCTTAGGATTAAGCTCGATTGTTTTATTAAAATCCTCAAGTGCAAGTTTATGATTTTCAATATTTATGAATTCAATACCTCTGTTTAAGTAAGCTTGCACAAGAGCTGCATTAAGATCAATAGCTTTGTTATAATCACTAATTGCAAGTTCATGTTTCTCAATTCTGCTGTAAGCTTTCCCTCTTTTAAAAAAGGCATAGAAATTATGAGGTTCAAATTCGATAGCTTTTGAAAGATCCCATATAGCTCCTTCATAATCGCCTGAAATATATTTCTCATCAGCTGACTCTAAATAAAGCGAAGCGGATGAGGCACAGGAATAAAACAATGCACTAATGATGGGAAAAAATGAATATTTCTTAAAGAACGCAAAGCGATAAAAATTCATACTTTAAATTTACAATTGAGCGAAATAAATCATATCCCCTTATTTCTCACCTTACCTGATGAATTATAATTAATAAATCTTTATTATTACTTGTGCAATTTGAAAATATTTTTTATGCATTTAGTCGTAATCTTAATCACACTCTTAACCGGGTTATAATCGAGTAAGAGTAAGAGTACGATTTTTTCTGCATTAGTAACTTTAACTATAATTTAAAATGCCAGAAAAACCCGATCTTTTCTACATACTGCTAAAGCTAAGGTCATACCTTGTAAGTCTTATTAATAGTCCCGAAGAATGTGACGATACTTTTACTTATTCTGAAGAATTCCTTGAGAGACGTTATCCGGAAATGAAAGAAGAAATAATGGCACTTATGATTGACAACGGAATAAAAAGCGATTACGATATTGCTTTCAATGAGAAGATAGTTTTTAAGTTTAAGGAAATGATTTCCGGGACTGAGAAGCGAACAGATATTACATCATTATTAAAGAAGTTTGATATTGATGCCATCTCTCTTGAAAGGGATAAGAAAAAATCAGAGAGCTTCAGGAATGAAAGAGAAAGAGAATTAAATAAAGTAATTGAAAATCTCTTTCAGCTTGCTGCAAACTGGGCTGTGCACAGGGAGCTTGAAAATAAGGTTGATGATTATTCTACTCTTAGTGAAGAAGATTTGATAAGACCCGATGAAGCAAAAAGCTATGACACTCTTGGTAAAAACACAGATGCTTCGTTCGATAAGATCTCAAAGCTTACAGAAAAATATATTCATCTTTTAACAGATTATTATTTCCACTATGGTGGAGACTTAACACTTATTGAATTTGTTGAAGAGCTTGAGAATATAAAAGTCGCAGTATTTAAGAAATATGCTGAGCTTTTTAAGAAACATGGTCTTGAGGGAAAGTAGAAGCAAATAATTATTATATACAATTTATTCATCCTTTAACCTTTAATCTACTAATTTCTTCCGTTCACCTATTTTTAGTTTAAATCCTTTAACTCTTAACTTAACTTTTGCCATAAAAACCTGGTGTTTAATGAGATTACTGATACTTTCCCTTTTTTGCTTAGTTAACTTTTCTTTTGCACAAACAATAATCTCCGGTAAAGTAACTTCACAAAATAGAGAACCACTTTTTTCTGCCAATGTTTTTTTAAAAGATACTTATGACGGTATTTCAACAGATGAAAAAGGAAATTATTCTTTTACAACTCTTGAAACAGACTTATTGCAATTGCAGATTCCCTTGAACCGAATAATTCAGAAATCTATACGATCAAAGCAATGATCTCACAGGGAAGATTAATTATTGATCCTCAAAACAGGTGGATGAAATATGAACCTATGTTTTCCAACCTTATAAGCAGAGCAAAAGAACTTGATCCGGAAAATCCAAGACCGGTTTTTCTTTATGCTCAGAATATTCTATACACTCCTGAACAATTTGGAGGAGGAAAGGATAAAGCACTTCCTATCCTTAAAGAAGCTGAGGAAAAATTCAAAAACTTTGAACCGGCAAGTGAACTTCATCCCAATTGGGGAGAAGATGTTTTAAAAAGCACTCTGGAGAATATTGAGGGAGAATAAGAGAGAATTCCAATCTGCATTTTGCAGAGAGACTTATACAATTAAAATAAGGAAATATGGCACTCCAAACGCAGTGTGATTGTTTTTTGGTTTTATTTTCTGCAAATATTTCGCACCTCTGGAGCGAAGACTTGCTTCTTATTCCGTTAGGAGTTAAATATTTGTAGAACCAGATAATTCCCGCAAGAGCCGAACTCCATAGGAGTTCTATATAAAAACTTGGGTATATTCAATAAACAATTATTCATTGAAGTTTAATAAGTTAAAATAAAGTTGATGCCTGTGCGATAAATCCGGATCGCTCGCAAAGATAATTTCAACCACAGACTTATCTATTATTTATTAACAAATGTTTTTCTCTAAAAAGTTATAATAACAGGGAACATTGCTTCCAGCCAATTGTGAAAACCTCAGAATTTAGTAACAACAAATGTCGGAGGTGAGTCATGGTTAATGAATCTACCTTTAAAAATGATCTTGATGAGCTGTTATTTGCTTTCAGGAATAAAGAGTATGGCTCTTACAAGCTTCGGAAAGCTTATAAGATTTATCTCTCAATAGCAATGTGGATTTCCATATTGATAATCTCTCTTGCAACAACGGGATCTTCTATTTACGAAATGGTTAATCCTGCAGAAAATATAATCAAACCTAAAGATCCTATTACAATTAAATTGGATCAACCTCCACCAATTGAAGAAAAGAAAGACCCATTGGTTGTGGAAGCACCTCCTCTGAAGCCAACTATAAAATTTACTCCACCTATAGTAAAAATAGATGAACTCGTTCAAAATGAATATATGCCCACAATTGAAGAATTAAAAAATGCTAACCCTGATGTTAAAACGAAAGAAGGGATTGATGGTGGGCATGATTATTCTCCTGATGAAGAAGAATTAGTTGTTGAAGGTGAGGTGAAAAAGCCAGAAATATATCTTCCCTATGCTGATGAATTACCCGACCCGATTGGCGGTGTAAAAGGAATACAAGAAAAAATTAGTTATCCTCAAATAGCAAAAAAAGCTGAGGTTGAAGGTAAAGTTATTATTCGTGCTTTTGTTGATGAAACCGGAACAGTTACTAAAGCTGAGATTATTAAGGGAATTGGTGCCGGTTGTGACCAAGCTGCTCTGGATGCTGTTCTGAAAACAAAATTTAAACCTTGCAGACAAAGAGGTAACCCGGTTAGAGTTCAGGTTTCAATACCAATCATTTTCAAATTGAAATAATGTTCCAGTTACTAATTGAATATCAAAAGATTAGATATTTCGGTCATTTTAATCCCTGGTGGAGTGCCTTCTCAACAGCTCGTTTGAACAGGCTTAAGTTGACAGGTTTTTGGAAGACCTGCTCAACTCCTATTTCATTGTAATCATCAATAGTCTCCCGTTCAACTGAATTGCTTAGAATGATAACAGGCGGTTTAACTTTCATATCAAGCTTTTTTAATTCAAGTGCGAGATCATAACCTCCCATAACAGGCATATTATGTTCAGTTATAATAAGTGCATAAGTTGAAGCAGAAATTTTATTTAAAGCTTCTCTCCCATTTGCTACAGTGTCTATATTATAATCAGAAGTTATATGTTTCAGAATTTTTGAATATAAAATCCTGTCGGTTGTGTTTGAATCAACGAGAAGAATATTTGCCGATGCAACAGGGAGAGTAAATAAAAAATTCGATCCTGAACCAGGTTCACTTTCAACCCGGATAGTTCCCCCATGCTTTTCAATAATTTCCTTTACGAGAGAAAGTCCCAACCCTGTACCTTTTTCACCAGCCGTCCCTTCAGTTGTAAATTTTGTATCAACACCAAAAAGTTTTTTTGCATCTTCCGGTTTAATACCTACACCAGTATCTTTAACTGAAAATTCATAGAACCTTGTATGCTGCAAAGGCGTTGCTGAAATAGTTATGCTTCCCCCTTCTTTTGTAAACTTAATTGCATTTGAGATAAGATTATTGAAAACCTGTACGATTAAATCCTTATCAACATATACATAAAGATTTTTCTGTATTGCAGAATTTATAGAAATATTCTTTTGAAAAGCTGCACCGGCAAGTGCATTGATTGATTTTAATATGATTTCGGAAACTTCAACTCTTTCTGGTTCAAAACGTATTCTCCCTGTTTGGAGTCTTGTCCAGTCCAGAAGAGAATTTACAAGTGAGAGCATTGCGTTTGAAGATTCCTGTATGTAGCTGACGTACTGGTTTCTTTCTTTGTTACTCAGACTATCATCATGTAAAATAAGATCTGTAAAACCAAGGATAGAGCTAAATGGTGTTCTCAAATCATGAGAAATGATTGAAATAAAACGATCTTTTGTCTCATTAAGTTTAACAAGATTTTGTGTAGATTTTTTTAACTCCTCTTCAGCTTTTTTTCTTAATGAAATATCGCTTACCAGTCCGTAAACTTTCTGAACCTCTGCTTTTTCATTTCTTACAACGCTCAATTTATTTCTTACCCAAACAACATTGCCTTGTTTGTTAATGATTCTAAACTCAAGTTCAATAGATATTTTATTTCTGCTTTTCGAAAAGTTTTTCAGATTTTCTTTCACATTAACTAAATCATCGGGATGAATAATCTTAAATAGAAGCTTAGAATCATTAAGCATCTCCGTTTGTGAAAAGCCTGTTATTTTATTAACAGAACTTGTAAAAAAGACTGGTTTAAAAAATAGTCTGCTTCTTTCAAAGGTATACAAGAAGTCATCAATATTTTCTATCAGGTTCCTGTATTTTTCTTCAGATTCCCTTATAACCTGCTGTGCTTGTTTTCTTTCTGTAATATCACGGATTATTAAAACAAGATACCAGCTTCCATCAATTTCAAATGATGAAGGTGTTAACTCACAGGAGAAAGTTGAGCCATCCTTTCTTTTACCGGAAAATTCAAACCGTTGTGATAATTCTTTTTTTGTCTGATAAAGCTGAAGGTATTCCGCAATTTTTAAGACATCATTTGTTGCCGCCAGGTCCAGGATATCTTTTCCTATAATTTCATTTCCTAAAGAATATCCGAACAATTTTCCAAATGCATTATTTGCTGCTATAATTATTCCTTTATTTTCAACTGCAATTCCTTCTTTAGTGTTAGCAAACAAAAATTTGAAAAGCTGCAGATCCTTCTCTTCTTTCTTTTTATCTGATAGATCTATTAAATAAATATTAAACCCATCCAAAATGTTATTACTGTAAAGAGGAATTATGTTCGCCCTGTAATAAATTTTCTCACCACGTTTATTCAACAGTACAATTTCTTGGGTATATGATCTGTCCTGGTATGATTCAAAAGCCAGTTTGCTTTCAGCGATTAAAAATTCATTCAGATTTTTTCCAATAGCTTCTTCCTCCTGGAAATTCAATTGTGAAATGAAAGCAGGATTTAAATATTCAATTATCCCGATGTCGTTAAGTCTTAATACAATAATATCAGCTTTGGTAACAAAATTCCGGAAATTTTCTTCAAAAAATTTGAAATCCTGCAGTTGGATTTCTTTTGAAGCAGAAGACAGTGAGATAAGAATGTTATCCTCGTCTCCAAGAAGAAATGAAGCATAAACAGGTATTTCAATCCCAAGGTTGTTAAGTATTAAAATTTGCTTCTTAAAGAAATGAATCTGCTGTAAATCTTTTTTAAACAGATTAAAACTTTTTTGATTCAGAGTGGGCACATATTCCCACAAAACCATGCCAATAGTTTCTTCATCTGAAAAACCGGTTAGAGATAGAACTGATGGAGACCACAGATTAATTATTCCTTCAGCATTTACACCAATTATTCCATCTGAGGTAACATCTGCAACTGTTTCGAAAAGACTTAACCGTTCCTCTAAATTTTCGGATTTTATCTTGCCGGAAATATTTATGAAAACGCAGGATAAAAATTTTGACTGCTGCCTTATTGATAAAGGATTAATCAGGCACTCATAATAAGAAGGCTCATTACTCATTTCCAGTTTGAGTATAATTCTCTTTTCATTTCCTTTGGCTCGAACATTGGCAAGAATATCTTTAAAATCATCGGGCAGGTTAGGAATTAACTCACGGATGTTTACATTTTTCGAATCAGCATATGAAATTAAATTCATTTTACTGCCGGCCGAATATTTTATAATCCCTTCACTATCAACAATGAAAAAGAAATCGGTAATTTCATTAGTTACTTTTTTAAAAGATTCAATCTTCAGAAGATCATCTTCTCTTGCTTCAGAGATTGCTTTCAAATCTTCAAGCACGAGAATACCGCCGTCAAATTGATCATCCTCATAAAAAGGTGAGCACTTGATTATTACACTGATTTCAGAACCATCAGCAATTTTTAAGTTTTTAATTTCTTTCTCAAATGGGAAACCTTTTTTCAGTTCCTTCATTTCTTCAGGCAGAGAAACACCGGGGATAATTTCTTTTTCAAAAATGTTTGTGCCTATCAGAGATGCAATCTTTAAACGATAGAGTATACCCATCTTTGAGAATGCAGGATTCACAAAGTCAATTATTCCATCGGCATTAAAGGAGATGATGCCTAATGGAATATCTTCAAGTATTTTTGATATTCGTGTTTCTCTTCCCCGAATACCGGAAAAATTATTCATATAGTAATACCAAAAAAGCCCTCAGTTTACTTTAGCTTATATCAATAATAGTGCTAATCACATTTTGATTTTTTATATAATGAAGGTTCGAGAAAAATCTAATTCTCATTAAAAAATACACTCTTATCTCATAAAATTATATATGTTTTTTATTGTATTAAAGATTATTTAGAATTTTTATGTCTCACACTAGTGTCACAAAATAAAAATAATCTCATTGTGTGAAATATAGGTATAAGGTATATGGTATAAAGGTATAAGGTCTAAATTTAAAAGATACTCCATATACCTCTATACCTTTTCCTTTAGAACTCTTGGAAATTTTTAATAAATTGAAAATGATTTTTTAGAAATAAATTTTATGGTTGCTAAACTTTTTCAGAAAATAGGAAAGACTGCAATAAACTTTATACAGGAATTTGGTCAAGTCTCAACTCTATTGTTTGGAATAATAAAAAGTTTTACCTGGATTCCCCGAAGCAGAAAATTAATTCTTTTCCAGATGGAACATATCGGTGTTAATTCACTTCCCCTGGTTCTGATTATTGCTGTATTTACCGGTGCGGTTGCAGCGTGGCAGGCAGCTTACCAGCTAAAAGGAATTGCGCCATTATCTTTTTTAGGTGCTGCAACAAGCAGAGCAATCATTACTGAACTTGGCCCGGTATTAACTGGAATTGTTATTGCCGGTCGCGTGGGAGCTTCAATTGCTGCTGAGCTTGGAACTATGAAAGTAACAGAACAGATAGATGCTCTTGAAACAATGGCGATTAACCCGGTAAGATATCTAGCTATGCCAAGGTTTCTTGCAGCAATTATAATGATGCCTGTACTTGTAACATTTGCAAACACAATTGCAGTAATCGGTTCATACATTGTTTCAAATTATTTTCTTGGGGTTTCCTTTGCGGTTTACTTTAATTCTGTAAAAAGATTTTTTGAATTTTCAGATTTTCTGGGAGGATTGGTCAAAACTATTTTCTTTGGTGGCGTTACTTCTTTACTTGGTTGTCATATCGGCTTTAGAACTCAAGGTGGGGCAGAGGGAGTTGGCCTTGCAACAATTAGGTCTTTT
>MHAF01000092.1:0-16558 GCA_001802865.1 Ignavibacteria bacterium RBG_16_34_14
TAGAAATAGTCATTCTCAAGAATCTCAAGAAAATTTATTAGAGCTGTTACTGGAGAAGAATTGCTGAGTGAAAATCTGTCAGTAAGATTAAAAGGCAAACCATACAAAGGAAAAATATCTCTTATAACAGGAGAATATTTTTGTATAAGATTAAAAGTCACACAAATTTTGTGAGGTTCCACTTTCTTTTTAGTTATAAGACCTTTTATCTCCTTGGCAGTTAGTTCAATTTCAGTTTCACGATTTTTTGCTGTGATGATAGTAAGTCTGTCATTAAACGAATTTAGCTTTGCAGGTGAAACAGATTTTTTCATAAATAAATTTTCTCTAACTAAAAGTCTGAATTTATCCAGACTAACAGCAGAAAGATCTTCAATCTCTCTGAATCCCTTTTTAATCAACTTTGAATAACATTTTTCAAGATGGGAGAAAATGAGAGGATTATATTTATAATAATCAAAAGTGAGAAATAACCTGCTGTTACTTACTAAAGAGATAAGATCAATTATTTCAATTTCGGGAGTTGTAAATTCATCAAATCCATTAATTATAATAAGGTCAGCTTTAGGATAAAGGCTTCTGAATTTATCTGTAAACTCTATTGGAGAATATTGAATTATGTGAAAATAGATGTCTCCGATTTCATTAACATTTAACTGCTTAATTTTTTCCTGATAATTAGAATATATCTCAGCAATATCCTCAGCTTTACTTTTTTCAGAAAAATTTAAATTCTTACTTTCACCTTTTAAAGTTTCAGGAGTTATTCCCTGTCTTTTGTATTCAGATATTACATTTCTAATTCTTTCTAAAGTTCCGTAAGGGATGTCACCAGAATAATTAGAGAAATATTTTGTCTTTATTTCCTGGAAACTTTGCCTCAACAAAACCGAAGCTGCGGATTCACTTAAAACATTTGATATGCTTTTCCGATCTCCAAAAAATATTTTTGAAGAGAAAGTTCCGATCGTCTCGATATTAATTGTTGAAACAGCATTAGAAGAGGAGAGAAATATTATTTCTTTTTTTAAATACCTGCTCTTCCTGTTTGTAGGAACTATGAGAAGAAGTTTTTCAAGTTGATTTGAATTAATAATCCTGTCAATCTCAAAATCAAGATCAATAGATTTCTCAAGGCTTTTGGTTAATATCATCTATCTCTTATATTTAATAACAATTCAGATCATACTCCATTTTTTAATATAAATCTGCAGTATTTCTTTTCCTTTCCGTGGTTTTATGGAATTTATCTGCCTGTTTGATAATTCAAGATGAAGGTATTCTGAAAAATTTTTATAAAACTCCTGAACATCTATGCTGAATGGAGGACCACTTTCTCTCTTATCTACGGGGAATAAAATAGCAATTAATCTTCCGCCTTTTTTGATAAGTGAAGAAATCTTCCTTGCAAATTCTTTTCTCCGTTCCGGGTTGATTGCACAATAAGTTGTGTATTCGTACACTAAATCGAAACTTTCAGAGTAATCGTCACTAAGTGTAAAAATATCTTCATTCAAGAATTCAATGTTAACATTACTTTGAATTGCCAATTGTTTTGCATAATTAATTGCAGTTGAAGAAAAATCTATAGCTGTTACTTTATATTTTTTTTGTGCGGCAATTATTGCATCATAACCTTTACCACAACCTGCAATTAGAATTTTCCCAGTCTTTATAAGCTCATAATTATCTAAAAGTTCTGCAAAAACAGGATTATAACTCTTTGTGTCCCAGTTTGCCTGGTCTGTTTTATATTTATTTTCCCAGAAAGCGGGTTTATCTACAGGAGCATACATATTACACTGATATAAAAAGTTCTTGAATTTATCTTCAGGTTGATTATATTAAAAACAACAAATAAGTTAATTTTATGAAAAAGCTGTTATTAATTACAATATTACTAATTCCTATCTTAATAGTAAATGCACAGGAAATCGGCGAGCTGGCACCGGAAAAAGAACTTGCGGTTTTTCCGGATAATACATTGGGACTTGATATTATGTTTGGTGAAGGAGGAGTTGGCTTTGGAGGTTTTTACAGGAGACAATTCAATAATAATCTTACAGGCTTTATTGATTTTTCTATTTCGGAAATAAAAGGAGATAATGAGTTTCAATATTTTGATCCTTACTTTGGAAATCCTTTACCTATACCTGGCAAAAAGAACAGAATTTTTCTTGTACCTTTTAATATTGGACTTCAATACAGGTTATTTGAAAAATTAATTCACGATAATTTACGTCCTTATATAAATGCAGGTTTTGGGCCATCAATTGCAATTACTACTCCTTATGAAAGGGAATTCTTTAATGCGTTCGGTTATGCAAGAACAAAATTTGCTGCCGGAGGTTATGTTGGATTCGGAGCTAACTTTGGATTGGATAAATCAAGTCTGCTTGGAATAAATTTAAGATACTATGTTGTTCACTTTTTTGATAAAGGAGTTGAAAGTTTAGAGGGAAGATTTAATAAAGATATTGGCGGATTTTATCTTACAATAAATCTTGGGTTTATGTATTGATTCCGGATCTACCTTCATTTAACGGATTCCATGAAGAGTGCTTCAAATTCTTTGCTGAACTTTCTGAAAATAATTCATTAACCTGGTTCGCACAAAACAGAGAGAGATACAATAATTATATTGTACTTACTGCAAAAACTCTAATCAATAGTCTCGCACCATTCTTCAATCAGATTGAACCAAAAATAAATACTGAACCGAAATTTGATAAAACAATGCTAAGGATAAACAAGGATGCGCGCTTTTCAAATGGTGTTCCTTACCGTCCTTATTTTTTTATTCATTTTAGAAGATTTAAAAAAGACAGCGAGTTCTATATCTATATTGATAAGAAAGGAATTGAATACGGTTTATTTATAAATAATACTTTGGGAAACGAATTATACTTCAATAAAAATTTGCCGGGACATAAAGATGGGCTTGTCGAAACTTTCAGAAGATTAGAATTAAATGGCAAGTTTGATTTCTATGAAATGAATAAAGAACCTGAATTAATAACTAAAGGTTTCAATATTGAAAATGATTTTAATAGAATGGCACGTACTAAATTTTTTCTGTTACAAAAAGAGATGAGTAAAGAGTCTGAAATTATCTATTCATCCGATATACTTCTTAAGATCTTAAAAACCTTCTCCCAACTCTATCCGGTTTACTGTTTCAGCATTTCGCATAACCCCCTTGCAATAATTGAAAAATTTGAAGAAGAGATCGGTATCCCAAGGTAGTTTTAGTTAATGGTTAATAATCACTCTATCCTTAAACCTTCCACTTAATAGTACATCCGATAGAATAAGTTTCCGGTACAGAAATTTCCTTTCCTTTCAGAAGTTCATCAATAGCATTTTTTAAATATTGATTTCTTACCTTTTCAGGTTCCTGCCAGTTATCATCTATCTTGCCGTGATAAACCAGTTTACGTTCTTTGTTGAAAAGAAATACTTCAGGAGTATGTGTAGCACCAAAAGCTGATGCAGTTATTTGTTCTTCATCGCGAAGATAAGGGAAATTAAATCTTTTCTTTTTAGCTCTTTCAATCATCTTATCAAAAGAATCATCGGGATAGTTTGTGGTATCGTTTGCATTTACAGCAACAATTGATACACCCTTATCCTTATACTCTTTCTGCAATTCAATTATCCTGTTCTCATATGCCTGAACATAAGGACAATGATTGCAGTTAAATATAACAACTAAAGCTTCACTATCTTTAAATGAATATAAAGAATAAATATTCCCATCCACTGCAGGAAGATTAAAATCTGGAGCCGGGGAACCAATTTCTAAAGTTGTTGTTGTCAATTTATATTTCTCCTTTGCATTCAAAAACTTATGTAAATAAATTAAGATTCAAATAATTTTAATAAATCTTATGCTTAAATTTATTCTAAAACTAATTTTAATTTTTCCTATGATAACTTCCGCACAAGACCTCGATTTTCTAAAATCACTTAACCAACAATATGACAGCTACCGAGAAAAAGATATCAATCACAGAAGGTTTAAACATTCAGATATCAAACCAATAATAACCTCTTTGGAAGATAAAAAATTTTTTACGGTTAAGAAAGCAGGTGTGTCCGCAGAGAAAAGAGAAATTTATTTAATAAGCTGGGGAGAAGGACCTGTAAAAGTTTTTTTATGGTCTCAAATGCATGGCGATGAACCAACTGCAACAATGGCTCTGTTTGACATTTTCAATTTCCTGAAAGCTGCTGATTCTTTAAATGATTTCAGAAAATTAATTCAGGATAAGCTTACTATTTATTTTATGCCAATGGTAAATCCTGATGGAGCCGAAGTATACCAGAGAAGAAACATTTTTGATATAGATATAAATCGTGATGCAGTTCGTAAGCAAACTCCCGAAGGCGAACTTTTAATGAATGTTTTTGACAGTCTTAAAGCAGATTTTGGATTTAATCTACACGATCAGAGCACAAGATATTCAGTTGGTAATAGTTCAAAACCTGTAACTTTATCATTTCTTGCCCCAACTGTTGATTATGAAAAAAGTGTTTCACCTGTAAGAGAAGATGCAATAAAATTAATCTCGGGAATCTATAAGAACATCTCTCATTTCATTCCCGGACACATTGCAAAATATACTGACGATTTTGAACCGAGAGCCTTTGGTGACAATTTCCAGAAGATGGGGACAAGAACTATTCTTATTGAATCGGGCGGCTATAAAGATGATCCAGAAAAACAACTTATACGCAAAATGAATTATCTTTCTCTTCTTTATGCATTTAAAAGTATAGCTGAGAAAACTTATAAGAATGAGGATCCTGGTGTCTATGAGAAAATTCCATTCAATGAAGAATTTATTATGGATCTTATCTTAAGAAATCTTAAATACAAAAATGCCGGGTATGAATATCTTATTGATATTGGTATCAACCGGGAAGAAGAAAATAATAATGATGCAAAGGATTTTTATTATAAATCTGCTGTTGAAGATGTTGGTGATCTTTCAGTGTTTTATGGATATGAAGAATATGATTTGAAAGGTATGGAAATAACAGTTGGTAAAACTTATCCTAAGCCATTTAACTCTTTACAGGAAATTGAAAAATTAAACTTCGCAGAATTTTATCAAGAAGGTTATACAAACGTTGTATTAACAAAAAAAGGTTCAACCAGTTTTACTAAACTGCCTGTAAATATTTTTTATAAAACTGCAGAAGATGAGTCTTTGAATATTAAGCTTGAAGCGAAGGCAAATTTCATTATTAAAAAAGATAAAGAAATTAAGTTTGTTGTGATTAATGGATTTGTATTAAATCCATCTAAGCCCCAATTTAAAACAGGCAATGCTCTGATAGTTAAATAAAAATTAAGAGTAATGTATCTCAGGTTATTTTAGCTTGTTAAATAAGAAGATAAAATTATATTCTGAGTTTGAGAGGGAAGCAATTCCTTATATGGATCCTCTCTATAACTTCGCTTTAAGAATGACCGGCAATAAAAATGATGCAGGCAATCTTTTAAAAGAAACTTTCAAGAAAGCTTTTTGGTTCTTTGAAAAATTAGAAAGAGGAACTAACTACAAAATGTGGTTGTTCAGGGTAATGAAATATGCTTATCTGAATTCATATAGAAAGAAATCGAAAGAACTAATTATATCAGACTATGAAGAGATTGAAAAATTTTATGAAAATATGAAATACTCTTCGATAGATGGTCTGCAATTAGAAAAAGAATTATATGATAAATTGTCTGATGATGATATTTCTGATGCCTTATCATCCCTTCCTGAAGATTTCAGAATTATAATTATTCTATGCGATATAGAAAGATTCAGTTATAATGATATAGCTGACTTTGTTGACGTCCCAATTGGAGTTGTCAGATCAAGACTTCATAGGGGAAGGAAAATGCTTTTAACAAATCTTTATAAGTGTGCTGAGAAAAAAGGTTACATCAGTAAATAATTTAATAAAAGCCATGGCACAGGAAAAAATAAATGAATTAATTACAGCTTACATTGATGGTGAAATTACTGATCCTACCAAAGTAAATGATATAAAGGATCGTATTGAGAAAGACAATAACTTAAAGTTTGATTTTCAGGTGCAGCGATTAATGAAATCAATTGTTGCTGACAGATTTAAAATCCAGCCAACTCCTAAAAAGGTCAGAAGAAAAGTTTTAGGAAAAATAAATCCTTCCAAAAATTTTTTAACAGCATTCTTTTCAAGAAGATTATCCTGACAAATATTGATCAGGATACATATAAAACTTGAGTACATTTAAGAAAATCTAAAAGAATTGGAATATCGAATTAGAAACTGTTATATGTAACAAGATTGATTACGAAGAGTTTATAAAATATTCTGAAAATTTATATATAAATTTAACAGTAGTAACTCATGAATGGACGGGAATTATGCTCACTTTACTTGAGATTGTTGCTGAAAAAGTTATAAATTTTTAAAAACTATAGTTTTAATTTCTAAACCAAAAAGAAGCAATTAAATAGAAGAAGTATTCTTGATTATCCAGCCATTCTTCAATATATTTAAAGGTTAGAAAGAAAGGTATTTAATGGCAAGAATTAAAAATGTTGAGGCTTACTGCAGCTTTTGCAATGGCCTTAGAAAAATGGAACTAGCCGGTGAAGTTACAGGTGCTGAAAATAAAAGATGGGCTAAATGCAAGAAATGCAAGCATACTATGATTATTGATCTAACTGAAGATGTTAAAGAAACAAAAGTATCACTCGAAGGAATTGAGAATGAAGAATGTGTAACTTATTCTCCTCAAAAATCTTTTGAGATTGGTCAGTCAATTTACCATCAGAATTGGGATGATTTTGGTAAAGTTGTAGGAAAAGATTTTTTATCAAATGGGCAAAAATCCATTACAGTAGAGTTTCAGAAATCAGGTCATAAGAAATTAATTGAATCATTAACATAATAAACAAAGCGAGGTGAAATTACTTGGTTGGTATATCAGTTGGCGAAAACGAATCCATAGATAAAGCTCTCAGAAGATTCAAGAAAAAATATGAGAGATCCGGAGTTCTTAAAGAATATAAGAAGAGAACATTTTTTGTAAAACCTTCTGTTAAGAAAAGAATGGAAAAACTTAAAGCTCTAAGACGGTCTCACCGTCAGGATGAAATGGAATAGTTTTCTGCCTCTTATTTAAGAGGCATTTTTATTTTAAATTCAAACTTGGTTCAGTTCCCTCAGTTTCCTTGCTATCCAGATAATTTTTTTTGAAATGTGAAGTTATTAAATCAAAAGCTTCATCAACTGTATTACAGAATGAAAACAAATTCATATCAGATTTAGTGACCACTCCATGCTCAACCAATCCATTAAAGTTAATTATACTGCTCCAGTATTTTTTATCATAGATAACAAGCAGGAGTTTCTTTTTAATCTTACCAGTTTGTATCAAGGTCAACAGTTCAAAAAATTCATCCATTGTACCAAAGCCACCCGGAAAAACAATTAATGCTTTTGCAAGGTAAGCAAACCAGAATTTCCTCATAAAAAAGTAATGAAATTCAAAACTCAGATCGGGAGATACATATTTATTTATATATTGTTCGAATGGAATGCTGATGTTCAATCCAACAGAAAATCCTCCGGCAAGCTTTGCACCTTTGTTAGCAGCTTCCATAATTCCGGGTCCGCCGCCTGTACAAACAATAAATCTGTGAGCAGGAGTTTTAAGATTCATTGACCATTCTGTTAATCTCCTTGAAAGTTCAACAGTGTCTTCATAATATTTGGACATATGAACAAGCTGCTGAGCTGCTCTTAATTCTTCAGCAAGTTTTGAATTGTCTTTAGGATTTATAGTTTTAAATTCATTATAAACCTTCATAGCATCGCGCTTTGACATTAACCTTGCTGAACCAAAAAATACTATTGTATCCATTATTTTCAGCTTCCTGAACCTGCTTTGAGGTTGAAGGAATTCAGCAAGCATTCTTAAAATTCTTGCATCAGCAGAGTTAAGGAAATCAACATTTTCGTATGCTTTAAGAAGTGTCTTCTGTGATTTTTCTTTTACCATAAATAATTTTTCCCAATTGTACTTAAGAAAAAGACTTTTATTTATAGAAATAAAATTTCTATTTTCGCATCAATTATAAAAATAAAATTATAAAAGATTATTACAAACCCGGAGATGAAAAGATATTTACAATAATCTATGAAGATATTTAAATATTTACTTTTTTCACTTTTATTGCTTGTTCCCCTTTTGGGTTCATCAGAAGAAGAAATAAGAAATAAAATTGATTTAATACTTTCAAAGCTTCCACCAACAACAAAGGTTGGCATTCTAATCTATAATCCTTTAACTGAAGATACGATTTATTCATTAAATCATACTATCTCAATGATACCGGCTTCCAATACAAAGTTATTTACTACAGCAACAGCTTTATCACTAATGGGTGGAGATTTTATTCTTTATACAAAAATATTAAGTGATGATAATAATCTTGATGATGGTGTGATTGATGGAAATCTGTATATAAAAGGATATGGTAATTCCCTTTTTACTACCGGGGATCTTCAGAAGATGGTAGAGGAATTGAAAGATATAGGCATTACAAAAATAAATGGTAAAATTATTGGTGATGATTCCTATTTCGATAATATTTACACGCGTGATGATTGGATTACCGATGAAGTTGCCAACGTTAAACTTCCCCCTATATCAGCCCTTGTAATTGATAACAATAAAAAAATCATTCAGAAAAAAAGAAGAGGAAGATTAAGGAACTATTATGTTAATATTGATAATCCTCCATTAAATGCTGCAATGCTACTTAGAGATAAATTACAAGAAGCAGGTATTGATGTTGCACTTAATGCAGAAGAAGGAATTACGCCGGAAGAAGCCAAATCAATATCTGAAAAAGGAGTCGAGCTTAGAGAGCTGATAAAATCCATCAATAAGGAGAGTGATAATTTTCTTGCTGAATGTTTGTTTAAAACAATTGGTGCGGTTTCAAGTGGAAAACAGGGTAATGCTTTTTACTCAACTCAGACAATCTTAACATACATTTCTGATAACGGTATTTTCTCACAAGGAACAGCAATAGTTGATGGTTCAGGTATTTCAAGATTTGACCATGTTACTGTTGGTGCAATTACTGGCCTGCTTGAAAAAATGTATTTCGATATTGCAAACTTTGATGACTTCTATAATTCATTAAGTATTGCAGGAGTTGATGGAACTTTAAGAAGGAGAATGACTGGAACATTTGTTGAAAATAATTTCAGGGGAAAAACAGGGACACTGAATGGAGTTTCTTCAATATCCGGATATCTTACGTCTGAAAATGGAGATGATCTTATCATCTCCATCTTTTTTGAATTTACCAGGAGTGGTGCAAAGTTTCACAGAAATATACAGGATGATATAATCCAAACTTTATGCGGTTGGAATTAATTATTAAAAAGAAAGAAAATGTAAAGCGAGATCTTTCTCGCTCATTAAAAAGTTTTTAAAATTAAGCGACATAAATGTCGCTCTACAATTTGCTACCGGTTTTGAGGAGGATTATTTTGCTGAGGTAAAGATGGTGTTTGCGGTACATTCTGCCTGTTTTTCTGAATAATACTCTCAATCTGTTCAGGTGATGATTGTCCCGGTAAAAAGAAAAGATTAGTTATTATTGCAAGCATTGCTAGAATACCTGCGAGCCACCAGGTTGCCCTGCTTAAGAAATCCGCAGTTCTTCTTGTTCCAAAAACAGTTCCCATACCTGCACCACCAAATGTTCCTGCAAGTCCGCCGCCTTTGCTGGACTGCATAAGAATGATGATGATTAAAAAAACCGAAACTATCGCACAAATTGTTACTAAAAGTATATACATCCTTTTTCTCCTTATTTCACTGTAGCGGGGGAGGGATTCGAACCCCCGACACGTGGATTATGATTCCACTGCTCTAACCAACTGAGCTACCCCGCCTTTATTTCTAAATTAAGGGGTTAAATATAGGCACAATTATCTTTACTTTCAAAAGAAATTACATCCACAATCCGCAAAAATGAACTTGAATTGAAAAGTTATTAAATCTTTGCCTTTCCCTTCTGAAATAATTCCTTTGTTACTATTCAATAAATATATTTTTAAAAGAGACCTCACTATGTATATTATAAATTTAATGGAATGATTCTTTATTTTTTCGACAGCTTATTTTTAATATTAGTTAAATATTCACTCTTATAAATTCCATTACCTTCACTTTAATAATCCTTAAAAGGAATTCCGGTGCTTCAGAATCAAGATAGTTTAGCAGACCTGTGCTGAAATCATTTTTTTACTCCCATCTCACTCTTTAACATCTTCCACAAAAAATCTACAAGCTCCTGCAAACCATATCCTGTAATAGCAGAAAAAATTATTAAAGGAGAATCGGCATTTTTAATTTTTTTCTTCTGAATCCTCTTCAATTCAGTTTCCTCGAGAAGATCAGCTTTAGATAAAGAAACAATTTTTGTTTTTGCTGCAAGCTTTTTACTATAGCTTTTCAGTTCGTTCAGAAGAATATTATATTCTTCCTGGTAGTCTTCCGAAGTTATATCAATTAGAAATAAAATTATTCTTGTTCGTTCAATATGTCTTAAGAATTTCAATCCAAGTCCTTTACCTTCATGAGCTCCTTCTATAATTCCGGGAATGTCTGCAACCGTAAAACTTTCAAAATCTTTATACCGCACTATGCCAAGATTAGGTTCAAGAGTAGTAAATGGGTAATCTGCAATCTTAGGTTTTGCTGCAGAGATTTTTGAAATAAGAGTTGACTTCCCGGAATTTGGAAAACCAACCAAACCAACATCAGCAATTAGCTTTAGCTCAAGAATTAATTTTCTTTTCTCACCAGGTTTTCCATCTTCCGCAAATCTCGGAGCCTGGTTTGTTGGGGTTGCAAAATTGCTGTTCCCTTTCCCTCCCTTCCCTCCTTTTGCAACAACTATTTCCTTCCCATTCTCATCAAGATCAATTATAATTTTACTTGTTTCTTCATCTTTAATTATACAGCCAACAGGTACCGTTATAATAACATCTTTTCCATTCTTCCCATCTTTTAAAGAAGAACCGCCCGGTTTACCATTATCAGCTTTGTAATTTTTTTTATAACGGAAATCTAAAAGAGTTGAAAGATTAGAATGAGCTTTAATGATAACGCTTCCACCGCTCCCACCATTTCCTCCTGATGGTCCACCTTTAGGTACATATTTTTCTCTTCTGAAAGTTACTGCGCCATTACCGCCTTTACCTGACTGAACTTCAATCTCAGCATAATCAATAAACATTAATTACCCTGGTGAAAATAATTTGATACGGCATTTGTAAGTGTAACCGCTTCCCTTTTGTAAGGATTTACCCGGTAGGTAAAGAAAACAGATTTAAGAATTTCGGAAGCCTGCTCGTATCCGATGCATTCGGATATTTTTTCCATAGTATTTGTAAAATCATCTTCGTCATCATTAAAAATTAAACTGATTATTTTATCAATCTCTTTCTTACTTAAAAAGCTGAAAATATCTTTTTCTCTTTTAATTTCTTTTGAAACAGGAATATCTTCTTCGATCAATTCTTCTATTTCTAATTCATTTTCTTTTTCAACATTCTCTATAATTTCTTCTTCAAGAATTAGTTCTTGATTAACTTTATCCTCATCATCAATTATTAAAGTTTCTTCCTCAGAACCATCCTGCTTTTTTTCTATTTCCAATTCGCTTAATTCAGATTCTATTAGTTCATCAGTCCCGCTTTGGCGGGATTTTACCTCAATTTCTTCTTCTTTTATTTCTTCTTCTTTTTTACTATCCTCTTCAAACTCAATATCAGGAAGTGTTTTAGTTTCGGTCTTCTTTTCAATTTCATTCTGCTCAATTACTTTTTCTTCAAGTGGTTCTTGCTTTATTATCGGTTTGGTAAAAAGAATTTTCTTTAACTCATCAATCTCCGCTTTCTTTTTATTATCCTTAATTCCTTTATGGAGCAGTTCAATCATTTCATTCAGGTTTTTTTCTTTCAGATATGCTTCCACAAGAGAAGGTCGGATTGAGGATTTGCTTATACCACCATCATTATAAAAATCAGAAATAGAATTAAGTCCATCGAAAATAATATCTTCTCTCTTTGATGCTAAAAGTTCATTATCAATCTTCTCTAAGATTTCACGGAATTCATCTTTTCCCAGGTTAATTATTTTTCTTTTGGAGATATAAGAGTTGATAATTTCTTTTAAGTAATCATAATAGTAGATAAAGTTAAGATATACTTTTATTTCAGCAGTGCTTTTTGGTTCATCACTATCTTCATAAATAATATTTGTGAAGGTTGATTTGGGTTGAACAGAAAAGTTTGCATTAAACACAACACCCTTTTTAATATAATCTTCAACTTCGTTATAAGAAAGTTTTTTTGTTTTTTTTATTTCATTAGAAATAAGATTAAGGTATTCAGCTATTTTCGCTCCTGAATAATCAAACCGGGAGTTTTCAAGGAGAATTTTTCTTTCTTCATAAATCAGGTAATCAAGCTTGCCGGAAATATATTTTATTAAAGCGGGATGAAGTTCAACTCTGAAAAGCTCATCAAACATAAATGATGAACTTAAAGATTTTATCTTGTTCAGATTAAAATCAGTAATGAACTGTATCTCTTTTTCAAACATTGTTTCGGCTTTCAGTCTCGGCGAGGCCGAGCCTCGACGGAAAATATTCTTTTTCTTCTTTCAAAATATAAAAATCCACTTTAAAATGTTGATAAACGATATCTTGTAGTAAAACTTCGACACTAAAATGGCAATTTGTCCGATTGTCGTAGTTCTCTTTTTAGTTTAGTTTTACTTCCGTGATTATGGTTCGGAAAATTGAAATGATGATTGAATTTCTGGAGTCACGATGTTGTTCGGCTAAAAGATGTTTTATATAGAGATAAAGCTGATAACCTCTGAGCCTTGAGGCTTTACGATACTTTGGTTAAGAAAAGTATGGTAATCGTTCGTATGATTTGTGAGTAATGTTCTGTATGGAAAATTCGTAAAGCCAAATTAAATGACTCTGCATGAATATCTTCATTTTTTATATTGTTAAAAATGTTGTCCGGATAATGAAGCTTCGGGGGAGATGCAGAGTCTTTTTTACAATGTTCTATGATTTATTGGAATTTTCTCCTTGGTTTTTGAAAGAATTAAGGCTCTGCATTCATTACTTTATTTTTTGTACTACTCTAAATGCTGACCGGATAATAAAGAATGAGGGTAAATAACTCCCTACAATAGCCATGCAGAGTCTTTTTTAATTTTAAAATTTTATTGCGAAACTCGATTTATCGGGTTGAAGCAATCTATTTATAAACTTGCTTAATATTATACAACTCTTTCCAGTCATGATTGAATTTATTTATCAATTCTATTTTCTTTTTCCTCGAACCAGCTTTTAATTGTTTTTCCCTTTTGATAGCTTCTTCAAGATTATCAAAAGATTCATAATAAACTAGCTTTGTAACGTTATATCTTTTAGTAAAACCACCTATCAATTGTGATTTATGTTCCCAACCCCTTCTGAAAATATTATTAGTCATACCAGTATATAAAACATTGTGATTTTTATTTGTCAATATGTAAACGAAGTAGTTTTTCATATTTTAGAGATTGCTTCTCCCGACTAAAGTCAGTATCGCAATGCAATTGGAGGTCATTTTATCATCATCTCAGCTAACACAGGCATATGATCTGATGGATACCTTCCATCAAATGCATCTGTAATTATTTGATGCTTCAAAACTTCAACATCATTCTTAATAAAGATATAATCTACCTTATTCCCCTCTTCCAACGACTTCCCAAAATCATTAAATGTTATGTTTGAACCTGAAGAATCAACTTTAGCAATTTTCTGTGCATCAAATAAATAATTTCTTCTGCCACCTGTAAGAATTTTATATCCTTTGGAATCCAGTTTGAAATTCAAATCGCCTGTTATTACAGCAGGAAATTTACCTGCAATCTCAGCTACTTTATCATTCAGAAGATCAGCGCTTTCTAACTTTGCCATTTCTCCTTTATGATCGAAGTGAGTATTGAAATGATAGAAAGTTTTGCCTGTAACTTTATCTGTGAATTTTACCCAGGTTACAATCCTTTTATATGCTGCATCCCAGCCAATTGATGGTTTTTCAGGAGTTTCAGATAACCAGATTGTTGAGTCTTCTAAAACTTCAAATCTTTTTTTATTATAAAGGATTGCTGAATACTCTCCTCCTTCAGCACCATCATCTCTTCCAACACCAACCCAGGCAAAATCAGGAAGCAGCTTTGTTAAATCATCAAGCTGAATTTTCAATGCTTCCTGCAAACCAATAATATCTGCTTTGTAATTTTTGATTATTGAAACAACCAACTCTTTCCTATTGTCCCAGGAGTTTATACCTTCATCAACCGGTACACGTATGTTGTAAGTCATTACCCTGATTAAATCTTCATCGTCGCCGAAAATTGTATTAGGACTTAAAGCAAATAATAAAAGTATAAATAAAGAAATGTTTTTCATTTTGATTGTTGATTATTCTACTGTCACTGGTTTCAACTCCAAATTCTCTTCTTTAGCAAGCTGGTCAACTTCTTTAGAAACTTTTGTAAAGCGTGCTAAAAGTGTATAAACCACAGGAACAATAATCAAAGTTAAGAATGTAGCAAAGAGCATACCTCCAACTACTACCAATCCTAATGGACGGCGCGATTCACCTCCGGCACCAAGACCAATTGCGATTGGCAGTATTCCAAAAATGGTTGTAAAGGAGGTCATAAGTATGGGCCTTAAGCGGATTGTTGCTGCTTCAATAACAGCATCCATCAATGATTCTCCCCGTGCCTGCAACTGGTTTGAAAATTCCACAATAAGAATTGCATTTTTAGTTACAAGACCGATAAGCATTATCAAACCTATCTGGGAATATATGTTCAGAGTTTGTCCGAATATAAATAAGAATAATAAAGCCCCGAATACAGCAAGCGGCACTGTAAGCAAAATAGTAAAAGGATGAACAAAGCTTTCGAACTGAGCAGATAAGACAAGAAAGATGAAAACTATTGCAAGCAGGAATAAGAAATAAAGACTTGAACTTGAACTTTTATATTCCAATGATTGTCCCGCAAAATCAGTTTTGATACCTGCCGGTAATTTTGTTTGAGCAATGCGGTCAAGATCATCAAGGGCTTTACCAAGAGTTACACCCGGTACTAAGCTGGCCGAGATTCTTGCCGAACGAAGCCTGTTATAATGATTGAGTTCTTTTGGTGCAACGGTTTTTTCAACTTTTACAACATTAGCAAGCTGTATTAATCCATCCTTTCCTCTTATATAAAGATTTTGGATTGCATCCGGAGTAGAACGCAGATACGGCTTAGTCTGCAAAATAACATCATACTGCTTTGAGCCGCGTTTGAAATTTGTAACCTGGCGGCCACCCAGAAAAGTTTCGAGAGTTGAACCAATATCCATCACAGAAACACCAAGCCCGGACGCCCGTTCGCGATCAATGTTGATATCAAGCTGAGGTTTATTAAGCCGCAAATCACTATCTAAGTTGATCAGGTATCCAAGTTGGGAAGCTTCTCCCATCATAATTCCAACTCCTGCATTTAGCTCGTCGTAGCTATCTCCCTGTAATACATAATCAACCGGGCTTGAGGTAAATTCCGCACCTATACTTGGCGGGTTGATTACAAAAGCCAAAACACCCGGGATTGAAATCAACTGTGGAAAAAGTTCCTGAACAATCTGCTGCTGAGATTTTTCTCTTTCGCTTTGTGGTTTCAATGCTAAAAACATAAAGCTGTTAGTTACATTTCCGGGACCTTCAAAACCTAACCCTGTAGCAGTAAAAAGAGCACGGCGTTCCGGAAGCGCAAGCAATAACTTTTCTATTTCCTTTACATAACTGTCCGTATATTCTAATGTAGCTCCTTCAGGTGCAATCACAATACCAAAACCAACGTTGCGATCTTCAATAGGTGCCAGCTCGCTTGGAATGAACATAAATAAACCCACACTTAGAACTATGAGCAAAACTCCACCAGCAATTGTTAAGCCTCTATGATGAAGAGTCCATCTCAAAATTCTGTCATAAGTTCTGTTGAGCCATTCAAAGAATGCATCAAAAGAACGGGAAGCCCATCCTGTTCCAGTATGATGAAGCGGTTTAAGAATCTTTGAACAGACCATAGGGGTTAAGGTCAGTGCAACAAAACCTGAAATCAATACAGCTACCGCTACAGCAACACCAAACTCATTAAATAATCTTCCAACTGTTCCCGTAAGAAATGCGAGAGGGACAAACACTGCAACAAGTGAAATAGTTGTGGCAACAACTGCAAAACCAATTTCTTTACTTCCATCAATGGCGGCCTGCCATCTTGATTTCCCCATCTCCATATGGCGGTATATGTTCTCAAGCATAACGATAGCATCATCTACAACCAAGCCGATTGATAATACAAATCCCAGCAATGTAAGAATATTGATAGTAAAGCCGGCAAAGTAAA
>MHAF01000092.1:16747-27093 GCA_001802865.1 Ignavibacteria bacterium RBG_16_34_14
TGTTTTAATTCTTCTAAAACAGAATGAATTTCTTTAGCCACATCAATAGTACTTGCATTAGATTGCTTTATAATTCCTAAACCTACTGCTGGTTCACCGTTATAACGGGCAGCCGTACGTTCATCTTCTGCACCAACATTAACATCAGCTATTTCACGCAATCGGATAATATCATTCCCTCTTTGCGAAACTATAATCGCTCCAAACTCCTCAGGTGTGGTGAGTTCCCCCCTGGTACGAACTGCAAATTCCCGTAAATTTCCTTCAATTCTACCGCCAGGAATTTCTGCATTCTCTCTTAGAATTGCTCTTTCAATATCCTGAGTTGTTAATCCATGCGCAGCCATTCGCAATGGATCAAGCCAAACCCTCATGGCATAACGGCGTTCTCCACCAATAAAAACTGAACCAACCCCGGGAAGGCGTTGGATTCTTTCTTTCAATACACGATCTGCAATATCAGTCAATTCTAATTCAGAGTGTTGTTCACTATACAGTGCGAGCCACAATATTGGCTGGGCATTAGCATCAACCTTTGATATTATAGGATCTGAAATCTCCTGAGGAAGTACACCACGAATACGTGATACCCGGTCACGGATATCATTAGCAGCTTCATTTACATCGCGACCCAATTCGAATTCAATTGTAATCACCGATCCCTCCTCACGGCTTGAAGAAGTCATAGTTTTAACTCCTTCAAGCGTTGCAAACTGTTCTTCAAGAGGATCTGTAATTTCAGTTTCCACTACACTCGGGCTTGCACCTCTATATAACGTTACAACAGAAACAATAGGCGGATCAATATCAGGATATTCACGAACAGGTAATCGAATAAATGAAATTATACCAAAGAGTATTATAGCAAGACTCATTACACTGGCTAATACAGGGCGGTGGATAGATATTTGACTAAGCTTCATGTTTCTTTTTCCTTGCTCTGATGATAAAGATATCCATTCATTATTATTGGACTGATGTTGTATCTTGAGTAATAACAGGCATAACCTTAGCCCCATCAAAAAGTTTTTGATGACCAGCTTTAACTACCTGATCTCCTTGTCTTAAACCTTTCACTACTTCAACAACATCAGGTAATTGTGTACCAAGAGTAACTTCAACACGAGCTACTGTGCTATCAGGTTTAACAATAAAAACGAAGGATTGATTGCCGCTTGCAAAGACAGATTCACTCGGGATAGTTAATGCATTTGAGCGTTCCTTCAAAACAACTGATACATTTGCCGACATTCCGGGAAGGAATTTACGACCGGGATTAGGGACATGAACTACAATTCTTGCAGTTCGCATTACAGGATCCACAACCGGTTCAATTACTAAAACCCTTCCTTTTACCTTATGATCAGGATATGCATTTGACGTAACAGTAACTTCCGAACCACGTTTCAAATCCGAAAGATAACTTTCAGGAACGGACAGGGTTACACGGATTTCATCAATGTTTGCAAGCTCCGTTATTATTCCTCCGGCTCTCAAAAAGGAACCAACGCTTACTCTGCGGGATCCTACCATTCCACTAAATGGTGCTGTAATACGGGTTTTATTAAAACGTGCTTTAGCAAGTTCAAGATTCGCTTCGGCAACTTTTAAATCTGCAGCAGCATTGTCCAGGGTTTGCAGTGCACCTGCTTTCTGGTCAACAAGAGTTTTGATTCGGTTATAACTCGCCTGGCTTTGAGTATATAAAGCTTCTGTACGGAGAACTTCTCCCTTTAGCTGTGAGTCATCGAGTTGAGCAATTAATTCTCCCTGCTTTATAAACCCGCCTTCTTCAAAAGGAAGACTTATAACTGAAGCATCTATTTCCGATACAACAATAATAGCTTCAATAGCTTCAATTGTGCCGACTGCTTCAAAATGATCAGCAACCCGCTGAACTTTTACCTGAGCAACTTCAACAGGCATTGGCGGCATAGAAAATTCTCCGCCACCTGTTTGTTCTGCACATCCGGGAATTAACATAATTAGTAAAGTAAGAAAAACGGAAAGAAAAACTTTCAGAGACATAACCGCTATTCTGAATGTGAAGCTATTTCTTTCTTCAATCATATGAACCCTTTCGAATAAAAATTTAAACTAAAAATTTAAATAATTGTTTTCAATGAAATACTCTTAACAAATCCATTTTAATATTTCTAAGTCTCTCAACTTCTTTTTACATTTTGAAAGGCTGGCACGACACTAAATGAATTAAATAAATCTTTACCTTGGGCGGTTAAAATAAATAGTTATACTATCAAAAAACAGACAAAATAATTTTAAAATTATGAAAAGTGATGAAAGAAACATAAAAGCTCCTCATCAGGATAATTATATTTCCTGCTTTTTAAACTTTCCAAATTGATTTTGCCAAAGATTAAAAATTTTTATTAGATCCTCAATCTAATGTCTGGTGTAATTACTCTAATCTTTAATTTGACTCTAATCCAGCTTCCTAAAATTTAATTTGAACAATTGTTGTTAAATGATTTTACTTTTCTCATATTTAATTGTCATTAATCCAATTTAATAATATTTTATCAGGAGTTACTATGCAAAAATTAAGCGGGCTTCTATCCGTTTTATTTCTTTTTCTTTTCATCAGCACTTTTTCTTCTGCACAACAATGGTCTGCCGAACAGCAGGATTTATGGAAAGGTGTTATGGCCTACTGGGAAGCCGGAATGGCATCTGATCCAGCTAACATGCTTTCTTACTGGGATGAATCATATTACGGATGGTCTTATGAAAACGGTGCACCAGGTACAAAAGCTGATGTGAGCAAGTCTTTTAATTACTGGTTTAAAAAAGGAAAAGCACAATATTACGTAATCACTCCGGCAAGAATATGGGTAAACGGAGATTTCGGTTATGCTCATTACTATTTTACAATGGTTAATGAAGGCGGAGATGGAACACCACGTACTGAAAGAGGACGCTGGACTGACATTCTAATGAAGAAAGGCGGAAAGTGGATGCTTGTTGGAGACCACGGTGGTGAGATTAAAAGTGAGGATTAGATTTTAATAAAAGGAAATTTTTTATTGAAGACTCCGCTGAATGCGGAGTCTTTTTATTTTAAATTGAACAATTAAAAAGTCCCCCTTTAGTAAAGGGGGAAACTCCCGCTTAAGCGGGAGAGGGGGATTCAGATAATGCCAAGTTCTCTCGCTCTTAAAATTATCTGTTCTTTAAAATCCTTCTCAACTAAATGAAAATTATTCAATACCATAAGATCATTATAATGAATTACCTTTAATCCCAATGAATTCAGAATCTCTTCCCTGCTCTTGTCATATTAATTTAATGAACAATTGTTTTTTGCCTGTAAAACCGATAGCCCGTTTGCCTTTTCCTTACTAACTCACACCAGAATTTAATCTCTCCCTTTGTAGAATTATTTCTCATTTCCTTTGCGCGATCTTTAAGCTTTGGGTAATAAGGTAATTCTCTGAAATTGGTTATTAGTCCGTTAGACTTTTGCATTAACTTGTATTAATGGTTACTTAAGGAATCCCTCTGTCATTCCGATTTTATCGGGATGACGTCTCCCTTTGTTAAAGGGAGATATTTTTGAAAAAAAATTTTTTACCTGATAACCATCATCTTCTTAATAGAAATAAAATTATCAGTCTTCAACCTGTAGAAATAAATTCCGCTAGCTAAGTTCCCTGCACTAAAGTTAATCTCATAATTACCTGGTTCTTTACGTTCATCAATAAGAATTCTAATTTCATTTCCAAGAACATCAAAAACTGTAAGATTAACTTTTGTTTCTTCAACAATAGAATATTTTATAACTGTTGATGGATTAAATGGATTAGGATAATTCTGATATAATGCATACTCTATTGGATTCAATAGCACTTTAACTTCATCTGAATATGAGAACGAACCATTAAGGTCAATCTGTTTTAATCTGTAAAATATTTCTGATGCTGATAAATTAGATACATTATCTGCATATGAATAATCATTCTGTTCAGATGATGTTCCTTTTCCTTCTTTAAAAGCGATTGTAATCCAATCGTTGCTACCAAACTTTCTTTGAATTTCAAAACCGTGATTATTTAACTCAGTTGCGGTTGACCAATTAAGAATTACATTTTGTCCTTCAGCTTTTCCGGTAAAAGATAAAAGTTCTACGGGAAGATCGCCAACAAAAACACCAATGCCGTTATTAGTAGCAGCATACAAAACTCCTTCGTCACTGTAATAAATACTATTAATACTGGTGGATAAAAGGCCTGAAAGATCAAGAGGAGACCAATAATCTCCATTATCTAATGAACGGTAAATGCCATTTCCCGTAAGACAAATAAATACATCAGGAGTTAATATTAACTGCTTAACATCAAAATTGTTCAATCCATTGTTTAATGGAATGAGATTATACCCATCATCATATGATTTATAAATGCCACCAGAACTTGGGAAATAAGTTTGATTAGAAACTGCCAAGTACATTGTATCATTACTGAATCGAATGTCTTTAATAAAAAGGTCATCTCTGACTTGTTGCCAATTCAATCCATTATTCTCCGATTTCATTAATCTTTTACGCTCACGAATATCGCCGGGTCCAACAACCCAAAGGTAATATGAAGAAAAGAATAGATTCCCAACTGAATTTTGATTTAATCCATATATATGAGAATATGCTGGTCCAATTAAACTACTAATTGTATCCCAGGAAATACCAAAATCTAAAGATTCTAAAACCAAACAAGAGGCAAATTCAGTTACAGTTGTAAAGATTTTATTAGAATCATTAATAAAAAAATTATCAATGACCTGAGGCAAATAAAGGGATAATTCCCAATTATTTCCTTCATTTGAAGAACGGTATAATTTATTTTTTAAATAAGTACGTGATTTATATTCAAGTGAATAAATATTATTTGCGTAATCTTTTTTTATTAATCGTATGTTCGAAGTAATAAAAGTAGAATCCCAGAAAAATCCACCAAATGAAAAGTATAAACCATTGTCAGTCCCAGCTAATGTTTTTCCATTGGGCAAAACTATTAAATCATAAACAACAGCAAATTTATCATCATATTTAAAACATAATTCCCAATCTGAATTTATGACGGATAATTTTTGTAAACCCTTTTCTGTCCCCGTAAAAATTGTATTATTTTCAGAAATCAAATCTGAAATTTTAATTCCGGAAAGATTTATGTTTTCCCAGTTTTCACCTCCATCGGATGAAAAAATTATCCCGTTAAAAACATTGGAATCATTTGATATATAAAAACCATAAATATTATTATTTGCATCGAGAAAAATATTATCAAAGTAAACAGGCCAATTAGTTTCTAAAATCAATGACCAACTAATACCGAGATCTGTTGATTTGTAAATGCCATCATAAGAATCGGCTAAATAGAAAATATTATTGGTATCAATTTCCAGATCATCTGGATAATAACCTATCGATGTTAAAAATTGCCAACTAAATCCATTATCAGATGATTTGTAAATTGATCCATATATTGTCATTGCATAAATATTCTCAGAAGAATCTTTTGCTAATGATAGAATAGGGCTTCCTAAGTTCGTAGAAATATTCCAGTTGTTACCCCCATCAGTTGAAATCCAAATATAAGCAGTATTATAACTATACTGACTCATGAAAATATAGCCGAGGGAATTAAATTCTATATCAGTTACGTAGTTAACTGGAGAAAATAATTGTTTTTCATTCCAAGTAACACCATCATCAGTTGAAGCAAAATACCCTCCATAAGTACCAGCATAAATAATATCTGTAGGACTAATTGCTAATGAAGTAGCTTCATCATCTAAGGTTGATACTATTTGCCAGTTTTCACCATTATTATCGCTTCGGAAAACTTCATTCGCACTTGTTATTGCTAATATATAGCCATCAGGATGATAAGCAACTTTGCGAATATCAGGAGTTGCCAAAGGACTATTCATCATCTGCCATTGAGAATAAACTGGAATGGATAAAAGAATAGAAAGAATGAAAGCGAAAGAAAAAAATGTCTTCATATAAACACCCCTTTTCAATAAAGAATATTAATTCTTACTAGTAATTACTGCTTTTGGAGTTTAAAATCAATAAGGAAGTAAAAAATTGTAGAGTGATACGCTGTTGCAGTGTTGGAATCTTAGGCTGAAAAGAGATGCTGAAACAAGTTCAGCATGACCAAATAAAAACTCTAAACCTTCTCCTCGCTCTTCACAAAAGCCCGCATATATTCTCTTCTTAATGTTGCAATAACATCCATCGGGGTTTCTATTTTATACCACGCATAGTTTTAATCAATTTATCATACTCTGAATGAGAGCAGTTTTTCCTTTACTGTGAGCTTCAAGAGCTTCATCGGCAAGACGATCAAGAACATCCTCGGATTCGGAAAAACTTTTCGCCCATTCTTTTTCGGTTTCAAGTTCTTCAAGAAGCCATTTTGCAACAGCATTCTGCTCAACCTTTGAAAGCTTTGATGCTTTCTTGAAAGCTTTTTCTAATAATTTAGTCATTTGTCATCTCTATTATTTAACGACAAATATAATACAAATAATGGTTTTTTGATATGTTTATTTTGAAAAGATTAAGGTTGTTCAAATATGTTTGAAAGATGCTGAAAATAAATTCAGCATGATAAGTAAAAACTTTAAACCTTCTCCTCACTCTTAACAAAAGCTCTAAAGTATTCCCTTCTTAATTGTGCAATAACATCCATCGGGATTTCTTTGGGGCATTCGGCAGAACAGGCTTCAGTATTTGTGCAGGCACCAAAACCTTCTTCCTCCATTTGTGCAACCATTGCCATAACTCTTTTTTCTCTTTCAGGTTTGCCTTGCGGCAGTCTTGCCAGGTGAGCAACTTTAGCAGAAACAAACAACATTGCAGAGGCATTCTTACAAGCAGCTACACACGCACCGCATCCAATACAAGCAGCAGCATCCATAGCAGATTCCTGTTCTTCTTTAGATATCGGGAGTGCATTTGCATCAGGTGCGCCTCCGGTGTTAACGGAAATAAATCCTCCGGCAGCCATTATCCTGTCAAATGCGGAGCGGTCAACAACCAGATCTTTTATAACAGGAAAAGCTTTTGCTCTCCAAGGTTCAATTACAATAGTGTCGCCATCTTTAAAGCTTCTCATATGAAGCTGGCAGGTAGCTCCACCTTTTTGCGGTCCGTGTGCACGTCCGTTAATATACATTCCGCAGCTTCCGCAAATTCCTTCACGGCAGTCATGATCGAATGCAATAGGGTCTTCATCTTTTTTAATTAAATCCTCATTAACAACGTCAAGCATCTCAAGAAAAGAAGTATCAGTAGAGATATCTTTTGCTTCGTAATTAACAAATCTCCCTTGAGAATTTTTATTTTTCTGGCGCCAAACTTTAAGATGTAGATTCATTTGATACCAATTTTTTTAATAGTTAAGACCGATCCGTCATTCCGAACTTGTTTCGGAATCTAAGATGCTGAAACGAGTTCAGCATGACATAAATCAACTATTTATAACTCCTCTGTGTTAGCTGAACATTTTCAAATACTAGTTCCTCTTTGTGCAATTCAGGTTCGGCATTATCTCCTTTGAATTCCCAGGCTGCAACGTATGCAAAGTTTTCATCATCACGTTTTGCTTCATTCTCCTCAGTCTGGTACTCTTCCCTGAAATGTCCACCGCACGATTCTTTCCTATGAAGTGCATCTTTGGCAATCAGTTCACCAAGCTCAAGGAAGTCTGCAACTCTTCCTGCTTTTTCTAGAGACTGGTTGAGCTCTTCATTTTCTCCAAGCACTTTAACATTCTTCCAGAAATCTTCTCTTATCTCTTTAATTCTTGATATAGCTTCTTTAAGATCTTTTTCATTACGTCCCATACCAACATTATCCCACATTACCTGTCCGAGTTCCCGATGTAATTCATCAACAGTCTTTTTCCCTTTAATAGATAAAAGTTTTTTTACACTCTCTTTAACATTACCGGCAGCCTCTTTAAATGCAGGATGGTTCTCATCAACTTTGTCTCTTTTAAGATCTGCAAGATATCCGCCGATTGTATAAGGAATAACAAAGTAGCCATCTGCAAGTCCCTGCATTAAAGCACTTGCACCAAGCCTGTTTGCACCGTGATCTGAAAAATTGCATTCACCAAGAGCATAAAGTCCGGGAATAGTTGTCATCAGATTATAATCAACCCAAAGCCCACCCATTGTGTAATGAACAGCGGGATAAATTCTCATCGGAACTTTGTAAGGATCTTCATCCGTAATTCTTTTGTACATATCGAAAAGGTTGCCGTATTTTTCTTTTATGTCTTGTATACCAAGACGTTTAATTGCATCTGCAAAATCAAGATAAACAGCGTTCATTCTTTCACCGACACCTTTTCCTGTATCAACCTGCTCTTTAGCATTTCGCGAAGCAACATCTCTCGGTACTAAATTTCCAAATGAAGGATATTTTCTTTCAAGGAAGTAATCTCTTTCTTCTTCAGGAATCTGATCTGGTTTTCTTTTATCTGCAGGAATCTTGGAGACCCACACTCTTCCGTCATTCCTTAAGCTTTCACTCATCAAAGTTAATTTGGATTGATAGTGCCCTGTTACAGGAATGCATGTAGGATGAATTTGTGTAAAGCATGGGTTAGCAAAGAAAGCACCTTTCTTGTATGCACGCCAAATTGCCGTAACATTGGAACCTTTTGCATTTGTGGAAAGGAAATAAGCATTGCTATAACCACCGGTACAAAGCAACAATGCATCACCAATGTGAGGTTCAATTTCACCGGTAATCATATTGCGTGTAATTATACCTCTTGCTCTTCCCTCAACAATTACAACATCAAGCATTTCATGACGGGGGAACATTTCAACAGTTTTCAATCCAACCTGACGCATTAAAGCACTGTAAGCGCCAAGAAGAAGCTGCTGACCAGTTTGACCTCTTGCATAAAAAGTTCTTGAAACCTGTGCCCCGCCGAATGATCTGTTATCGAGAAGTCCTCCATACTCGCGAGCGAAAGGAACACCTTGAGCAACACACTGATCAATAATATTCATACTTAATTCTGCAAGGCGGTAAACATTTGCTTCGCGTGCACGGTAATCACCGCCTTTAATTGTATCATAAAAAAGTCTGTATACACTATCGCCATCATTCTGGTAATTCTTCGCTGCATTAATTCCACCTTGCGCTGCAATGCTGTGTGCTCTTCTTGCACTATCCTGGAAACAGAAAGCTTTTACCTGATAACCAAGTTCTGCAAGTGATGCAGCAGCAGATGCACCTGCAAGCCCTGTTCCTATAACTATAATACTATACTTTCTTTTGTTTGCCGGGTTAACAAGCTTAAGCTTGAATTTATGGTTCGTCCATTTTTCTTCTAATTTTCCGGCGGGAACTTTGGAATCTAATTTTCCCGTTGGGCGGGATTTCACTTCGTTCACCATTATCAATTCCCTCCTGTGTTAAGTAAGAAATACAAAGGAATCAATGCAAAGCCTGCACAGAGTAAGACTGAAAAAACTATTCCAAATCCTTTTATAAAACTTGTGTATTTGTTGTGCCTTATTCCCAGCGTTTGAAATGCACTTTGAAATCCATGAACAAGATGGAATGCTAAAAAGATAAAAGCTACTATGTAAAAGACAGAATAGTATGGATTTGAAAAAGCTTCAACAACACCTTCATACATTGTGTTTGACGGACTACCAAGCCTGTAAGGGAAAAAGAAAGTCCTTAAATGAATTACAAGAAAAATAAAAATTATCGTTCCTCCATGAATCATAATCCTTGAAAAGAAAGTGCTATTCTCAGATGGATTATTCACTTTATAATTTATTCCTTTTGCTTTTTTGTTGATTATCCAGAGTCTTACACCATTTAAAGAATGATAAAGCAAGCAAATAAATAATCCTATCTCAACTATCCTGATTGGAATATTAAGCGAGCTTGCCATAAACTCTGAGTATTCCTCAAAAACTTTCCCGTTATCGTTTATCAGAAGCAGCAGATTAGCAGCGAGATGTTCAACCAAAAAGGTAATGAGGAATAAGCCGGTTAAAGCCATAACGAGCTTTTTACCTACAGAAGAATCAATAAACTTTATAAACCAGCCCATTAAACCTCATCCTCCAATAGATAGATTGAATATAATAATAACTATAAATTTTATTTTAGGATTTTTCAGATGTGCTATTTTATTTAATGAAATGTCCACTGAACTGATATGCAACAAATTAAAACATCATTTACTTCAAAAGAAACTTATCAATTTTAGGAGAAATGTCAAAATGAGTTTTACTATTTTTATTTTCAGTCATTCTGAATTCATTGCAGAATCTCGATTAAA
>MHAF01000093.1 GCA_001802865.1 Ignavibacteria bacterium RBG_16_34_14
TAATTAAAATTGCCTAATTGTTAAATTGTTAAACCGATTTTAATCCTTCAGCAATTAAACAATTTGACAATAACTTTTAAATATCAAATCCAAATAAAATTCCTCCGTAAAACTGCCATTCTTTTCCATAGGTGATTATCTCATTATTAACAACTCTGTCAAACTTATCAAAGCCATAAGCTGCATTTAAGAAAATGCTTGTAGGGAAAAGATAATAAGAACTCAACTGGATTCTTAATTCGGCACCTGCACCTTTTTTAAATGAATTTAATTCGGGAATTTTTCCTGTCCAGGCATTTCCTAAATCTCCATAAACAGAAAAATAAATTTTATCAAGATAGAGATGTCCTGCCCTTGCATCAATATTTCTGAAGAGAGGAAATCTGTATGTAAGATTTAACCACGCAATTTCATTGCCGCTTATTGCATAAAAGGTGTAAGCCTTCATTCCAATTAAACCGCCAAGATAGAAATCAAAAAAATCGGGAACTGCCGGACCTAATATTGATCCGCCTCTTAATTGTGCAGTTATGGTGTGATTAGCCCAGAGAGGAAAATGAAGTTTTGAATTCAACTCCAGTCTGTGAAAATTAAAATTGTTATAACTCGGCTTTAATAATCCATCTTCAACAACATAATTTCCTTCAGAATTAAATTTATTAAACTCATAATTATAAGTTAAACCCAAATGTACACCGACTGGATTTATTTCAGCATCAACATAAGGAAGCATTGCATCCAAAGTATATTTTAACTGAAAGTTTCTTCCAATTAGATATGTATCATCAAGTGTAGGGTAAAGAGTATTATCAGGCAATATAAAACTTCCTAAAGCAGCCGAGTACCTGCTGAAGGCAAATCTGAACTCGAGGGCCTGATCCCTTGAAAAGATTCTATGTTTTGCTATAAAATCAACTTCAAATAGATTATAGGTAACATCAGTCGGGATAGTATAATCAAATCGGGTAACACCAGCAGTATCTACATATTCACCAAGATTTACATCAACATCTGCTTTCCTGCTAATATTATAAAGCTCAAGAGAAAGTTCAGGTTTTATTCCCAGATTAAAAAGCAGAGGCAGTTTATTCCTGTAATCAAAAATGAGGAAGAGATCTCTTTCAAGTCTTGAGTTGATAGAACCTCCTGCAAACAAGGCGTACCTGTTAAGCATATCGCTTGAGGTAACAAGCAATCCCGGTTTTATCTTCTCAAGAAATTTATTAGAAGTGTTATAGTTGTCATATCTTATAAAAGGAAAAAAAGTAAGCTTGGAAAAAACACCTCCGTAAGATTTTTTTTCATATTTGGGAATATCATTATCATTAAAGTTTTTTAACCTGTTGATATTGAGTGCAGCTACATCACCATCAGTTGAATAAACATCAAGAGGAGGATTATTCATCCAGATATAATCTTTCCCCGCAATTACTTTTCCCTGCTGTTCAGGAATTATATGAAATATTTTATATCCTGATGAAGTATAACCTGCGTAAAGAATATCCCCATTATCGGAAACTGATGGCATAAAAGCACCACCAAGGACATTTGTAAGCTTAGTTTTTTGTTTGGTTTTAAAATCATATCTATAAATATTAAAGATTCCCGTTTCATCGGATGCATAAACAAGATTTCCATCTTTATCAATTAAAGGATTTCTTTCATCATTATTAGTTGAGATTATTTCTTCATAACCCGATCCATCAAAATTAATTCTTACAATATCCCTCGTATGGTGATAGGAATAATCAAAGACAATATAGGAATCATCATTTGAGAATTTGGGATTGTAAACCTGTTCACCATTATTAAAAGCTGTAAGCTGCCTGAATCCGCTTGTGGAAAGGCTATCAACATTAAAATCAACTAAACCAATATTTGTTGTTCCATCTTTCTGAAAAAGAAAAACAATCTTCTTTCCATCATTTGAAATAGCCGGCTGGTTTGCTCGAAGGTTATATGTTAATCGCGTTTCTTCATCTTTATCTATGTCATAAACATATAAATCATGAACATTATACCAGCTTTGATTATCATCTGAGAGCTTCGCATAAATAATTTTATTTTTTCCGGGGATCCATTCAACAATAGAACGAACATTACTAACAAGCATTTTCTCTTCTTTAGTTTTAAGATTATAAAGATAGATTCGTGATAAACCAAAATAATCAGATGATTTGTTTGATATATAAATGAACTTTGAATCATCTTCAGAAAAAACAGGATAAAAATTTCCAAAACCTTCTTTGGCAAGTGTATCACCTGTTATAAGATTTGTCCGCAGTTCTGTGGTTCGTTCAAAATAACTTTTTGTAACAAAATCTTTCCATTCACTATAAATCTCATTACCATCTTTTCCAATAGCATCTTCAAAAGCAGCATCAATCGTAAAATTCCAGAAATTGCCGAGAGCTTTACTTATTTCGGCAAGCTTTTTTTCACCATACTTCTGAGCAATGTACCTTGTAAGTGCAAAACCGGAATTGTAAACAGACTCATTCCCAAGACTTGTCTTTCCAAAAACTCCCATCTGATTCCAGCTAAGCATATTCCCGTCAAGAGCATAAGAACGAAGAATCATATCCCTGTGTGAATCCCATTGATCATAATCAAATTCTTTTCGCATATACTGGGCAGTTCCTTCGGCATACCAGGCAGGAACATTTATAGTTGCAAGAGGATATGAAACAATAAAATTGGGGAAACCGTAAAGAATATCAGGTCTTCTTTCATCTTCGTAATTAAGCACCTGGAGGAAAACAGCCGGAAGTCCTCTTGATGATTTCATAGAAGCCTGGATTTGTACCATATGCGTGAACTCGTGTGAGATTACATTGCGTAGCCAGTTGTGGGTGCCTCTTAAATCAAAGTCGAGAGCACTTGTCCAAATTTCAATCTTGTTATCAAAAAAGTAAGTAGCGCCATTTGAGTAATCATCAATATCTTTAATTACATAATGAACAACTTCCGGTTCATAGCCATAAAGAGAGCAAATCGGTTCCCATACATCATCAGCAATTTTTGCTACAACCTTTGCAGTTCTTTCAACACCATTATGGTAATGAACTTCAACATGTTCCCCTTTAATTGTGTACCAGTCAAGCTCAGGATGGAATTCTGTAAATTGAGGAAAAGCTAAACCAGAAAGACAGAATATTAATATTAAAATTTTAGTAACTAATGTTAGTGGAATATTGGAGTATTGGAGTGATGGAATAATATCGTCAAACAATTTTCTAATAATTCCAGTATTCCAATATTCCATTATTCCAAGCTTTGCATTAGATGAGTCATAAAGTATTTTCATAAATAAAAATTACTATAAGAGAAAGACTGAATCGTTATAAAAAATTTTGCCTACGCTTAAGAAGGGATTTAATTTTATTTTATTACTGCAATCTTAATTACTTTATTCTCACTTTTACCGCTGGAACCGGTTGCTTCAACTCTTGCAAGATAAACACCACTCTGTATATCACTCACGCTCCATTCGGTTTCATTATCAAATCCTCCGAGTGCATTATCATTCAGTTCATCAACCAAACCGCCTGCAAGATCAAAAATTTTGATATTCACTTTTGCATCTTCAGAAACATAATAGCGAATGAAAGTTGTACTCTCATAAACCGGATTAGGATAATTATAAACTCTTGCTTCGGGAAGGAATTCATTTACAAATTTTTCAGAAGATGCTGTATTAACAAATGCTGTGTTTTGATTATTCCCGTTTTCTTCAGACCAATACATTTTTCCGGACGCTGATCCGATATTCCAGGCATAAAAATAATTTTGAGAATTCACTACAGCCAAGGAAATTTTTCCTCTACCCATAAAAACAGCCGGAGTTGAAGATGACTGAGAACCAATTGAAATCGGGAATCCATTTACAACTCTTCCTGTTCCACCATCAATAGCAAATATTCTTCCATCAATTGTTAAAGTAATTATTTCTGAGTTTGTTGTGCCTTCAAAGTCGGCTGTAACAGGTGTACCTGTAAAACCCAAACCTAGAGGATCTGTAAATGGAAAATTCTCTGCTGAACTTCCTTCCAAATTAACAGCTTCAAGCTTATCTCCATTATTGAAAACAAGATAATTCTCTCCATTCAGTTTTAAATCTGCTAAAGCAAAAGAGTTAATTTGAATTGATGAGCTTATTTCAAATGAGCTAAAAAGATTTCCATCTTTTATTACATAAAATTTATCCCCTCTGGATAATATTAATGCAATATCTTCGCCATTTTTATTTTTAGAAATAGTAAGATCATTAGGTATCCCTCGAAGAGTCAATCTTTTTTCATTGCTATCGCCAAATGTAAATGTTGGTCCGTCCTCGATTCCAATTTCAAATTCAGCAAAAGCTATAAAAGAAAAATAAGTTCCATTTGCAGCAATCTTTTTTATAATAAAGGATGTATCCATTACAACGGAATCCAACAGAGTAGGTAAAGAGGGAGGACGGCTTTCCAGTGTATAAATAAGAACTCTGCCATTTTCAGTGCCGAGTAAAATTTGTCGCTGTTCGGTTGGGGTAATTCTTAAAACCGGAGGAGTAGTTATCTTTTCTCCAACATCAACCGAAACAGAGCTGGAAAGTGTTCCATCATTTGTATAAACATTAAGGAAATTATTATAAGCTCCAATTACAAATTCAGCTCCGGAGAAGAATGTTGATGCAGTTTTAAATTGCGAGAAATTGAGAGCACTATCAGTTACACTCCCCAAATCATTCAATCTATATAAATTGTTATTTGCAATAATAAAAAAAGTCGGGTATTTAAATGTACCAAAGTCTAATTCTCTCTGTAAAACGTTCAAATTAAACTCTGTTGATTGAAATGGCAACTGTGATGAGATTATTGGTTTAATTACAGAATCTCCATAACTGAGGTTAAAGCTCATCCTGTTGTTTTTGGAAGAGAAATTGGAAAAAGTAATTAAGCTGTTTGCACCAAAGTTTGTATTTGTATTTGGTCTTGTATCTTTCGAGAACCTGTTTTTAAATAAATTTGCAGGATTGCCGGCAAACCAGAAATCCTCTGCAAATCCTTCTCCGACTACTTCATCTCCAAATATTGTAGTAAATCTTTCACCTATATCCTGAACGCCATCTGCTTCTTCAACATCTACACCACGGTTATTTTTATCAATATTAATTTTATTCTCACCAATTTTTTGATTGATAACGTTTTCATCAATATGCCAGATTACAATACCACCTCCCGGAACAGGATCATAATAATCATAATCAACACTTCTTGTATTTGTAATTGCCCAGTCATATTCATCAATATCAACTACAACACCTGAGATTGAATCAACAGCAAAACTTTCAAAACCGGTTGTATCTTTTATAAAAGTTTTAGTTCTTGTTTCACCATTAACAATATAAGTTATAGTAGCTCCATCAGAATTTGCATCGCGCATCCGGTTTTCAACAAGAAAATATTCAGATGAATTAATCGGAACTTTAAGAATAACAGTATCTCCAATTGATGCTGCATTTTTTGTAACAACATTAATATTGAAATTGCCCGGTTCTATTGTTACAGGTTCTTCCCATCCAAGATAAATTTTTTCCCAGGCTGAGGGTTCGGGAGGAAAAGTTCCACTGTATGCAAAGATTGCTTGTCCATCCATTAAACCAAACCTTCCGATTGCACTTAAACCGGTTTCAGTGTTAAACAGATCGGGTAAACCTAAATGACTGGCTACACTTGCAGCTAATAATCCATTGATGGATAACTGGAATAAAACTGTACCCCCAAATGTTTGAACTTCCCTGCTTTCTGTTTCGGGGATTATCATAGAATTGTATTTACCATTTCTGTTTATGGGAAATCCGGTTAGATCATTATTAAAAATTTCCCGCAAAGCTTTATCGCCAAGATAAACTGATGGCAAATCTCTTTCATTTCCCAGACTGCCGGGAAGCGAAACATCTCTTCCTACACCAGCATGAAAAATTGTAAAGATATTATAATTACTAAAATTAGTATCTGGATATAGTGAAGCAGCAAGTGTCCATACTTCCTTTGCAAAATTTCCAGTCGGAGTAAAATTATCTGAACCGGGTTCAGGTGCATAATTTCTCATGGTTTGAGAAACAGAAAAAGTATCAGGCAGAATTAGGTACTCAACATGAACTTGCCCTCTTGAGACTTTACTAAAATAATTCTTTACAAATTCAAGGTGAGATTCAAAATAAGCTTTGTTGTGCGGCAAAGGATCGAGAATTGTATTCCCATAATTCTGAGTATAGATGCTTCCGAACTTTCCACTTCCGAAAGTTGCCCCATCCCTGTCGTCCTGGAAATTTACCATAACTCCAAGAATCCGGATGGTATCATCAACTGAAGTAATTCCTTTTGTACTTTCGGGGAAAGAATTAATATACACCCGATTAAATCGGGGTTTTCCATCAATAAAAGTTTGAGCAGTTAAACTGCTTATACTATTATAAATAATAAACAGAACAAGAAGGTATTTAAGCATTATATCAGTTTTAGGTATATGGTATAAAGGAATAAGGTATAGGGTATATGGTATAAGTCCGTTCCATTTACCTTATTCCCTATACCTATATACCTTGCAATTATATTCCTCTGGGTAAGCCTCGTGTGCTTTCGGCAACTGCTCCCCAGCCTATTAAGACTGTAAATCTTAAAGTATCAGAGAGAGGATGGTTTTCTCCACCCTTAAATACTGAGGTTGTTATATAGCTAAAATCAAATCCATAAATATCATATCTTATGCCTGCACCGAAAGTAATAAACTTCCTGTTACCATAAGAAGGGTCTTCATAAAAATATCCGGCTCTTAAAGCAAATAGAAAATCTCCCGGCTGACCATACCAGTATTCAAAACCCATTGAGGTAACAATATCACGCAATTCTTCTGAAATCGGATCATCTCCCCAGGCATAAAATATGGCTTCATACCAACTTTTAGATTCCGAGACTGTTTTTGTAGTATCTCCACTGGGTACAACTTTTTCTTTTCTACTCACCAGCAGCTTGCTGAAATCGAGAGTATAAATTAATTGATTAAAATCTTCATCAATTATTTTATAAGCAAAACCAAGTCTGAAATTTGTTGGGATAGGATCTGCCTGGCTTTGATCTATATAATAGATCTTTGGTCCAATATTGCTAAGATTTACACCAACAGAAAACTTATTTCCTATATCTTCATCTATCAGAGGAAGAACTAATGTATCCGGACGCCACATTGCAGCTAAATCGAAACTTACTGAAGTAGCAACACCTTTACCTTGTTCGTTACCAGTTGGTTTATCAGAAAGCCTGGAATGAATTAATCTGAAATTGACACCAACACCCCAATCAGTGCTTAATTTTGTAGCATAACCAAGTGTAAGGGCAGCATCAAAAGAACGGAATGTTCCGAGTGGTTCAGGACTATCTTCACCTGTTCGAACGAACTCGCCAAAGTTCATATAAGTAATGCTTGCTGTAACACTTCCGTCTAACTCTTCCATATATTGCCTGTAAGTGAGGTAATCATAAAAGAGATCCAGGTTAAATTGTGGAAGCCAGTTACTGTGTGTAATACTTAATTCTGTTCCTGTCAGGAAGGCAATTCCTGCGGGATTCCAGAAAATAGCAGCAGAGTTATCTGCTAAACCCGAACCAGATTCACCTATTCCACCGGCTCTTGAATCCGGGGCTAATAAAAGAAATGGAACAGCGGCTTCACCTTGAGCATAAGAAGCTTGCGGGAGCGCAGTGAACATCACGCTGACCAGCAGAAGCCTTAGAATGTTTTTCATACTATCTTTCCTCCGATATTTTATAATCTAATTTATTTAAACTCTTTAACCAAATATACTGTATGCCTTGGTAAACCGTAATTTATTCGCTACACTGATACACTCTATATTATCTTTTAATGCTATAAATGTTAAATATAAAAATATACTTTAAAAAACATAAAAAAATCCATTATCTAATCACAGCAAGCTTTCCAAGAATGCTTTTTGAATACTGACCATCCATTGTTTTAACAATCAGTTTATATAAATACGTGCCATTTGCAAGCGGATCGCCATCGTCATCTCTGCCATCCCAATCAATAGTAACAAATCTTTCAGCAATATTATCTTTTTTAAGGGCTTTTATTAATCTTCCGGCAATTGTATAAACTTTAACTTCAACATTTAATGATGAACTCAGGTTCTGCTGGAATGTAAAAGTAGTAGCAGAAGCAAATGGATTCGGATAATTATAAACATCTCTGATAACAAGATCATTGCCTGTTACAACAGAAAAATAGGCTGTTTCGGTAGAAAAATTATTAAATACATCCCATGCTTTGACATCAAGCTTGTAGTCGCCTGTTCCAATATCATCAAAGGTATAGTTAATTTCTCCGGATCTTCCACCTGCATCAAGATCTCCTGTAAAGAATCCTGAAAAATCAATTGGAGCTGCCTGATTATCATTTAAAATTCCTTCAAGCTGGTGTCCAACACCAGTACCGGTTGTGTTTATACCGGTATTATCAAGAAGTTTTACAATAAGCCTGGAATCGGGGTTTATTAAATATGAATTGGTATAATTCGGATCATCAAAATAAATATTTATTTCGGGACCTGAGCCATCATTTTCGGCAGTGGAATCTGTTCCTCCAACTATAATTTTATCGGAGAATCCAAGTCCATCCTCATTATTGCTGTAAAAATAAAAAATTATTTTACCTTTTTTGTTTTCATAGGAAATATCTTTAGGCACAACAAAATCAGCATTAAATTTTCCGTTTGTAATCGATAATCTTCCTCTAAAAATTATACCGCCAGCAATGTTCACCGGATAATTAGTTTGTCCGAAGGGGATTAATTCTGTTCTCTTGGAATCATTTACTCTCAGAATTCCCTCACCATTATAATTATCCCAAAAGGAATTATCAGGTCTTTTGATTATTCCATTTAAATTCACTTTACCAAGTGCTCTAAGCTGTACATCTATAAGAGCAGTTGCCTGCTCATTTATTGAATCAATATTTGCCTGGTATCTTGGAATAACTAATCGAAGTGTGGGATCCCCGAATATAAAATATTTTTGCGTGTTAGGGTCAGTAAATGACTGTTTAGTAATCAAATTAGCTTTACCTAAAGCAATTGAAAATCCATTTGAATCTCTTGGAGTAAGAAGCTCGGAGTAATAACGATAAGAATACTGAGCATTAGGATCAGAATAAACCAATCTTGAAGCAGTTAAGGATGCAATTGATCCTGCATGTTCTAAAAACAGCATGTCTTCTGAACCACTTCTGAAATTTGGGATATCGAAATATCCAAAACTGCAGGTTGCTGCAACGAGGAAGAAATATCTATCTTTATTTCTGAATTGCGGAATTGAAGTATTTCTGTCAAGTACAACTTCATGTGCCCAAAGTTCAGGGTTTCCGTGACCAATGTAATTTAGTATCAGATTTCCCTGGTTGACTGAATTTATAATTGCCTTATTTACTTCAGGTTTTCTTCTTCCGCTTCCCGTAAGAACAACAGGATAGGTTTGCATATAAATTTTATTTATATCAAAATAATCGGGTATATTTCCAGAAAGAGTTTCGGACTGATCGGTGTGACGGGTACCTTCGTATGAGTCTGATGTATAAGCATCATCTGCTACTAATGTAATTAAATTTCTCCATAGTCCTAAATCGCTATTGTTCTCATAGTCAATAATTTTATCAACAACTTTCTGAGCTTCAGTTAAATTCTTAACTGTAATTCTGCCTGTAGCAAAATCTACCTTTGGATCATTTCCGGTATCTATCTTAACAAAAAAATCATCAGTAGTATAAGAATTCAGCAGACTAAGACTTTGTTCTGTCTGCCAGGTTGGGACAAAATTTGTATTATATCCTTCAATATTTTTATAATCATAATTTCCACTGCCAAAGAAGAGTACATATTCCGGCTTAATGGTCCAGTTATCATATGCATATTTCAAAAAATCTCTTATTCCTGAAAAGTCAAGAATACCACCAGAGAATTCATTAAATATTTCCTGAACATCAATTACAATTGTTGAGATAGTAACTTTTGATTCACTCTCCCTGTAAGTTTTTAACCTGTTTGCTGCTTCGATAAAATTTTTATGAGTTATAATTATAAACCTCGCTCCATCGGTTATTCCTCTTAAATTTGAGTTATTAATCTGAACAGGATTTGAGGGAGTTTTATAATCGTCATTTCCAACAGCTAAATATTTAGAAACATATCCTTCTGTTTCCGAAACCTGAAAGCGGCATTCACCACCACTAAGCATTAAATGGTTTGTTATATATCTGACATTAGAAAAATCTGTAATATCAAAAACTTTAATATTTGTGTTCGGAAAATCACTGAGCCGGTATTCGATTATTGCAGTTGTATCGTAAGAGAAAAAGGGTAAATAATTATTTGTTGGTTTAAGTTCTTTCTGATATCTAATTTCAAAATAGTCGAGATAGCCTACTGATGTAACAGAAGTCGGTTCAATCTCAAGTTTAAGAACACTGCGATTATCAGGCAATGTATTGCTAAATGAAAGTGTAGCTATAGTCTCTCTGCCTGCAGAATAATTATCATTTCCATATCCATTTAAGTTACGTGTAAAAATCATACTTGAATTTTCATACAAAGACATTTGAAATGAAAATTCTGATGCATTGATAAATCTAAATTTATAATTAATTGGTACCGATGTTATTCTATAGTCAAGTTTATTCATATATGTTCTTGATGTAACTGACTGTGAGAAATCATCTCCAGCAAATAATCTTCCCGTCTGTCCAATATTAATCTTATCAACATCCCAGTCAGCGAAAGCCTGGGTTGTAGTTTGAATATCAACTGGTGTTGTATTTAAGCCTGGTTTATTCTGAATTCTCTTTCCATTAGTTCCGCCAGATGTTATCCAGAAATAATTCTCTTTTGAATAAAGATGGAAGTATCTTTGAATAGTTTCAGAAGTTGTATCATAATCCCAAAAGCTGCTGCCTCTTCCATAGAAAAAAATATAATCATTTTCATCAAACCTGCCGTCCTCTTCACCAATTACCCAGATTGCATTCTCAACAAGATCAACCGGGCGTGATAAACCAGCATCTTCCGGCAGCATCTTTCCGCCATTGTTATAAATTTTAATGGTTCGGGGATCAACAGCAGCTGCATCTATTCCATACGAGTTTAACATTGACCTGGTAATTTTGTAAAAGCCTTCCTGGGGTGTTTCAAATCTTACCCAGTTACCCTGCGCAAGGACACTATTTGCTGGTAAATTTCCTTTAGAGATTCTTTTTGTATCCCGCTTCCAGTTTTTTGCAATATCATAGTTGATTATCACATCCGAAACAAGATCATCTTTCTGTTCATTTGAAACAATTACAGAAGGAGCAAAATTAATTCTGAAAATAATCTTAGTATAAAGTTTTATTTTGTCGGCAGCAGGTTCAAACTTCACGGGAAAAATTCTTATGATTTGTGTTTTAATATCTCTCATAATTCCAAACTCACCAAAAACTGCTAAGTCTTCAGGAGAAGCATAGTTGAAATAATTTTCATTAAGCTCATATTCAAAACGGTCAAGAACTCCATCCTTAACCATTTTCGGTAGTGGAGTTATTTTTCCTTCAAACTCTGTATAAACTGAATTTAACACTTCAATAGTATTCCCTGTTTCTGAAGGAACGCCAACATTAAAATTATATTCCGGTACAGCAGGTTCACCCCATTTATCAGATGGAGAATAGCCAAACACAAATCCGATGTTAAGAAACTTCTGATTATTAATAACTTGTTCGGTAGTTTTAAAATATGAAGGGGTGAATTCAATAAGAATTGATCTGAAATCAGATGAAATAATTTTAATAGGTTCGCCTGGAAATGCAAAGACTGAAAGGAATAAAGAAATAATAGAAATTTTGCTTTTCATTTAATGATTCAGATTAATTTAACAGTTATTCGCTTTATTTTTCCCCGCCTTTGGCAGGGGTTAAACTGTTTTTCTTATGTAGCAAAAATCTCTATTAATTTCTCCTTAATTCGTGTCTAATTTAGCTAACTAAAGGCTTAATTGTCAAGCCATTATTACAGATTTTCTAACAATGCTTTTTCAAATCAGCACTATTCCAACAAGTATAATACCAAGGTTCAGAATTTAATTTTATTTGCCAGATAATTTGAAAGCTGCTTTGTGCAGACCGAAGTGTATCTTTTGGATAAAAAATGAGCAGAATTTTCTTCCTAAATTATTGAATATATTAAAGCTGTTACCCGACCCATCTTTAAGAGTGAAATCTTCTGCAATATAACCAACCACTATAAGTCAAGTTCCTCTTTATTCTCTTTCATAGCATCAATGCAAAACTGAATATGCTCATCTAATGGAACACCGAGTTCTTCAGCACCTTTTGTAATATCTTCTCTGTTAACTGTTCTTGCAAAGGCTTTGTCTTTTAATTTTTTCTTTACTGATTTAACTTCTACTTCATCTATTGTTTTATTCGGACGAACATAAGTTACGGCAGTAATAAACCCTGCAAGTTCATCGCATGCATATAAAGTTTTTGCAAGTTTAGTATCTCTTGGAACTCCTGAGTAATCTGCATGAGATAAAATTGTTTTTCTGAATTCTTCATCAAATCCTTTTTCTTTAAGAATCTCCGATCCTTTAAATGGATGTTCTTCTGCAGTAGGGTACATTTCATAATCAAAATCATGAAGTAAAGCTGCATTCCCCCAGAATTCTTCATCCTCATTAAACTTTTTTGCATAAGCACGAACACAAGTTTCAACTGTATAAGCATGCTTTAAAAGACCTTCACTTTTAGTGTACTCTTTAAGAATTGATAAACAACAGTTCCTATCTCTCGATTTATCTTCCATATTTTTTTTCTACTGTTTAATTGCTTAATTGTTCAATTGTTTTTTAGCAATTTAACAATAAAACAATTTAACCATTATTTGGATTAAAACTCGGGCAAAGAATTCCAATAACACACTGCAAACATTTTGGTTTTTTAGCAGCACATATTTTTCTTCCATGAGACATTAACCAGTGAGAAGAGTTTATCCAATCTTTTTCGGGTAATAATTCTTTAAGTCTCATTTCAATTTTTTCTGTGTCTTCAGATTCAATAAATCCAAGACGGTTGGATAATCTTTTAACATGAGTATCAACAGCAATAGAAGGAATTCCAAAAGAGTTTCCTGCAACTACAGAAGCAGTTTTTCTTCCAACTCCCGGAAGATCATTTAGCTCATCAAAGTCAGCGGGTACTTTTCCTTTATGTTTTTCAATTAATGTCTGGCAGCATTGCTTAATGCTTTTAGCTTTCTGTTTATAGAAACCTGTTGAGTGTATGTCTCTTTCAAGTTCTTCTGAAGGAATAATGATATAATCCTGGGGGGTCTTGTATTTTTTAAAAAGATCTTTTGTAACAATATTAACTCTTGCATCTGTGCATTGAGCTGAAAGTATAGTTGAAATTAATAATTGAAAAGGAGTTTTATAATTAAGCGCTGGTTTAGGATAAGGATATTCTTTTCTCAGAATAGAAAAAATTTTTTGTGCCCGCTTCTTTTCAGAGGATAAATCAAATTTTGATTGCATCTTTATTAAAATTTGGATGTTTTATAAAAAGTCTTTCAACAGGTTTATTATTTATTATATGACTCTGGAGGATTTCCTCAACATCATTTAAAGTTACACCGCCATACCAAATCTGCTCAGGGTAAACAACAACTGTAACTCCAAATTCACAAGCATCAAGGCAACCTGAGGTGTTTGCCCGAACTTCAGATTTAAGTCCCAGTTCTTTTATTCTCTGTTTAAACTTAGCTTTTATTTCAGGACTACCTTTATCAGAGCAGCAGCCTTTAGGATCATCCGGAGGTCTTTTATTTTCACAAATGAATATATGTTTTTCGAAACGCTTCATTAGTTCAGGGTATAGAGGTATAAAGTATAGAGGTATAAGGATCAATCTTTCTACACCAAACAAGATATTTGAAATTTTTATTCATAGATAGTTTATCGGATTAGAGGTATGTTTTTCTGGTATCCAGTATCAGGTATTGGGAGATATTTTTCTTAGTTTTAGACGAAAAGGAATCCATATACCCTATACCTTTATACCATATACCTTATACCTTAATCTTGTAGCGCGTGCGGGATTCGAACCCGCGATCCCCGCCTTGAGAGGGCGATGTCCTAAGCCACTAGACGAACGCGCCAGTGTAAACCAAATTTTATATTTTTTAAGAACTATTCGAACTCGCAATCCCCGTCCCGACTTTATCGGGAGCGATGTCCTAAGCCACTAGACGAACGCGCCAGTGTAAAACCAAATTTTATATTTTTAAGAACTATTCGAATCCGCAATCCCCGTCCCGACTTTGTCGGGAGCGATGTCCTAAGCCACTAGACGAACGCGCCTGTGTAAAACCAAATTTATATTTGTAAGAACTATTCGAACCCGTTATCCCCGTCCCGACCTTTGTCGGGAGCGATGTCTTAAGCCACTAGACGAACGCGCCTGTGTAAATCAAATTAACAATTATCAATGAATAATCAACAATTTCGGAGTTGTTTTTATTGTTAATTGAAAATTGTTAATTGTTAATTAAACTCGCTGCCCCGCTAGGGCTCGAACCTAGACTTTTCTGATCCAGAGTCAGACGTGTTGCCAATTACACCACGGGGCAATGTTAGAATTTGTAAGAACTAAATTTCTGATCCAGAGTTCCCGCCTTTGGCGGGATTGCCAATTACACCACGGGGCAAAGTTGCGTGTAAAAATAATACTTTACTCAAACAATGCCAATGCTTTTTACTAAATAAGCATTCGCTAAAATTTCAAATATCAAAATTTTAGTTTAATGCTTTTACCTGCTGGCACTCAGAATTTTTTTAAGTGATTTGAGTAATGAGGGGAGATTATTCATTGTGGTATTCCAAACAAGCTTTATATCAACATCGAAGTAACCATGGATTAATCTGTTCCGCATATTTATAATGTCCTTCCAGGGAATATCTGAATGTTTCAATTTAGTTTGTTCAGAAATTCTTGAAGCCGCTTCACCTGTAATTTCAATATCCTTAATTACAGAGAGGATAATCATTCTGTTTTTTGAAAAATCCTTCTCTTTTACACCGGTAACAAAAGATAATGCTTCCTTGGAAGCATCAACCATATGCTGAATTCTTATTCTGTCATTCAGCTTCATATTTGACTTTTGCTTCTTTAACTATTGTGCCTCTGAAATACCTGCTCAATTCGTCAACAGTGCGAAGATCAACTTTTTTACCGATAATTTCTGAGAGCTCGCGTTCAATTCTGGCAATATCGAGTAAGCCATATCCTGAATCATCCTCAAACTGAACCAATAAATCTATGTCGCTGTTTTCATTGTAAGTACTCTTTAAATATGAACCGAACAAAGAAAGCTTTCTTATTTTATTGGCTTTGCAGAAAGTTTTTAATTCTTTTGAGTGCTTGTTTAATAGGTCCATTTTTTAATTTCTTTTTTCTTCTAAAGTTGATTTATGAAGACTTAAACAAAAAGGTTTTATGGTTTTGTCAATTACACCATGAGGTAAAAAACTTATTGAAAAATTAAATGAAATGATAGAGAGAAGCAATTTTAAGTTTATAAGGACGTACAACAAAAAATCAGAAATGTTTAGGTCAATTATCTGGTTTCTCTAACTTCATGCGAGAACGGAATCTTTTAGGTGTAATATTCACAAACCAATGTTTCATCTTTTCTTTACCCATAACAATTCTTAAAAGCCCAAGATAAGACGCTCCCGAGCATAGACCTATTAGGAAGAATATTGAAGTTTCTATCATTTCATTTATTGAAACTATGAATAATGGAACAATTAGGATTGAAAAAGCTACTCCACACAGAACTCTTATACCTCTACGGAAATTGACACTATCATTCCGAATTTCCGAAAAGATATTAATTAAATAGAATTCAGGTACAATAAAAATGCTAAAAATTAATATTAGAATCTTAAATGGATTGTGAACTATATAAGTACCTATTTGAATTTCTGTTATTGCTTGAACAATAATTATTATTACTGAAATAACTCCTATTCCATGAGCAACATAAAAATCAATTCTTGCTGGACGTATTTTCCTACCTTCCTCATTAATTAATAGCCATTCAATTGTAAATCTGTAAGCAAAATATATTACAAGAATAAGTAGAACATAAGGAGCAATCTCAGGTGTTTTAATAATTATCTTCAAACTTTCAATTGGTTCAGGTGTAAGTTTAATACCTATCAATTCCCAAGCTATCAGAAGAGCGCTGAATAAGCCATAGGATTTTCTTGCTTTATGATATGAATCAGTCATTTCAAATTTGGAGAACTTTCTTCAAGAAATTTTACAATTTCATCACTCTCTTTTATTAGTGTTTTTATCGACCTCAAACTCAAATCTTTTCTTTCAAGTAATTCTAATACTCCAGAATACCAATGCACTATAACAACCAAAGGATCAACAATTACTTTATTTTTCATGTATTTGCTTTATACTCTTCAATAGCAGCATAATAAACTAATTTTGTTCTTTCTCTTTTATCTTGCCCTTTGATTGGATATAAATAGTTATTATTGAAGAAAGAGAGCCAATGAGCGCACCGGATGAACCAACTATGGCAATAAGAAATTCCATTTTATTTTTCTCGATTTTATTTCTAAATAAAAATAATAAAAGGATTATTTAAATAGAATTTAAAGAGAAATTTAATGTAAAAAGACTAATTTTATATTTCATATTTATAATTATATAGCTTCTCCTCATTTATTTCCTCACCAATATTTTCTATCTTAGCCCATCAATATGAAGACTTTTTTAGCAATAATTTTCTTTTCAACAACTCTCTTTTGCCAGACATTTACTTTCGATTATGCTTTTGGAAAATTTCAGAAAGCTTCTTCATTTCATCTTAACTCAGCAGGATTTGTTTATATAACTGATTCCGGAACAGATAAAATATATAAGTATGATACTCTTGGCACTTTTATTAAAGAAGCCGGAGGTTATGGTTGGACTGAAGAAACATTTGATGATCCCGTTGATGTTTTTGCAACTACTTTAAATGTTTATGTGACGGATAAGAACAACCATAGAATTCAGAACTTCGATAAAGATTTAAATTTCATTTCAGAGTTATCCACAAGAGAAAATGAAAATAGTGATGAGCGATTTGGTTATCCTCTATCCTGTGAAGTTTCTAATCTTGGTGATTTGTTCATTCTTGATTCTGAAAATAAGCGGATTATCAAATCCGATCTCTTCGGAAATTTCCTGCAGAATTTTGGAGGACTTGATGCGGGAAATTTTACATTAAATAATCCAACCAGGCTGGCTGTTTCACTTTCATCAAATACTTTTGTTATTGATGATTCAGATTTAGTTGTATTTGATAATTACGGTACCGGACTTGCAGTTATCGAAACAGGATTGGCATTAAAAGGATTAAAAATTAATTATTCTCTCCTTACAACGAATACTGGAAGTGAAATTTATTTTGCTGATTTGAACTCAGAAAAATTTGAATTGAAAAAAATCAACCTTGCAGCACTCGATTATAAACCTGAGTTTGTAACCTCAATTATGCAAAAGAATAAGCTCTACATCCTTACTGAAAAAGAAATTCTCGTATTTACTTCAGTCAAATAGTTAATGAATTACCACAGAATATATTTCCGGCTTATAATTTTCTTTTCAATTCTAACCTGGTGTACAGGTTTCACTCTTAACGTCCTTACAAATGGTTCTGAAGTTTCAGCAGCATCAATTCCTCTTCTTAATTTTTTCTATGATAATGTCTGCCACCAGGATGAGGATAAATTAATTTCACTCAGTGGTTTTAATTTCCTTGTTTGTGCAAGATGCAGCGGAATTTATTTCGGTGCCCTTATCTCTTCACTTTTCTTATTAATTTCTTTTAAGAAAAAAGAAGACCCGCTAAGGATTTTTTCAATTGCATCAATAATCTTATTTGCAGATGTAATTCTTAATAACTTTCTCTTAAGCTCATACAATAAAATTTCTGCTTTTATAACAGGTTTATTTTTCGGTTCGGTTTGTTTCCTTATAATATTAAATCAGATTGAAGAGCTTAATTTAACAAAGGCAAAAAGTTGAACCCTTCAAAACAATATATCGCACCTCTTGTATGTGGTTTTGCAGCTGCAGTTTTATCAATAATTCCCGGACTTAAACCTGTTGCCTGCTGCCTTATTGTTCCTGTTGCAGCTTTCTTCTCTCTTTATCTCGATCAAAAAATTAATAGAAGTAATACAGCAGTAACTTCAAGAAGAGCAATTACCTTTGGACTTCTTACAGGATTATTTGCTGCATTATTTTCTACCTCCTTTGATATGCTTTTAACATTACTAACACGTACAAATGATTTTGTTGAAACACTGCCCAATACAGAAGCACTTTTAAGAGACTACAATCTCGGGTCACTAGTTGAAGAAACAATAAAAGCTCTTAAAGTAATGGCAGCCGATATTGAAAATTCCGGTTTCTCAGCTTTGTACTTAATTGCAATGCTCTTTAGTAATTTGGTTACCAATACTATTTTCGGACTTATCGGCGGTCTGCTGGGAATGAATTATTTGAACAGAAAGTGGAATAA
>MHAF01000094.1 GCA_001802865.1 Ignavibacteria bacterium RBG_16_34_14
CAGGGGAAGTATGTACATTCTCTCTTCTTTCTGCATCTTGCATTAGAGAAAATGCTTAAAGGTTTATATGTAAACAGGAATCAGGAGGAAGCTCCATTTGGTCATAGTCTTCAGGTCTTAATATCTAAAATAAACGATGTTGAGCCTGATGAAGAAGATCTTAGATTTTTAGTGGAGGTTACTACATTTAATATTGCAACCAGGTATAATGATTATAAAAAGTCATTTTATAAAACATGCACAAAAGATTTTGCATTGCATTATCTGAATAAAGGAAAGGAGGTAATGTTATGGCTAAAATCCCTCCTCAGGTAATTGAATCTATAAAAAAGTTCAAAGAGAGAATCAGCTCTGATCTGAAAATTACAAAAGTCATATTATTCGGCTCATATTCTAAAGGCACATTTTCTGAAGGAAGTGATATTGATTTATGTATAATTGCAGAAAATGTAGATAACTCTTTTTTGTCAACCTTAAGGATAGCTCCTAAGGTTATAGGCATTGATCTTAGAATAGAACCTCTGGTTTTTTCCTTAAAAGATTATGAAGAAAATTCCAATTTCGGAATATTAAAAGAGGTAAAAGAAAAGGGAATTGAGATATAACATTCTTTTCCTATAATAAGCAAGCTTAATCTTGCTTACAGCCAATTGCCTGCCTGGTACTGCCTACTTTTCCAACTCCGCCCTCTTCACCCACTTTCCATCTTTTCCGTCAAGGCCTTGCCTTGCCGGAACAAGCCAGTAAAGTATTTTACTTTTTTGCAGATTAATATATTCAGGTGTATCTGTGTACGGGGGTTTGAGTTCTCCATGAGCTACAAGGCTATCTCTCATTACACGGAAACGGCTGTCAACTACTATGCTCACATCTTTAAGGTTATAACTTATCTGATACCATAAAATAGAACTAAAATCATTTAAAAAATCCATAGTGTAAAACTGATAATATTTATTAGAAACCACATCCTGAAAACTTGATTGAAAGGGTCCTGGCATTCTGAAATTCCTATATTCATCATAATCGGTTTTAGGAAATCTTATATAAGTAATTAGCTTAGCAACAGGAAAATCCAGGATTAAATATTCATTGGTAGTTGGTCTCACTCGTGTTGTTGTATCAATATCAAATCCAAAGAGAACAGCGTCCTCATAACCATTATCCACTCCCACGCAGAGGACATCTTTTTTACCATCTCCATTAATATCCTTAATTATTCCGTTGACACTATGACCTGAAGACCATAATGTACCTGGTAATCTTTTCCCCGTTTTCAAATCAACTCTAAAAATTGCGGAGCTAAATGAGGGGGAATTGTTAGCTATCATTAATAAACTTCTATGTTCATTGAGCATTAAAGTATCTAAGAAAAATAAATTATAAACAGGTGGAAGTTCCTCTCTCATTGAACTTACCTTGTCATGAAAAGAATATTGCCAGATAGGATCTCCTTCATAGCTGTAACATTTTATTCCAGGAAATCCCGAGTCGGATTCATTTGTAATCAGGAATTCATTCATTCCATCAGAGTCTATGTCCACTATTTTTATATACCGCCCAAGACTTTCAGGGTCTCCTATTTCAGATTTACCAAACAAAGCTTTCTTCTCTCACAAAATCCTACCACTTTTATTTTTTATATAAACTTTATTATTATCAACACTAAACGAATAAGGATTTGTATCAAAGTCACGATAAAAGAAAAATGAAATTATTCCTGTAAGAATTATTATAACTACAAACGCAACAGAATTTCTTTTAACACTCTTTCCAATTCTTACAATCGGATTCTGTTTTCTAATATCAACAAGATTTCTTCTATTAAGAAGATCCTCAAGAGTTGTTACTCCAACAATTTTTAATTTTCTTTCAGGGAATTCTTTCTTTAATTCTTCAAATTTCCCCAAGGCAAAAGTTTCATCATTCCTGTGTACAACAAATGTTTCTATTGGTGAGAAGAAAATATTATAAGTTTTATTCTCTATTATCTCTTTTGATACATCTTCAACTTTACCCTCATTATCTAAACCACCTGTAAAAGCAATTCTATTTTTTATTTTTACAATTGTGGGCGCATTATAATGCTTCAATAATTCGTCTATAAATCCGAGGGTAAGTGCAATGCCTAAAGAATTTCCTTCATAAATTCCCTGCATTTTATCAAAGTGAATAAAGACTTTTCCCGCCTGAAGTCGGGATCGTTCCGAATGACGAGGTTCAATTTTTCTTACATACTTTCTGCAAAAGCTTAATGCTGCATTCCAGGAATCGTGAACCTGCTTCTCTATTCTTTCTTCTAATTCTCTTTCTCTCGGTATAATTATAAAGCTGTTTTTCCCGACTTTTGTCGGGACTTTTTCAATCTTAATAGTTAATGACTCAAGGTTTTCTATTGTTAAACCCTCAATATAGTTTTGCCTTTCAAGTACAGGGAAAATATTTTTTCCACGATATTCAGATTCATAACTTTTTCCTTTCCCGACTGAAGCCGGGATCGTTCTGGCAAGAATATCTTCAAGTTTTTTCAAGTCTGATTCTATTTGGTTTCTTATCTGTAAAATCTTTTCCCGAAACTTTTCAAGAAATTCAATTTCTTCCAGAGTTTTTAATTGTTCAATTATTAGTTTTGAGTATTTTGGATGTAGACAGAAGGGATCGAAGGTTGAAAGATAATTCAAATAATCATTTATGAATTCAGCAAGGTAAGCTTCTTTGATTTTATTGACGTCTCCGCCTTTGGCGGAAAGCAGTTCACCAAAGAAGTGAGAAATGAGAAAAACCTTTTGCTTAGCTGAACCGATACTTAAATTTTCAAGCAGCAGGTTCTTTTGTTTTTCAATTTCAAGGATGTTCAAAGTACCCATATTTTTGTTAAGTTGTCCCGATATTATCGGGATCAGCTTCTTTTTCATTCAGTAACAATCCCTGAGATCCCGGAACAAGCCTGCCGGCAAGGCAGGTTCGGCTCAGGTTTTTGTACAAACCAATAAGATGATGCTTCTCAAATAATTTTTATTTGTGCAGCACAGATTACTAACCTGCCTTAGGGCATACAGGATATGTCCTGCTTATTTAAAATTTATACAAGGTTCAGAAGCCTTTTAATTTCCCGTATGAATTCTTTCATCTCGTTAAACATCTCTAAAACGGTCTCTTCATCGAACTCCACAAAAGTATCATAATCTCCCTTGGTTCTTCTATTGAATGCCTTGTTTATAATTTTGCCAAATCTTTCATCAATTATACCTTCGTGAACAAAGCTCTTATTGAACCAGCCGATTATCTGTGTATGTTTTGAAGATGGGAAACTTTCACTTAATGCAAGAGCTAATAGTGAATAGAACATTGCGTAATAAATTCTGTTGACTGCTGACCGAAAGCGATTGTTTTTAATTAATAATTCAACATCAAATATAGTTTCGTCTGCCTGTTCCATCCGGTGCTTAATCATTTCGAACCGGTCTTTGTCGCTTATGGTCATGCGTAAATTCCATTACTTAAAGCATTTGTATATAAGGGCTGCCTGCCCCGAAGGGAATTTATTTCTGTTTTTGAAATGAAATGAACATTTATGACTATGTTATATTTAAGGTTAATATCATAGCATAGGTCGAGTATAATATTTTCATCATTTCTGTTATAATCTTTTTCAAGAACTATGAGTATATCAAAATCCGAATCGCTCTTTGCTGTATTCGAAGCCTGAGAACCAAAAAGTATAATATCTTTGATTGTATTGTTGTAATGTCTTTGCAAATGATATTTCAGGTCTTTCAATATATTTAATTTGTCTGTCATAAATTTTAACTTTCATTTAAAATACAAAAAGCTTAATTGAGTTGCCGAAGATTTTTACTTTAAAAGATTTTGCCTACTGCCTACTTGCTTTTCAATAAGCAATGTCTTCAATTTTTCAATTTCAAGGATGTTTAAAGTACTCATATTTTGTTAAGTCCGAACTCGTTTCCACTCCCATATTTATTTTAATATCAACCAATAGATTCTGCATCAAGTGCAGAATGACAAGTCTTTTTAATCCACTTCAACCTTGACAGGTTTAACTTTCCATATTTTATCTGCGTATTCTTTAACAGACCTGTCGCTTGAAAACTTTCCAATCCTTGCAACATTAAGGATAGATTTTTTAGTCCATTCATCCTGAATAGTGTAAAGTTTACTTACCTTATCCTGAGTTTTAATATATGATTCATAATCGGCAAAGAGGCAGTAGTAATCAACATTCAATAATCCATAAATGATATCTTTAAATATTCCGGGCTCTCTGGGATTAAAATAATCGTTAGCTATCATATCAATTACTCTCTTTAATTCAGGAATTTTGTTGTAATAATTTTTAGGGTTGTAACCTTTTTGCTTAAGCTCTTCCACTTCTTCTGCAAGAAGACCGAAAATAAAAATATTTTCCTTTCCAACTTCCTCACGAATTTCTATGTTCGCCCCATCCATTGTCCCGATTGTTAATGCACCATTCAATCCAAACTTCATATTGCCCGTACCGGATGCTTCAAATCCCGCAGTCGAAATCTGTTCTGAAAGATCGGCGGCGGGAATTATTATTTCTGCAAGTGATACGGAATAGTTTCTCAGAAAAACAACTTTCAGCTTATTGCCAACGTCAGGATCATTATTAACAATATCTGCTACAGAATTGATTAGTTTAATCACCATCTTTGCCTGATAGTATGCTGGAGCTGCTTTACCCGCAAAAATAATTGTACGGGGAACCATATTGATTGACGGGTTATCTTTTATTCTGTTATAGAGCGTTATTATATGAAGAACATTCAGCAGTTGTCTTTTGTATTCATGAAATCTTTTTATCTGCACATCAAACATAGATTCCTGGTTTATCTTTACATTATGTTCAATTTCAATATGTTCTATAAGCAGTTTTTTGCTCAGCCACTTTGCCATTCTCCAGTTCTCTAGAAGATCTTTATCACTAATAAACTTCTCTATCTTTTTTAATTCACTTAATTCTGTTACCCATTTATCTCCTATCTTATCTGATATTAATCCCGAAAGAAGAGGATTTGCTGTCTTAAGCCATCTTCTTGGCGTTATTCCGTTTGTTATATTCTTAAATTTCTGCGGGAAGAGTTTATAAAAATGGCGAAAGATTTTTTCTTTAAGGATTTTTGTGTGAAGCTCTGCAACACCGTTAATTGTATGGCATCCAACTATTGCAAGATTTGCCATCCTGATTTTTTTATCAGTACCTTCTCTGATAATTGACATGTGAGACAGTACTAAAATATCCGTTGAATATTTAGCTTTTACATATTCCAGAAATCTTCTGTTTATTTCGTAGATGATCTGGAGATGCCTTGGAAGAAGTTCCTCGAGAATTTTTACTGACCATTCCTCAAGTGCTTCAGGCACAACAGTGTGGTTTGTATATGCAAAAGTTTCAACAGTTAAATCCCAAGCTTCATCCCACCGTAAATTATTTTCATCAATTAATATTCTCATTAGCTCAGGAATAGCAATAACAGGGTGAGTATCGTTTAATTGAATCGCAACTTTCTCTGAGAACTTATCAAACTTTTTATGATTTATATGGTATCTCCTTATTATATCCTGCAGTGTTGCCGATATAAAAAAATACTGCTGTCTTAATCTTAAAAATTTTCCTTCGGTAATTGTATCGTTAGGATAAAGAACTTTTGAAATATTCTCAGATTCAGTTTTGCTCTGAACCGCAGCAACATAATTCCCTATGTTAAATTCCTCGAAATCAAATTCTTTGGTTGGCTTTGCTTCCCATAACCTGAGATTGTTAACTGTATTTGTTTTATATCCAGGGACAGGTACATCATAAGCAACAGCAACAACATCTTTAGTATCAACCCATTTAAATACTAACTTTCCTTGCTCATCTGTAAACGAAACCACTCTGCCATTAAACTTAACAGTATACGTTAATTCCCTTCTCAGAATTTCCCAGGGATTTCCGTAAGCAAGCCAGTTGTCAGGTTTTTCGACCTGGTAACCATTTTCTATTTTCTGGTTGAAGATTCCAAACTCGTATCTTATTCCATAACCGAAAGCAGGATATTCAAGTGTTGCAAGAGAATCGAGGTAGCAAGCAGCAAGTCTTCCCAAACCCCCATTGCCTAAAGCCATATCATGTTCAAGACCCCGTATTTCTTCAAGGCTGTAACCGCTCTCTTTCAAAATATTATAGCACTCATCATAGAAATCGAGATTAATAAGAGCATTACCCAGAAGCCTTCCCATCAGGAATTCCAGGGAAAGATAGTAAACATTCTTAGTGTCTACCTCTTTATACTTTTGTTGGGTTCGCAGCCATCTTCTCACCATTCTGTCCCTTACGGACATTGATAGTGAAAAGTATGCATCCTCTTTTGTAACGGTGAATTTATCTTTTACAAGAACGAATTCTAAATGTTCGGCAAATTGATTGGTAAGAGAAAAGCTTCTTATGTCTTCTTTGTCGGTAAAGAAGACAGAATCATTTTTAAGACTCATTAAAATATTCCCGATTAATTTT
>MHAF01000095.1 GCA_001802865.1 Ignavibacteria bacterium RBG_16_34_14
TGTTATTTGTTGTAACAAGCCCACCATCGCCAAAACAGCCGAGATTTTTACTTGGGAAAAAAGAGAAACAGCCAATATCACCAATTGTTCCAACGAACTTACCATCTTTGTACTGAACACCGATTGCCTGGGCAGCATCTTCTATAACTTTTATTTTATGTTTTGATGAAATTTTCACAACCGAATCCATATCGCAGCTTTGACCATAAAGATGAACCGGAATTACAGCTTTGGTATTCGGTGTAATTTTTTTTTCAAAATCTTTTGGATCAATATTAAAAGTTACTGGATCAACATCTGTAAAAACAGGTTTAGCATTAAGTCTTGCAACAACACCTGCTGTTGCAAAAAAAGAATAAGAAGGTACAATTACTTCGTCACCGGGATGGATATCAATTGCCATAAGAGCAACCAGTAAGGCATCGGTTCCTGAGGATATGCCAACAGAATATCCACACTGCAGGTATTCACAAAGGTTTTTCTCCATTTTTTCAACTTCGGGCCCAAGTATAAAATACTGTGATTCGGCAATCCTAATAACAGCTTCATCAAGTTCTTTCTTTAGAGATTTATATTGAGGTTTAAGATCCAGAAGGGGCACTTGCATTTATTTTACCTAAAAATTTATAATTCAAAATCTTTCTTAATTTCCTTAAATAATTTCGCATCAAGATCTTTTTCAGATACAACAGGTTCTTCAACTTTCCAGTCAATATTAAGCTCCGGATCATTATATAAGATTGCTCTCTCATTTTCTTTACTGTAATAAGCAGTACATTTATACATAAATATTGCTTCATCAGATAAAACAGAGAAACCATGCGCAAAACCAGGAGGAATCCAGACAATAACATGATTTTCTTCAGATAACTCTTGCGAAAAATGTTTACCGAATGTAGGAGAATTAATCCTTATATCTAGCGCAACATCCAGAATTCGGCCTGAAATAACCTGGCATAATTTACCCTGTGCAAACTCTCCTACCTGGTAATGAAGACCTCTGACTGTATTCTTCTTTGATCTGGAAATATTATCCTGGACAAAATCGAAATTAAATCCATATAAAAATTCTTTTCTGTAAGATTCAAAGAAATATCCCCTGCTATCAGCAAACACCTTTGGATGAATTACAAGCAATCCTTGCAAATCGGTTTTAATAATGTCCATCAGATTCTTTTAGTAATTTCTCTAGATATTCTTTATATAAACATGATGGTATAGAGTTAACTAATTTTTCAAATTTATTTCTATCTATAAATTTTAGATTATAAGCAATCTCTTCTACACAGGCAACTTTCAATCCCTGCCGGTCTTCAATTACACCAAAAAAATTTGAAGCTTTTAAAAGTGCTTCCGGTGTTCCCGTATCGAGCCATGCAACACCACGCCCAATGAGAACCACTTGTAATTTATCTCTCTCTAAATACACCCTGTTAACATCTGTTATTTCCAGTTCTCCACGACCAGATGGTTTTAAATTTTTTGCAATTTCACAAACTTCATTATCATAAATATATAAACCAGGTACAGCGAACTGCGATTTGGGTTTCTGTGGTTTTTCTTCTATTGAAAGAGCTTTACCATTCTCATCGAACTCTACTATTCCATACCTCTCAGGGTCCTGCACACGGTAACCAAATATCGTTGCTCCTTTATTTTTTTGTAAAGCCTGGTAAAAGAAATCAAGGTTGCCGTAAAAGATATTATCACCAAGGATCAATGCAACATCGTCCTTCCCGATAAAATTTTTCCCAAGAATAAATGCTTCAGCTATTCCTCTTGGAGCTTCCTGTATTTTGTAGGAAATATTTAATCCAAGATGATCACCGTTATCAAACAAATTTTGATAATGCGGGATTGTCTGCTTATTTGAAATTATTAATATATCTCTTATTCCCCCGAGCATCAGTATTGATAATGGGTAATAAATAAGAGGTTTGTCATAAATAAGCGTTAGCTGCTTACTGTAAACTTTAGTTATAGGATATAACCGGGAACCGGAACCCCCCGCAAGAATTATACCTTTCATTAAAATCTTACTCTTTTTTGTTTAAGAATTTGAGTAATAAATATAGAAAGAATTAGAGGAAAAGGCATACTTTACTAAGCTAAAAGATATGCAAGGTTCTTAAAATCCTGATTATATTGGCTGTAAATTATAAATTAAAAACCGTAGCTGAAGAGAAATCCAAAAATATTATTTGAACCCAACTTAAAAACAGGAATTCTTCCCGATTCTTCATCCAAAATTTCCGAATGAGAATAAAAAACTCTTCCAAATAAATTTCTAAAGATCTCATAACGGATTTCTACACCAGCTTTTTTCATTGTCAATCTTGAACCATAAAGTATATCCGGATATGGAGTTTGATATTGCTGAACCGGTAATTCAGTCTGACCTTTTCTTACATATTCTCCCCATAGGTCAACCATAAATCCTCTCGTTAGCCATTGTTTGTAGGAAACATAAAACTCGTCTGCATTACTGCCAATCCAATGCCCCAATTGATAGTTGTGGTTTGTATAAAGCTGAACATCATCGGAGTTCATATATACAAAAGGGTCAATACGAGTATACTCTACAATAAGTTCAGAATTTTTGATAATCGGGTCAACAAAACTTAAGCCGGTTGTAAAACCCGTGGAATATAAATTTCCTCCTTCTAATACATCGGTTAATGATAACTCATCAATAAAAAAAGTACCGTACAGCTTTGCACGAAGAGGATAATATTTATAAGCAGCATTTATAAAAACCTGCGCATTATCACCCGAATCACCATTATAATGATCAGCAAGCCTGAAAAAAAGAACAGGTATAAAATAAAGCGGCTCAAGCTTATCGCTGTAAATAATTGATTCACCAATGGAAAAGCTCAGGTTATCAAATGGGTAAAGTGATATAATGTGAGAAGCAATAAACTTACTAACCTGCTGGTAGCTTTCTCTTGCAGGTACAAGAGTTTCCCTAATTGAATTTGTATCAATTACTCCTGACTGAAGCCAGCCATGTATATACTGGAACTGAAGCCAGTCAACCGGTTTAAATATTAATCTTATAAAAGGAAAGGAAGGGACCTTATTGCTTAAAATAAGCTGTCCTCTTCTGCCGCTTCCCCATTCAATATTCTCTTTCCCAAAATCAATACTTCCCCAGATCCAGGAATATGAGATCATACCTCTGACAGAACTGAACTGAAGACTCTTTCCATTAAATGAATGTTTTACAATACCCGGTTCCGGCGAAACTCTCTTTTCAACATCAACTGTATTGCCGATATCTTCATTATCTCTAAAATAAAAATTAAAACCCGCATTCTGGTAGTATCCTGAAAACATAAAACCATTATATCTCTCCCTGTAATTATCATTGTATTGTCTTCTATAAATAAAACCCAAAACAGGATCTGCAGATATTGAAAAGTTCTTATCTCTAAAAAAGAAAGTCCTGAATCCTGCATCCTTATCATCTTTAAAGAAAACTGTTTCCTGTTCATCTGAACTGAGGATAATTAATATTTCAGGATAAAAATCCTTTTTATAATAAATAAGCTCTTCACCTTCAGTTACAGTAAGTTCATCAATAAAGCTTTCGGCTTCAAGAAGTTTTTCTGCAATCAGTTTTCTTGAAACGGGGCGAAGCTCATCGTTAAAAACAATTATACCTTTTATGGAAAGCCTGTTTAGAAAATTATAAACTGAAGAATAGGCGGGTTCAAAAACAACCTGTGGAAAAAGTATTCCAGTGAATATTAATAAGAACAGGAAATATTTATACATTTATATTTTATTGAGTAATGAGCAAATGTACCAATAAGACAATTGGAATAAGAAAAGAGAGGAAAAAAATTGCCAGCCGAAACTTTGTTCGTAAAAGAATAAAAACTTTATAAAAAATATATATAAGGAAACTATGAAACAGGACCATGTTGGCATTTGCAAACTGCCTTGTGGGCAGCAAGTTTGATGAGACTGAAAGCAGCATAATAAAAACCAGTATGATCAGGTCAATACCGGAAAAAAATGGAACTCTTTTCTGCAAAATCTTTTCCCTGAAAAAAAAGAAAAATACAACACTGGGAAGAAGTAAAAATATCATAAGGTTGATGGAACTGATTTCAAAAATACCCGATACATCAAACAGGTAGTTTATCTGTTCCGAATAATTGCTGTAAAGAAGAAAAAGCATAAGATTGAAAAAGACAAGTATATCATTAAAGTATTTATTCTTCTGGTAATTGATAAGGCTGTAGACCAAAAGAAGAATTACAAAAAGTATTGATAAGAGTATGATGAGATCGCTTGTATCTGATTTTACGGGTGCAAGACCAATAAGTAAAGCAAATGAAAAAAGTGCAATTAGAGGAATTAAATATTTTGTATAAACATTAATAAAAATCTGAGGAAACCGATGATAAATTTTTGTTACTGCTTCGGGGTAAACAGGTCTTCTCAAGAACTTAACTATGAAATGAATTAAAAGAAGAGGTATTGAAAGAATACCGAATAAAACCATTGCTATATCTTTGTTCCCACGAAGGTAATAAAGTGAAACGGCGGCAAAAATGAGAGTAAAAGTTTCAATTATAAACACAGTAATTTTATGATTAGGAATCTTATTGATAATAACATGATGAATATGAGATGCGTCCGCAATAAAAGGATTTCGCTTTTCAAAAAGTCGTATTACCATAACTTTAACCGTATCAACAATAGGAACTGTCATTAAAATTACCGGAAAGGTCAAATCAAGAACATGGCTGGCTGCATTTGTTGACGCCATAATTGTTGCTGTCACAAGAAAGAAACCAAGAACATAAGCTCCCGTATCGCCCAAAAAGATCCTTGCGGGATAAGCATTAAATTTAAGGAATCCTATTAAAGCACCCATTAAACTTGAAGTAAGAACGAGGAGAAATTTATTATCTGAATTAAACCCTACTAGAAAAGTGATAAAAATTACCATCAATGAAAAACCGCTTGCAAGACCATCAAGTCCATCCAGCAGATTAACTGCATTAATAGTCCCTACAATAAAAAGAACGACCAGGATATAATTAAACGGATAAGGAAGTATAAGACCAAAGAAATATATTACATCAAAATCCTGTGCAAGGAAATATAAAAGGAAGATGGACATCGAAAACTGGATAATAAATTTGTGTGTCCATTTAACTCCAACTATGTCATCAGCTATACCAAGAAGCACTATTATACCCGAAGCAAAAACAAAAAACCTTATAGAATTAAGGTCTCCATAAAAGCTTATGGTCGAAATCATCACAATAACATAAATGAGAATCCCTCCCATCCTAGGAACAACAGACTTATTTATTCTTCTCAGCTCTCCCGGTATATCAACAACTTTTATCCTTGTGAAAAAATCTATCATTACAGGTGTGAAAAAAATTGTGAGAACAAGGCTTGTAAAGAAGATTATAAGGTAAATCATTCAGCTCCTGTTATTAGAATAATCTCTATACCCTGAATTTTACAAAATGAATAAGCACTCTTAATGAAATTATATTTTGTAATACAGATTTTCAAGCATCATCTATCGGTTAATTTTAAAAACTGGTTTAGTTTCCTGATATTTTTTAACAACAATGTAAAAGCCGGGAATGAAAAACCATTTCTGTTTAACACTTTATAATCCTCACTGCTTTTTATTAAAACATCTTTCAGGCTCCTGTTACTTCTCCCCCCAAGCCTCATTATTACGAGAACCTCATTTAAATAATAAACCGAATCCGGATTATTTTTCAGCAGCCTGAGTGTCATATCATAATCTGACGCAACTTTCAGACCAATATTAAATAAACCGCATTTCTCATACAAGGAACGCCTTACAAATAAAGTTGGATGGGGAGGCATCCAGCCAAATTTTAAAGAGTTTTCAGAAAATTTGCCCGCTTTCCAGTACCTGATGGTTTTATTTATATTCTTCCTGCTTACATAAACAAGGTCAGAATAAACAACATTCACATTTGCCAGAATAAATTTACCTGCAATTTTTCCAATCACATCGTTACCGGAAAACAGATCATCTGAATGTAGAAAACCTATAACATCACCTGCTGAAAGATTAATTCCTTTATTCATAGCATCATATATTCCGCTGTCCGACTCGCTTATCCATTTAGAAATTTTCGTATTATACTCGCTGTGCGAAGCAAGTTTTTTTATGATATCAAGTGTACCATCAGTGGAGTTTCCGTCAACAATGATATATTCAATATTGGGATATGATTGTGTGAGTACGCTTTTGATGGAATCCTCAATAAACTCTTTATTGTTTTTTACAACAGTGATAATTGAGATAGTCAGGTTCAAATTTATGCTATGTTAAATAAAAAATTCCTGTTTACTTTTTCTAACCTCATCCTTTATCTTCTTGTAATCACCGAGAAGGAGCAGATGTTTTTAGGGCAATTCTGACAAAGCAGGCTGTTGTTCCGTCACCTATATCTTTTTCAAGCAGCTTCCAGTGTTCTGAAAAATATTTCTCATCTACATTAACATTAAAATCATTTCTCCACTCGATAACAACATTAACTTTCATGCTATCCAGGAAAGCTTCAAAGTTTTTGTTGAAAGCATACTGCTGAACCACGTGATCAACTTTGCCATCAAGATTAATTACATTATTTAAAAAGAAACCCGTAACACCGCTTTGAAATAATCCTATTCGTTCAGAATTATCAAAATTATTTTCTATATATGCTATTCTTAAAGCTAAATGATTAGCCAGTTTTCCATTAAACAGGTAATAATAAGATTGAGCAAAGAAGAATAAAACAAATGAGGTTAGAACTAATTTTTTATACAAGTCCTGAATTTTATTTAAAATAAAAAGCACACAGCAAACTGCAAAAAGAAATACAAAGAAATACAAAGGTGTTGTATATCTTATATAGAAATGCTGCGCATTAGAATAGACAAAATATGTTATTACAAGAAAGAGAAATGAAATTCCCCAGTAAAGCAAATTCTTAAATGCAAATTTATCAGGTGCATCAAAGAATTTTAACCTTTTTATAAGGTACCAGAAAATAATTCCGTTTATAACTGTAAAGGCAGCAGAGATGAATAAATTATGTGTATAAAGGAAGGGTGTTAAATGATTAAATAAAGATATTAAGATGTATGAAAGCCTTTCGCTGAAAGTTAAAGAATCTACCATAATGGTATGGCTTGAAACAGAACTGGGAAAAACTGAACCTGAAACATTATATACATAAACCAGCCAGGGAAGAAGTAAAATAACTGCAATCGCTAATATTAAAATTAATTTAGCAAGACTGATCCTATTAAACACAAAAAGAAATAATAAATAGAAAAACAACGGGAGTAAAAAATCTACTCTTGTTAAAGCTGTGATTCCAGCAAATGCACCAAAGATTAAAGCTGATTTAAATCCCGGTTTATCAATAAAATGGAAAGAACAATTAATACAAACGGCAATCATCAATAAATAGAAACCTGTTTCAAGCCCATTGGCAAAGTATTCAAGAAGATCAAAGCTGAAGAGAACCAGAAAAATTGTTATGGTTTGTGAATACAAACCCGGAATTATTTTTTGAACTACACCACCAGTAACCAAACTGAAAAGAAAAAGAAGAAGAGCAGAAAAAATTATCATTATCCTGAGAAAAACTATTTTATCGCCTTCAAACATCAAAACTATTTTGGCAATAACTGCCTGTATAAAAGTAACCAGAGGTTGAACACCTGTAGTGGGACGGTTCAAATTATATTTTATTCCATTTCCCTCGGCAATATTCCAGGCAACAGTCATCATATAAAAACCATCTTCGGTAAAAGGTTTATCAATAATGTATGGGAAGAAATTCCCATGTTTTATTGTTGTCGGGAAACCATCATTAGATTTTAATGAAAGAATAAAAACGTAAGAAACGAAAAGTAAGAAGTAAATTTTAAGCATAAATTATTTCTGCGATTTATCTGCGTGAAAAATTTCCGGCTGATTTCGCAGATTAATGCTGATTATCTTTCTATAATGAAATTACCTAACACGAAAGCATCAATCCCGGTAACAGGAAATTACTAAACGGTTAAATCTTTTTGGATTTCTTCCTGGACTTAATTAAATAATCCAGGAACAAAACACTCAGAACAATCGCGAATGGCTCAGCAGTAAATTGATGACGCTGTGAAGAAAAGGTGAAGAAATGAATAAGGGTAACAGAGATAATGGGAAAAGACATCAATAGAATAAAGTTCTTGTTGTACTCCATTTTTTTTCTGAATAAGAAAGCAAATACTGCCAGAATAAAAACAGGGAATCTTAAACCATGTAATATCATCCCTACAACACCAGAGTTTTTAGGTTGTACTACAGGACCCCATAAGCACCATAGAGATAAAATTCTTTGTTTGGCATATTCAACAGGATGATTTACAATGAAATTAAAATATGTTTTAACCGGCTGTTTTATTTCGGTTTCAGTAAAATTTCTTAATTCAAAATCTAAATTATAACCGTATCCGCTAACTGCAACCAGAATATTATAATACTGGTTGCCGGATGGAGCTATAACTCCCGACCACTCTAAGGAAGTGAAGAGTAATAACCCTGTTATAAAACCAATAGTTGTTTTTAATGCAGGACTTTTTTTCTTCCGGAAAAAATCATAAATAATTATAAAAGGTAAAACCAAGAATAATGATGGTCTGAATGTATAAGATAAATATCCAATAAACCCCGAGGCCGGATATTTTTGCCAAGTATACAGCAAAATACTTAGAACAATTAAAAACAAAGAAGAAGTTTCGGTATAAATAATCCTTACATTACTTACTATGTGGGGATAAAAAGTTATTATTAAAGCTACAAGCAATCTAACTTTCTCATCAATATTATTACGGATAAGAATCTTATCTAACATCAGAACAACAAAAATCTGCATTACAATGTTTAACACAACAAGGATTACCTGTGCGTTACCTTCAGCAACAAGCATTATCCCTGCAAGTAAAAGCGGAAGCC
>MHAF01000096.1 GCA_001802865.1 Ignavibacteria bacterium RBG_16_34_14
TATCAACCAGAAGCTGGCTGTAAAAGAGATCGGGGAAATGTAATGAAGTTGAAAGGTAACCCCAGCTTGTATTACCAAGATAATTTATAGCTTGTCCGTTAGGATTTTCAAGTAAAAACAATTCACCAAAAGCATCAATATCGGGTTCAGCAAATTTTCCGGTCGAACATCCAAAATCCGTAATAAGAGGATTTCTATTTGAATATGAATTCTGCAAATCCTCTGTTGAAGTGATTCCATTATCCCAGGTTTGAGTTCCGCTATGACCGATGTATGAAATGAAGAGTCCGCCATAATCAATTGCATCATTTACTTCTGCAAGTGTAAACGGACCAAAGTTGGTTGGGGGGCTTACAGTTTTATAAAAATGAATTCCTGATCCCCCCACAGGTTTTGGTTTTACAAGTTCATTTAACAAACCATCGTTTGCATTTTTAATTTGTGCAAGCTGGCTTGGATTATTAATATCTCCCCCGCTGAAGAATAAATAATTTTTGTTCCATGAATCAAACAGGCGGTTAACATATGTCTGATGCTTTTGCAGATAAAAAAGAACTTCTTCATTATTTCTTGCAGGAATTCTTCCGACAAACATTTGAGGTAGATTTACATTCGAACTATCCCACATAACAAACCAGGCATCGCTTACCGGATTTCCAAAAGAGGGAACGAGATTTTTTTTCATAATACTCGTTGGAGGAATTATAACTTTTTTGTAATCATAATTTGCGTCCCCAATGATATTAAGAAAAGAAGGTTTAGGAAACTGCCAGTACTGATTGGCAGCAAAAAGAAAACCTCTTACCGCTTCGGCATTATCTTGCCCAAAAGAGAATTCATCATAGATATCATTTATATAAATCGTCTCAACATTTATTTGGTAATTAGTTTCAATAAAGTTTTTATACTGATTAACAGATTCCTCGAGTTCTTTATTAGTTATAATAATATAATCTGCAATCCGTGAATTGTTTCTAAGATTTACAAATCGTTTCTTTTCAATAAAGCGTGGAGTTTTTTTATCTTCATCTTTAATGATTAAATATTTATCACCAACGGAAACAGTATCTGTAAAAGATAAAGTACCTAATGAAAAATTGAAGGTAGTAATTCTTTTAAGCTGAGGTTTAATTTTATAAAGAAATAAATTATTTGCATCAGAAATGTTTGTTGTGATTATAACTCTTGGAGATGTAAAAACAGAATCAGGTATAATAATCATCAATGAATCATCAACTGATTTGTTAGATCTGAAGAAATCAATGTCAACCCAATCAATTAAAGACTGATGAAATCCTGCCGATGTAGGCAATCCAAAAACATTGTAAGTATTTCCACTTTGGTTCAGGATATCTGAATTGAATTCCGAAGAAAGATTGACAGTTTGTTTGAAATTATAAATGATGGTGTCATCAGGTGTGGGAGAGTTTAAACTTGCACCATTTGAATGAGCATTTAAAGTTGTATCTGCTGCATTGCTAATTAGTCTTGCTGTTGTTTTAACTTTAGTATTAGGTACAAAATCAGGGGAATCAAAATAAAAAGGAATTGACCCGCTGTTACCAAGAAAATACCAGGTCCATACTTTATTTTCCTGCCAGTTTGGAAGCTGAACTCTCGGAACAACAGCATCATAATACCAAAGCCTTTCATCTTTTTCCAGATGTAATTTTACAAGATGAGTTTGGATAGAATCAGTTAAACCCGGAATGAAGGAATAAACTGAATCTGTTCTTAAACCATTTTCCTCATTCCATGTAAGCCAGACGAAATTTGTATCGTTATATCTGTCGAAATAATTTTTGTAATTAACTCCTGAAGGAACAATTTCTTTGTAATCGGGAGAGTCATAATTCTTTTCTCCCCAGAATTCTATAAAATCATTCTCATCAAATGAAAGATCATTTTCTCCAGATACAAAAATAGGAATCTGATTCCCTTCAAAAAATATTTTAAATGTTAAAGGATTAATTGATACAGGATTAAGACTAAAATTAAGTAAGTCATTATACGAAATTTTATAAATACGGTCTTCATTAACACCAAGTTTTATATACTCATTATTGTAGTTAATCCAACCTCCTGAAGTATCAGAGATAAAAGGTTGAAAAGATCTGTACTCATCAGCAGATTCATAGTTGAGAATTATCTTGCTTAAAGACTTATCAAACTCAGATTTTATTTCTGTATTTCTCTGGAATGGTTTTATTTCTGAAAAATTTATTTTTAAATCTGCTTCAGTTATTTCTGTTAGTTCTTTCTTTTTCCAATTGTATTGGTGAGTATTAATCTTAATAGCAGTGCAGAAATATCCTCTTATCCATGTATAACCAACTGTTTCAATATCTTTTACAGGATAAATATCAGTAGTAAAATATTTTGATTCCGGCTGAGAATTTTTATATACAATCACATCTTCTTTCAATTCTATTTCGGGATTCAGTTTAATGTTAACGTTGGAAACAGAAAACTGTTTTTTATTAGTCAGGATAAGATTGATTTTAGAATAAGGAGGAATTGCTATAAAAATAGTCTTTGAAGGTAGAACCGGTTCACCAGGATTTCCTTCATTTATAGCTTTTGTAAATTCAAGAACATCTTTCCCTTCCTCTTTTTTAATTATATAAGACTCACGATTGAAATTCAAATGTAGATCAATTCCATCAGCTCTATTAATAATTTGAGAAGATTTTATCTGGGACAGACAAAAAGGTGAGATAATTATGAATAAAATTATAAAAGAGCTGTAAAATGTTTTCATCAGCAATAGTTAAATACTTTGACAAATATATCTTTAGCTGCTGGTCTTTTCAAGACAATACTAAACTCATATTCAATATTGTTTTCCCATTTTCATCTTAATTGCTCTGTATAAAAACTCAGGAATACCAAATATATATCTTTTCCAAAGTCTTTTCGGTTCAGTCAGTAATCTAAACAACCATTCAATTCCAAGCTTTTGAAAAATTACAGGAGCTCTTTTTATAGTACCGAAATAAAATTCAAGAAAATTACCGACACAGATGATAAGTTTATCTTTAGAGTTTTTAGTTAATTCATAAGCAAAAAATTCCTGCTTTGGAACTCCCATTCCGACAAAATAGACCTGACTATAAAACTGGTTAATTATCTTAATAACATTGGCAGACTCGGTTTCATTAAAATATCCATTATAGTACCCACCGAAGTTTATTTTTCGTTTAGTGCATTCCTCCTTAATAAAATTTTCAGAAAAATTACCTCCGACAAAACTAATGGGAATTTTCTTATTAATAATTTCATTAAGAATATTTGTATTCAGAGTTGATGCATCTATCCTTGAGATTTTTTCTTTTTTCAAAAACTTAAGGAGAAGATAAATTCCAAGATCAGCCTGGTAAACTTTAAAGAATGTATCAAGCAATTTTCTGTATTGTTCATTTCTGAAATAGATGTTGAAGCCGTTTTGATTAAGATAGGTTAAAAGTAAACCTCTCTTCTTTTCATATGAAATGAAAACTTCATTAAAGATTTCTTCAGGAGTTAATAAAAATTTATTAATAATTTTTAACATTTTTATTGGTTAAGATTAAGATGGCGTTGTCTTCAATATTTAATAGTTGTCATTCTGAGAGAAGTTGAAGACTGACAAGAGTTTCAATATCACACTTCGATCTCAGCTTAGTGTGACAGCAAAATATTTTGAGACGACCTCATCTTCTCATTCAATAAGAGAGTTATAAATTTCTTCAAGTCTGCCGAAGTAATTATTACAATTACATTTCTTATTAACCTTTTTATAAAGATTATTACCAAGCTGTTCAGCAGCTTCTTTATTGTTTAGAAGAAAAAGAATTTTATCAGCAAGCTCATTTTCATTTTCAGGATTAACAAGCAAACCATCAAGACCATCTTCAATGAATTCTGAGATACCTCCCGTGTTTCCTCCGATAAAAGGTTTTTTATTTGCCCCTGCTTCAATCATTACGAAAGGAAAACCATCAAACCTTGAAGGAAGAATTACTATTTGAGCAATCTGGTACAGTATATTATTACCTTTTAAAGGAGGAATTATAATTATTGGAACAGTCAATTTAGTCCGTAATTTGGTAAAGCTTTTATCTTCCACTTTCCCGCACATAATAAGAATTACATCTTTATCTTTATTGTAAACTATCTTATATGCCTGAATTAATTTATCATATCCTTTCTTATAATTTATTTTCCCCATAAATAATAAAACTTTCTGATTGGGTTTTATGCATATTTCCCTTTTTATCTTTTCTTTTTCATCAGGTTTTAGTTCAGAGAATTCTTCAATAGGATTATATAGAGTAATCAATTTATCTGTTTTAATATTAAAATTTTTTAATAGGTAAGAAGTAACTGAATTGCTTACAGAAATTATTTTATCCGATTTAAAGCTTATCTGCTTAAATCCATTAACAAAACTATGAGCAGATGTTATTGTCTTAAGGTTAAATTCTTTTGCAATTCTATTGGAAACAAATTCCGGAAATCTATGATGAGTGTGAATAAGGTTTATCTTGTTTTCAATTACATAATCTTTCAACGTTTTATAAAATCTATTATAAAAAAAAATATTTTTGATTCCGGTTGAAAAAGTTAATTTTTTAAATTTTAAAGAAGGAATTTCTTTTAATCTCTCTAATGAATCTCCTCCATTAGTTATAAAATGTGTTTCGTATTCATCTCTATTTCCAAAATATTTCAGGTAAAGAAAAACAAGCTTGCTTCTTCCACAACTGTAGTTGAAATCTGGAGTAATATGCAAAATCTTCTTTATCATAGAAAGCTAATAATTTCTTTCTTTAAACCGTTAAAACGGTTTCAACATTCGTTGAGTTAATGTATAATCCATGACTTAAGAGGTTGTGTGAATATTTCAAATTCGTCAGTCTGAACGGAGTCGAAGACTGACATTTCTAAACGAATTCACACTTCGACTTCGCTCCATTAGACTTATGCTGTAATTAATAATAATTTTAGAAAAACATTTAATAACAAAATAATGTTAAAGTAAAATACCCAAAGAACCGATTAAGTCTATGACTCGCTCAAGAGATAATCTAAACACTGATGAAGACCCGGCTCTTTGGTGGTTAAAGCTAAATAATATTTCCGTGCAAAAAGATTAATAAAATGGAACAAGCTCATACCACTTGGGTGTTTTATAAAAAGAACAATGCAAACAACAAAATATTTCATCGGCTTTGATATATCGGCAGATGATTTTTCTGCCAGTTGCATTACCAGTCCGGATAATCCTGTTTTCTCAACACAAAAGTTTCTTAACAACTTTGATGGTTTTAATGAGTTTATTTCCCTTGTTTCTAAGCATAGCATAAAGCAATCAGAAGTAATCATTTGTATGGAAGCAACAGGGGTTTATTCTGAAAATCTTTCCTACTTCCTGGCTTCTAAAGGATTTACTCTCTGTATTGAAGCTCCTCACAAAATAAAGAACAAAACAAAAGATTCACCCAGGAAGAATGATTTTATTGATGCACTTTCAATTGCAGAGTATACTTACAGATACACTGATAAACTCACCTTCTGGAAACCAAAGGATGAGATTATAGAGCAAATTCAGGTACTTCTAAGTACTCGTGAGCATTTAACTTCCCAGATGACTGCAAATCAAAATGCTCTTAAAACTCTTAAGTACAAGTATTATCAAACTCCTTTGGCTAACCAGATTTACGAGAAAACAATCAATAAGTTCAAAGAACACATCAAACAGATTGACCAGGAAATTAGTAACCTGATTGATAAAGACGATTCCTTTAAGAACAAAATCTCTTTGGCTAAGTCTGTTCCTGGTGTTGGTCTTTTGTTAGCTGCTAATCTTCTTGTGCTTACAAAAGGATTTACAGAACATCTTAACTACAAACACACAGCAGCTTATACAGGAATATGTCCTTATGAGCAAACAAGCGGAACATCGTTGCATAAACCTCCAAGATCAAAAAAATGTGGTCCGGCCAAGCTAAGAAAACTTCTTTATCTTGCTGCATTATCTGTAAGAACACATAATCAAAATTTTAAGAAATACTTCCTTCGCAAAGTAGCTGAAGGAAAAAATAAAAGACTAATACTAAATAACATTGAAAACAAATTACTTAAAATAATTTTTGCTGTTATTAATTCCGGAGTTGCTTATATAGAAAATTATAAATCAATTAATCCGGCTTTATTAAAAACAGCTTGATTATGTCATAATATTCAGTGTGACGGTAGAATTATTTTTCACACGGTCTCTTAAGTCATGGGCTATTTAAAAACACAGACTTGAAACTGTTTCAACAGTTTAAGTTATAATAATCTAAAGTTATTCAACTAAGAGACTCAAATAAACATTTTCAATTTGTTTAATGAAATTATTTACGTTGTATTTTTCTTCAATTGCTTTAATTCCGTTCATTCCCAGATTCTCTCTTAAAGAAATATCCGCAATAAGGTTTTGTAATTTCAATTCTGCTTCTTTAAGATTATCAGGGTTATAGATAAAACCGCAATTATTTACTTCAAGAATTTCTTTGAAGCCCCCAACATCCGGTGCAATAACAGGAACTTTATGTGCCATTGCTTCCCACATTGTTATCGGCATTCCCTCCCAATCGGAGGTGAACAAGACAACATCGAATAAATTATAATATTTATTTACTCCCTCAATGTACCCTAAAAAATCCATCTGCTTAATCAGGTATAATTTGTTTACAAGATTTTTTAGATCAATTTCCAACTTACCATCACCAAAAATCAAAAGATGAATTTTATAACCCCTAAGATTTATATTCTTAAAAATGTTTATTGCTTTATCAATTCGCTTGTCTATTTCTAATCGCCCAACAATTGCTATTATTATTTTCTCTTTCTTCAGTTTTTCAATGTAACTATAGAGTTCAGAATTAATTTCAGTCAGAGTCTCATCATTACTATACCCGTTATAATAAACTACAGGCTCAGGGAATAGTTTTGTTTCTGCCAGAAGCAATTCCTTGCTTCTTTTCGAAGGGACAAGAACAACATCAACAGCTTTAAAGATATTAATAAGATAATGGATTGATCCATAAATTATTTTTTCAATCCATCCATAATAATTATTCTTAAAAATGAAAAGACCGTGATAATTGAAAATGAATTTTCTTCTCAGAAAAATGTTTACCAATCCTGAAATTGCATAAGGCTTAATAAAATGAGCATGGATTATTTGAATATCATTTTTTTTAATGAAGTTACAAATATCAATAAAGGCTTTAACGGAGATTTTCTTTTTTAATGATTGGCTTACAAATACTTTTATTCCCATTTCAGAAAGTTCTTTCTCTATTTTCTTCCCTCCATGGAAGATAAGATAGTGTTGAAACTTTTTGTTATCTGAATTTCGAAATATCATCTTAAGGTGAGCATAAACCCCATCTGCTTTACCGGTAATATTGTTAGCAATATGGCAAACTTTAATCATTCAACTGAGTTATATAATTGGATATACTGCTCGCTTACATTTTCCCAATTGAGTTTATCATAAATCTTCGAGGCATTTAATGAAATTTTACTCAAGTCATATTTCTCATTATAAATATCAATCAATAAATTTGCTAAACTTCCTTTCTCTGAACTATTAAAGATAAAACCGTTGAAATTATTTTCAACAAAATCCTTAATACCTGTATTTTCTGAAATGATAGGAATAATTCCCATTGCCATACATTCTGCCGTAAAAATTGAGAATGAATCAAAAGCAGAAGATTTGATTATGAAATGTTTTTCTGATAAAAATTCCAGTACAGATGCATGATTCATTAGAGGGATGAAATGAATTTCAATATTTTTATTTGGGTTTTCTATTTTCTCTTCTCTACCAACTACAAAAATTGAGAACTGAAAACTTATAGTTTCCGGAATTTCTCTTAAAAGTTCTCTTAATCCTTTGTTGAAAGAATTAAAGTAAACAAAATTATAAATCTTTTTTTGTCCCATTTTAACCTCACCCTGCCCTCTCCTTAGTAAGGAGAGGGTTGAATATTTGTGAAAAGCTTCACTGATTCCGTTAGGAATTACTCTACAATTATCTTCAGACAGATTGTAATTCTTCCTGAACAAATTGAATAAAAGTTTTGAAGGGAAAATCAGACACTCAGATTTCTTTACAGATATTTTCTCAACCCATAAATCAAGGAAAGTCCTTTTTAGTTTTGAATTTTTTATTTCAGTCTTATTGAGTCCATGGAAGGTAGAGATAAATTTTAATCTTAATAAAGGTTTTAAGAAAAAAATTGCTAAAAAAAATCTCTGGCTGTTAACAAAATGAATAAGGTGGAATTGTTCTTTAAGAAGTTTTATGGCTAATGGAATAATCCCCAATCGTAAAACATTATCATCAGTTATCTTCTTGCCAAATATTTTATTAAATAAAGAATAATCTTTGTAACCGCTAAAAAAATATTCAATGAAAATTACATCAACTTTGTTTTTTAAATGCAGATAAAGTTCCCTTGCAACTCTCTCAGGACCGGAGAGAATATCATCTTCTCCGTATCTCCCAATTAAAGCTATTTTCATCTTTAATTAAACCAGTTGCCCGGAGAATTATAATTATTCTCTTGCTCTAATCGCCAAATGCTTACTGCATAATGTTTACTGTTCTTCATCTCTTTGCAAACCAAAGTTCAGGATTCTGATTCTTACGGGAGTTCCATAATTCAAAATGCAAAATATTTCCATCAAGGCTTTCCCCAATTTTTGCTAAAAGGCTACCGGTTTTTACTTTATCACCTTCATTTATATAAATTTCCGAAAGATGACTATAAACTGTTCTGTAATCTCCTTTGTGAGTAACAATAATTACACTTCCATAGCCAGGGATATAATCAATTACTGAAACAACACCACTTGCCACACATTTCACACTCAAATCTCCGAAAGCCTTAATATCAACACCATAATTAAGAGTAACTGTGTTAAGCTTTTGGTTCCGGTTCTCACCAAACTTCCTGATAATTTTTCCGCCCTTTACCGGCCAGGCTAATTTTCCTTTCAATGCTGAGAAAGTTTCAAAACCTTCAGTTGATAAATCAACATCATACGTTGGAGAGACAGGATTATCGTTCGTTAAATCTTTTTCATCTTTTTGAATACGGCTTGCTAATCTCTCCTCTTCTTTTTTTCTTTCTGCATCTTCAACAAGCTTTGCAATTAAACTTTTTATCTGCTCTTCGGCATTCCTCTTAGCCTTTAACTCCATAGTTAATTCAGTTTTATTATTCCGTATTGATTTCAGAATTTTTTGCTTCTCAGTTAGCTTTACTTTTAAACCGGATTCTTCTTTCTCCTTTTCCGCCGCAAGAATTGCTTTTTCATCTTTTTCTTTTTTAAGCTGCTGCTTTAATGCAAAAAGTTCCTCTTTAGATTTTTCAAAATTCTTTAAATCATTTTCTCTCTTCTCTGAAAAACGCTGGAGATATTTTATTCTTAAAGCTGCCTGTTCAAATGATTCTGAATCAAACACAGCAGCAAACTCATCCATCTTACCATATTTATAAATTGCAGTAACATACTTTGCATAATTCTTTTGCAGAAGTTCAATTTGCTTTTCTATTTCATTAATACTTTTTTGATTCACATTTATCTCTTCAGCTTTTTTCTTTTCTTCATTTCTGAGTTTTGAGATAAGTTTATTTAAGAGGTAGCTCTGCTTATTATAATTTTCAACTGCTGTAAAAGATTTTTTCTCTTTTTTTGTATGCTGTTGTATTTCATTTTCAAGTTTGGAAATTTCAGCCTTCAGATTTTGAAGCTCGGCTTTCTTTTTATTTATATCCTCCTGTTGAAAGGAAGATAACGTAAAAAGAAGAAAAAAAGATATATAAAGAATACTCCTTACCATTTTATTATTGTTGCATCGCTGGGAACTTTGAAATTAATAACAATGTTACTTTTGTTTACCGCTATATTTTTGTAATCAATATCAATACGTTGGTTCTCTTCTTTATTCTGTATTTCAATTTTATATGGCACAGCTACATTTTCGTGAAAATCAAACTTAGAATACTTCCCTTCCAAAAGTTCTGAGCCTTCACTATCAAAAACATAATAATCAGTAATGCCAAGCTCACGGATATCAACTCGGTAAATAGTTTTATGACCGGTCTCGGGTTCTATGTAAGTAAGAACATATTTATCATAATCTATATTATATTCCGTTGGAGGCTGATAAAGATTTCCTGTAAGATTAACTGAACCAATAAATGCATCCATCAATTCGCCGAATGACAAATTAATCTTGAATATCTCCTTCAAAATATTGCTGTCAACTTTTCCCTTGTATGCCGTGTTATTTAATGCATCATAAAAGATGAAAGTACTATTTGTTACTACAGCCTGTGCAAGTTCAATTCCAAAAGGACCCATAATAGTTAAATAGAGTGAATCTGGTTTTTGAAGTATTACTCTGAAAGCAGCACTCTGGTTCATTCCATTTGCTCTTACACTGATAGTTCCATTTCCTTCAAAGGTTTTTATCCTTCTGCGATTAACTTCAAGCTTGTTTATCAATCTTTCGGATGGAAGAATTTCAACTTCATCTATTGGTTTGGAAGGAACACATCCGGGAAGTATCAATAAAATATTTAATAATATTGTTATAAGAATAAAAGTCCTTTTCAAATTTCACCTTTTTCAATTTTATTTTTAATTAAAGTATTGGAATTATCAAGATCATAAGCTTTCTGCCATAATTCCAGAGCAAGATTTCTCTTACCCATTCTGAAAAGAACATCTCCAAGATGATCCATTATAACAGGTCTCTCGCCAGCAACTTCTAATGCTTTTTCAAGATATTCTTTTGCATTATCATAATCTTCAAGTTTATAGTAAACCCACCCAATTGTATCGAGGAAAGAAGAATTAAGAGGTTCTTTTTCTATAGCTATCTTTGCCATTGCAAGCGCTTCATCGAGCCTTATTCCTCTTTCAGATAATGAATAAGCGAAATTGTTATTAACAGTAGCATTCATAGAATCAATTTCCAGAGCACGCTCATAAGTACTATCACATTCATTCCACTTTTCAATAGAATCATAAATCAACCCCAATGTTCCGAGAATATTTACATCATCCGGATTTATTACTAGAGCTTTTTCCAGATAATGGATTGCTTCATCTGTTTCTTTAAGCTGGCTTAATGTATATCCATATGCAGATAATGCGTTTAAATCATTAGGGTTAAGTTCAGTTGAAGTTTTAAGATATTCTTTTGCTTCGAGATGTTTATTTAATTGTGCAAGCGACAACCCTAAAATTAAATTGACCACGAAATCCTGAGGATACAATTGAATTGCTTCCTTCATTACTTTTGAAGCCTCATCATAACGCTGGTTATCAAAGAATAATCCGCCTAAACTTACCCATGCCTGTGGATTCTGAGGTGCAAGTTCACTAACAGTTTTAAAATTCTTTTTTGCTAAGGAATCATTTCTTTCACTCAAAGCAATGGCACCAAGATATAATTTAACCTGCCAATCTGTAGTATCTTCATCTATTCTCTCAAAGAACTGTTTTGCAGAAACAAGAGCTGAAGTATCTTTAAGCGAGTGGGCAAAATAAGTAGCCCCAACTCTTATTTTTGTTTCAAGAGAAATATCGGGTTGTTCAAGGACATAATTGTACTGTTCTGCTGCAGCATTCCAATCACCCTGCAGAATTAAAATCTGAGCTTTTCTTTCTCTTGCATCAATATCATCCGGACTGAATTCAATTATCTCACTTAAAATCTTAATCGCCTCATCATATTTCTTACCTCTTGAGTAAATTTCGCTAAGCAATTTTTGAATTGCTGTGTTTGATGGATCTATTGTTAGTAATTCTTCTATTGCTTCAGATGCTTCATCAAGATTACCAAGATTTTCCTGAAGTTCGGCAACGCGTATCAATACATTCCACTCAGGACCAATGATCGAAGTTAGCTTGTTATATATTTCTATTGCCTGTAAAGGTTTTGAACTCTCATAAATACGGGCAAGCTTGTAATAAGCATTAATTTGGGACGGATCAAGCTCAATTACTTTCTCAAGAGCCGCCGCAGAAGAATCGTATTGACGTGCTGAATAAAATATATCTGCAAGAAGATCATAATATTCAACTTTATCAGGTGAAAGTTCAATGGCTTTTTTTGAATGCTGAATTGCAAGTGGAATTTTGTTAATCATCCTGTAATTTTTTGCAAGAGCATAATGAACACCGGAACTGGGATCCAAACTTAATACCTCCTGGAATTCTAAAATTGCAGCAGCATAATCTCCTTTCGATTCCAGAATGGAACCTTTAATAAAATGCTGGAGTGCTTTTTCCTTATCACTTAAAGGTCTTTCCTCTGATTCAGAGAACTGAGATTCATCCTTAATTATCTCTTGCTGTGATGAGCAGCTTTCAAAAAGAAATGCTATTGATACAACAACCAGAAATTTAATCATGAGTTTTGAAAAAATATTATCCACTCCTAAAAATAACAAGGTAAATACTATAGTTGGTTATATTACCAGATGCTTGATTAAAGAAACTGTAACAATTGAGCAAATATTGATTGCAAATATAGTAAAGTATATCTTTGTATAAACCTGATAAAACTATGGAAATATTCGATCTGGCAATTGCTTTCGACTGGGAATATGATAATGACTTCATTGATCTTATAGAAAAAATTTTACAAGAAGAAAGCTTATCCACTTTTATTATTAAAGAACATAATGTCCACGATGTAACTGAAAAAGTTAGGGATAGGAAACTTTCTTTCAGATTTTATTTGGACAGAGCTTCCGATGTTAATCCGGCTTTTGAAGAGCTTGCAAAAATTCTTTCAAGAAGAAAAATTGTAATCATTAACCCTCAAAAAAAAGTTCGGCATGCTATTGATAAAGCAAGTATGCACCTGGAATTTATTAATGCAGGATTAAATGTCCCATATTCAATTATTATTCCCCCTCACAGCGAACTCGAAGAAATAAAATTGACAATCGAAGATCTTTCAATCCTCGGAAGACCTTTTATAATAAAACCTTGTAATACAACAGGCGGTGGAGTTGGTGTTGTAACCGGAGCAGAAACATTAAGAGAAATTTTCCAGGAAAGAGTTACTAATTCCAATGATAAATATCTCTTACAAGAGAAAATATACCCAACAATGCTTGAGGGAAGAAGGGCCTGGTTCAGATGTTTCTGGGCATTTGGTAAACCGGTTGCTGTTTGGTGGGATGATCTTACACATTTATATGAGGAGTTATCCGAAGAAGAGATGATTAATTATGGATTGAAAAAACTTCTTCAAAAAACAAGAACAATTGCTAAAATAACTGAGCTTGATTTTTTCTCAACGGAAATTGTACTTAATAATAAAAATCTTTTTGTGGTAATTGATTATGTAAATGATCAATGTGACATGAGAATTAAATCCAAACACTTTGATGGCGTTCCGGATAATGTTGTAAATCAGATAATCCATAATCTTAAAAATTATATTATTAAAACTAAAAGGCTGGAATCAATAATTTAAAGAATGAGAAGAAGGAGTCTGTTAATCTACATTTCAATCCTGGTAATATTAATTATTGTTTTTTTTGTTTATCAGTATTTAATTAAAATTTATGAATCCACAATAAAAATTGAACCGCAAGATCTTTTTGCAGATAACCAATCAACCGTTACCATTTCTGTTATTCCATTAAACTCATTTGGCTCGAAAGCTTTGTTCAGGAATTCACCGGCTGAGTTTGAAATTGTTGAAGGCAGTTCTTTAGTTGAAATAAAATTTCTTGATAAAGAAGAAGGTAAACTAATTTTAAAAGCAAAATCAGAAACAGGTAAAGTAGTAGTAAAGATAAAATCCAAACATTCTCTACTCCCAATGATAGTTGAAATTCCGATTCAACCGAACATAACATAATGTTATTAAAATTAATAATTAATTATTAACTTTCTTTTCAGAATGAAAAAAATTTTTATACTTCTTTCAATAATTCCACATCTCACTCTCTTTTCTCAAGGAACAGCCGGTGATAAAGCCCAATATGAATACCGTTACCTTATTGATATGCCAACCGCAGGAATTCTTAAAAAAGGTTTTGTAGGTGTTGTTACAGATATCCTTCCCGAAGGAGTTTTAATTGCCCGGATTGAAGTTGGAGTTTTTGATAATATTAGCTTTGGTATTTCCTATGGCGGCAGCAATGTTATTGGTGCAGGAAAACCTGACTGGTATGAGCTTCCCGGAATTAATATAAGATTTAGAATAGTTGATGAATCAGTTGCTCTTCCCTCAATTACTTTGGGTTTTGATTCTCAGGGCAAAGGCGAATATTTTAAAAAAGAAAATCGTTACGCATTTAAATCACCTGGTTTTTTTGGAGCCGTCAGTAAAAATTTTGCACTCCTCGGTTTCCTTAGTGTTCACGGTTCAGCTAATTATTCTTTTGAAGGAGATGATGGAGATAATTTTGTAAATCTTATGGCGGGAGTTGAAAAGACTCTTGGGCCTAACCTCTCTTTAATTATGGATTATGATTTTACTCTTAATGACAACACAACTAAAATTTTTGGTGATGGCAATGGTTATCTGAATGTTGGTTTACGATGGTCTTTAGGAGAAGGATTTACAATTGGATTTGATCTCAGGGATCTTCTGGATAATAAAAGATGGAACCCAAGTACGGCAGACAGAGCTTTGAGGATCGAATATATCAAAAGCATCTTTTAATTTGCCTGCAATCAATAAAACATTCCTTTTTTGTCTCAATAAGTGTACAAGCTAGTTTAGTTTAATGGACAATGGTTTTATTAAATCATCAAAATTTTTTAGTATCGGCAATTTTTTATTCCTTTAATAAGGCTTGGTTTTTGCACATTTTTAACTAGTTAATTTTTATTTTTTGATATAGTGGAGGAGTTAAAATGAAATATTTGAAATTACTAATAGCGTTTGTAACTGCTTCATTCATTTTTAGCGGTTGTTATACCCAGCTTGCAATGCGTCCTTCAGAATATGAGAGACAAGAAGAAAACGAAGCAGTTGAAGAAAATGAATACAACGAAAATTATAGCGATACAACTGAATATTATAATGGTGAAGAGCCTTACTATGATGAAGAGACTGAAGTAAATAATTATTACTATGGTCCCTATTATCCATACAGCAGATATTATTGGGGATATTATCCGGGTATTTCAATAGGTTTTTCCTGGGGTTATGGATATTCATATTATGATCCTTTCTGCTGGGATCCTTTTTATTATCCCTGGTGCGGACCTTTTTATAATCCATACTATTACAGCTATTATAATCCGGGATATTACTGGTATGGACATAGCTATCCATATTACGGAGGTTATTATTCATCAGGCAAGGTTTTCAAGGAAAGAACAAAAACAGGTTCCAGGCTACGAAACAATGATGGCTTAAGATCAAGCTATACAACAAGAGGTAGTTTAACGGGAAGAAATAATGGTTTAGTTACCAAAACACGTTCGAGAGATGATATAAATCTTAAAACCACTACAAGAACTAAAATTACTGACAATAAAGAATTGAAGAGAATTAATGTTAATGAAAAAGACAAGAAGAATTTAACTATCGAAAAAAATAGAACTGATGTTGAAAAAAATAATACAACAAGAAATAAGATCCGGACTGAACAGAAAAATACAACTCCTCCTAAAGTGATTAAAAGAAATGATGTAAAGAGCAAGTTAAACACGGATAGAAAAACAAATACAAAACAGAATATAAAAACACAAAGGAAGAGTAATATAAAACAGGAGGGGAAAAACATTACTCCTAAGTATAATACACCTAAAAATAATACTCCGAAAAACTATACTCCTCCAAAAAATAATACACCACCTAAGAGTTATAATCCTCCGAGAAACAGTGGGAATAACAGTGGTAACAGGAGTGGTAATAGAAGTGGTAATAATACTGGCAAAAGAAGGTAAATTTTATGAAAAATTTTAAAAAATTATTTCTTGTAATCTTTTTAATAATCGCATTTTTAATAAACGGATGCTACACTATTCTCTGGACCCCTGATGAGGATTTTCCTGATGAGAGTAATTATGAATCATATGATACATATTATGTAGATGATTATTATTATTTCTATGATTATCCGTGGTGGCTTTCATTTACTCCACCAACTAAATCCGGATCGGATAATAGTTATGAAAGAGATAATAGCATGAGCAAAATAAGAAATAATGGCAATGGCAGAGGTGATTCCGGAAGAGAAATTTTAGTAACACCACCGCCGACAAGAAATTATACTCCCACGGATAATGGTTCAGACGATACTTCCGGGAATAATAATACCAATACTGAGACTAAAAGAACCGAATCAGTGAACTCAAATAATTCCCGACAGGATTCTAATTCTAATAATAACAGCACTAGGAATAATGACGGCAGCAGAAACAATGGCAGGAGCAGATAAATGTTGAAACCAACAATGTTCAGAAATTTATTTTTCATCTCCATTGGTTTAATTCTTATAAACTCATTAGAAATAAAAGCACAAAATATTAATGACGCATTGAGAGTAGCAATTCCAGGTTTGGGATCGAATGCCAGAGCACTTGGAATGGGCAACAGTTACATTGGGTTGAGTGATGATGGTTCCGCTGCTTTTTTTAATCCGGCAGGATTTGGTTTACTTAAAAGATTAGAATTCACCGGCGGACTAAGTCATGTAAATTATAATAATGATGTTGAATTTTTTGATAATAATACTTCTTATTCAAACAGCAATACAGAATTAAACAGGTTAAGCTTTGCTTTTCCATTCCCGACTTTAAGAGGAAGTCTTGTTTTTGGTCTTTCATATCACACAACAAAAGATCTTACAAGTGCAGTTAAGTTTGATGGCTTCAATAATGGTACGACTTCTCAAATTCAGGATTTAAATGAAGATACCTTTATACCTTATGATTTATTTCTGACTGATTCGGTTTTTAATACTCCCTTTTTGGGAAGATTAAATCAGAGCGGAACTATTTTATCCGATGGGGATATACATAACTGGACATTCTCCGGAGCTATAGAGATTTACAAAAATTTGTATGTTGGACTAAACCTTAACATTATAACCGGTAATTATAAATCTGATAACCAATATTATGAGGATGATACTCAAAATATTTACCAGGATGTAATTGCACCTGAAGAACCGGACAGCAGAGATTTTCAAACATTCTATTTAAACAGAATATTAAATTGGGATATATCGGGTTGGGATGCAAAATTCGGAATTCTATATCAGTTAAATAACGATGCACGTTTTGGTCTTACTGTTCAATTTCCTAAAACTTATAATATTAAAGAAGATTTTACAGTAGAAGGTTACAGTGAATTCAATACTGGTTTTAGAACTGATCTTTCCAGTGACGATTATAGTGATGCAGTTGAATATGATATTACTACCCCGTTCGAATTAGGTGCAGGATTCTCTTACAATTTCAAAGGTTTGATTTTAAGTGCACAGGGAACCATAATTGATTATTCCCAAATTGAATTTGAAGATGTTGCTAGTTTAGGACCAACAAATGCAGAAAATATTAATAGAAGCATTAAAGATGACCTTAAATCAGTTGTTAGCTATAATGTGGGAATTGAATACAACATTGCAAAAACAGGTTTAAGAATCAGAGGTGGATTTTTTGTTCAGCCTTCTCCTTACCAGGGTGATCCATCTGATTTTAACAGGAAGTATGCAACTGCAGGAATTGGTTTTCTAACTGATGAAACAATTGGAATTGATGTTGCTTATGCACACGGATGGTGGAAAGATTTTGGAGATAATTATGGTTCAAATGTTTCAAGAACTTTCCAGGATATAACAAGCAACCAATTTATTTTAACAGGTATTTACCGGTTTTAATAAATATTTCTTATTGACTAAAAAATTTAAGCACCTTATTTTGTTATAAGGTGCTTTTTTATTTTAAAGGAGGTCTCATAAAAGGAATAGTCAGCAGAATTGAAAGTAAAGATTATTATGTTTTTCCTACGGGAGAAGATAAGCCAGTGCGATGCAGCCTGCCGGGGAAATTCAAAAAAGAATTTCAGTTAAAGAAAGATAAGCTTTACCGGATGGATATAGTTACACTTGGTGATAATGTAGATTTTGAATTTAATGAAGATGGAACAGGTGTTATTAATAAAATTGAGGAGAGACAAAACTACATTTCAAGAAAAGCTCCTAAACCAAAAGGTTCAAGTTACCGCGGAGAAAGGCTTGAACAGATTATTGCTGCAAATATTGATAAACTCTTTATTGTAGGGAGCACTTACAAACCGGATTTTAACAATAAAGTAATTGACAGGTTTATTGTTGCAGGTGAAAGCTCACATTTAAATAATATTGTTATCATAAATAAGATTGATCTTGATAACGAAAATCTTTCTGAAAAATGGGCTTCTATCTACACAGAAATTGGATATAAAGTAATTCTAAGCAGCAAAGTTTCGGGTGATGGAATTGAAGAATTAAAAAACGAAGTTATTGGAAACAAAAATATTTTCTGGGGACATTCGGGTGTTGGAAAATCCTCTCTTCTTAATTCTATGTTTCCCGGTTTAAACCTGGAGATTGGTGATATAAGTTCTTTTACTGATAAAGGAACTCATAAAACTGTAACTTCAAAAATGATAAAGATTGCTTTCAATACTTATGTAATTGATACTCCAGGTGTAAGAGAAATTGATCCTTTTGGAATAAGGAAAGAGGACCTGGGGTATTACTTCATCGAATTCAAACCATTCGCGGAAAAATGCCGGTTTAGTAGTTGTACGCATTATCACGAACCTGGTTGCAAAGTTGTCAAAGCAGTTGAAAATAATGAAATTTCAGAATTAAGATATGACAGCTATTTAAGAATTCTCAAAACTATTGAAGAAGATATCATCTACTAAATCCAATTTGAAAGAATCAACACAAAATTTATATTTAGGTATAAAATTATTTGCAGATAGATGGAAAATATTTCTGGCTTAGTAAACTCGTTCTCTCAGTTCCTCTCTGAAAAAACATCTCAACGAAAAGAAAACCTGCAGGGAATCTTATTAAGCTTTAGCAAAGAAATACACATTTTCGATTTTGAGAATAAAATTGATTCTTTACTTAAATCATCCGGAAATTCATTTTATTTTTCTTCTCCGGGAAATCAATTAACATTCATTGCTTTAGACCAGGCTTTTAATATTACTGAAAATGGACAGGCAAGATTTATTTCTACTGACAAAAAACTTAAAGAATTAGCCGGCAAAATTATTCAAAATCGGAGTGATAAAAATCTTCCTTTGTTTATTGGTGGGATGAAATTCACTGTTGAACATTCCGATGATGACTGGAAAGATTATAATGATTCAACCTGGTTTGTACCTGAGATTTTAATATGCAAAGTCAAAGAAAAATCCTTTTTGATATATAATTATTATATCGAACAGGGTTTATCAAAAACAAGATTAGTTGAAAAATTTTCGAAGAAGTTGGAATCTTTGTTAAATATAACTGAGGATAGAAATAATTCATCACCCAGAATTATTAACTCTTCAGGACTGTCCCCCAAGGATAAAAAGAAGTGGAAACAGATCATCAACCAGGCTCTTGAAAAGATTAATGAAGATGAGATAAAAAAAATTGTTCTTGCGAGAAAAGTTGAGCTTATTCTTTCTGGCGAGATTAATCTTACCAATTCTTTATACACTTTAAAAAGTGATTATCCTAATTGTTGTTTGTTTGCTTATCACAAAGGAAATTCAACCTTCTTTGGAGCTACACCGGAATTGTTAGCCAGAATTTCAAACCATAAAATAGAAGTTGATGCAATTGCAGGTTCAGTTAGCCGCGGTGCAACAGATGATGAAGACCAAAAGTTAGAAACTGAACTTTTAAATAACAAAAAGGATCTGGAGGAACATAAATATGTTCGTGATCATCTTACTAATGCTTTAAATAATTTTGGAAATAATATTAGCTTTAATAACACACCATCAGTCAAAAAACTTAAGAACATTCAGCATCTTTTAACAAAATTATCTGCCGATTTAAAAGATGATACAAGCTTAATGAATATTCTCAGAGAGCTTCATCCTACTCCTGCCGTTTGTGGTTTCCCGAAAGATGCGGCGCTTAATCTCATTAAAAAAATTGAAAACCAGAAAAGAGGTCTCTATTCCGGAATCATCGGTTGGTTCAATTTAAATAATGAAGGAGAGTTTGCTGTTTCTATAAGATCTGCTGTAACCCGCGGGAATAAACTTTCTGCATTTGCCGGCAATGGTATTGTTGAAGGTTCCGAACCTGATAATGAGTTTGAAGAAACGGAAATGAAATTAAAACCCATACTATCTCTCTTTAATGAAAAAAAAGATTAACAGGAATTTCTTTTGGGCTGAAACATTTATAAATGAATTAACTTCAATCGGTGTAAAATATGCTTGCATCTCTCCCGGTTCTCGTAATACTCCTTTAACTCTTGCAATAGCAGGAAATAAAAAAATAAAATCTTTTGTTCATATAGATGAAAGAAGCTCTGCTTTTTTTGCTCTTGGAGTTGCTAAAGCCACAAATACTCCTGTTGTTATTGTAAGCACCTCAGGTACTGCAACTGCGGAACTTTATCCTGCAATAATTGAAGCTTATCAGCAGAGAGTTCCATTAATTGTTTGTACAGCCGACAGACCTCCTGAGCTTTTAAATACAGGTGCAAATCAAACAATTAATCAAAACAATCTTTACAAAAATCATATAAGATGGTTTGTTGATGTTGGTTTACCAGAACTAATTCCCAGAAGAATAAGACACATAAAAGTAATTGCAAAAAGAGCTGTATATGAAAGTCTCATTCATTCAAAAGGTCCTGTTCATCTCAACTTCCCTTTTAGAAAACCGTTTGAACCAGATGACTATACAGATGAAATATATGAGGATATAATTAAAACTTCAGAGGTTGTCTTACCTGATAAGAAAAAACTCTTTGAGGAAGCTGAAAAAGATATTGTCTCAGAAAAATGGTTTAAAGAAGTGGCTGCTTATCTCTCAAAGTATAAAAAAGGATTAATAATTGCAGGTCCCGAAAATTATAATAAACAATTTCATAAGAATTGCCAGAAGCTTGCTTATATTCTTGGCTATCCTGTTCTTGCAGACGGTGCTTCACAGCTTAGGTTTGGAAAACATAATAAAGATAATATCCTTTTTAGCTTTGAAGGATTCTTAAGATCTTTATTTGTTAATGGGAACTATAAACCTGAAATAATTATTCAGTTTGGGAGAACTGTAACCTCAAAAGCATTGGAACTATATCTTGAAAAATGCACAGCTATAAGATTTATGATTAATGAATACGGCGACTGGTTTGATCCAGCAAACCGGTCGAATGCTTCATTTGCATGCAAGCCATTTCTCTTTTGCGAAAAGATGGTTGAACATTTTGGATCAAAAAAGATGAACAGGAATTTAGACTCCTGGCTTAAACTTTTTGAAGATGCTGATAAGTTATCTCTAAAAATAAAGAACAAAATTATAAGCAATTCTGAATTTCCTAATGAATGCAGAATTATAGAAGAGCTTGTAGATATTCTCCCAGAAAATTCTAATTTAATGATCTCCAACAGCATGCCGATAAGAGATTTTGATTACTTTGCTCCTGTTACGCAAAAAGATATAACCGTATTTAACAACCGCGGTGCAAGTGGGATTGACGGGATTACCTCAACAGCGCTGGGTTTGGCGGTTGTGGAAAAGACTCCAACAATTTTGTTAACAGGAGATTCTGCTTTTTATTATGATATGAATGGTCTGCTTGCTGCAAAAAAATATAAAATACCTTTAATCATTGTTCTGATAAACAATAATGGAGGAGGGATTTTTGAAGTGCTTCCTGTTTCAAAATTTGGAAAAGTTTTTAAAGAATTTTTTGTAGCACCACACGATCTCGACTTTTCACCCTTTACAAAAGCTTTTGAGGGATATTATTCGTTGATAAAAAGCTGGGGGAATTTCAGAACAGAATTCACTAAAGCATTAGAGAGAAAAGAATTTTCTGTATTAGAAATTAAAACAAATGCTGCCGCTTCTCTTAAGCTAAGGCAGACTTACTGGAATGAAGTGAATAAATCACTGAATAAAATTTGATATTCGATTCAGCTATTCAGATAATATGGCAAGTTCACAAGTAAGTTCAAGTTCAAGATGAAATTACTTGAACTTGCTCTTGAACTTGAACTCAAACTTGTTTAGGAAGTATTATGATTTTCGAACTTGCAGGCTTAAAATTCAACATTGAGTTTTTTCATACAGTTGAAAACAATAAACCATATCTCCTCTTTCTTCATGGTTTTACAGGTTCATCTGATGATTGGAAATCTATTGTTCCGCACGTTAACCAAAATTTTTCTTCCTTTGGAATAGATTTAATAGGACATGGTAAAAGCAGTTCACCCGACAATATTGAATTCTACTCAGCCAATGCAATAGCAAACCAGATAAGCAGCATAATTGGACATACAATAAAAAGAAAAGTTATTCCTGTTGGTTATTCGATGGGAGGAAGAGCAGCGTTGAGTTTTACGATTAAATATCCTGAAATGGTTGAAGCACTAATTCTTGAAAGCACTGCTCCTGGAATTGAAGATGAGAAGGTGAGAGAAGAGCGGATTAAGAAGGATGAAGAGCTTGCATCTTTTATTGAAACTAACTCACTTGACAAGTTTGCTGATTTCTGGATGGATCTGGAATTGTTCAACACTCAAAGAAGATTTTCTGAGGAAAAGAGAAAACAGTTTAAGCTTGGAAGAATGAAAAACAATCCAACGGGGCTTGCAAACTCTTTACGCGGATTTGGAACGGGGATGATGCCTCCTCTTTTTAAGCAATTAAAAGATATTAAATGTAAAACTCTGCTTATAACCGGTGAGCTTGATACAAAATTCTCTATTATAAACCAAGAAGTTGTTAAGTTATTCCCAAATGCTGAACATAAGACTGTTAAGAATGCCGGGCATAATACCCACCTTGAAGAACCGAAAGCCTTTATTGAGGCTATAAATAGCTTTCTTGATTCATTATAACATTTCCTTACATCAATTAACTTTTGTATAAGAAGATTTTTATTATTTTAAATCTTAGTATATAACAAGACAATTTTTCGACGATATTAAGTTTATGGAATTCCTGATAATATTATTGCTTGTAATTCTTAATGGAATTTTTGCTATGGCAGAGATTGCGCTTGTCTCTTCCAGGAAAGTACGCCTTGAGGAGAAAGCAAACAGTGGAAGTAAAGGAGCAAAAACTGCTCTTCTCCTTTTGCAAAAACCTGAAGAGTTTTTATCTACAGTTCAAGTCGGAATTACATTAATCGGCATTATAGCAGGTGCTTATGGTGGAGTAGCCTGGGCAAATGATATATCTCCATTCTTTGAACAATTCAATGCTTTAAAGGAGTATGCGGTTGAAATTTCTTATGTAATTGTTATAGGATTAATAACATATCTCTCTTTAATAATCGGGGAGCTAGTTCCCAAAACGATGGCATATAATAATCCTGAAGGAATATCAATAGCTTTAGCCCCTGTTATGCTGGTTCTTTCAAGAGTTACAACTCCGGTAATAAGGTTTTTAAGCTTTTCAACTAAAATTATTGTGAGCATTTTCAGAATTAAACTGAAGAAGGAACCTCCTGTTACTGAGGAAGAATTAAAAATATTAATTGAACAGGGAAGCCAGCATGGAACTTTTGAAAAGAAAGAAACCGAAATGATAAAAAGTATTTTCCGTTTCGGTGACAGGAAAGCTTATTCTATTATGATTAACAGGCAGGATATAGTCTGGATTGATATAAATGATTCGCCCGAGGAAATAAGAGAAGCTGTATATAACAGCAACTATTCCAGGCTGCCTTTAGGTGATGGTTCTTTGGATCAGTTAGTTGGAATTATTAAGGTAAAAGATTTTTTTCGTCATTTTGAAAAAGGAAAGGAATTAAATTTAAAAGATATTGCAATTCAACCATTGTATATCCCGGAGAATTTACCTGCCGTAAAAATTCTTGAACGTTTCCGTGAAACTAAAATTCATATTGCAATAGTAATTGATGAATACGGCTCAACTGAGGGAATGATTACCTTGCATGATCTTATTGAAAACATTTTCGGAGAACTGCCTGATAGATATGAAAAATATGAAACACCCATTTTTGAAAGAGAAGATGGTTCACTTCTTATAGATGGAAGTATGCTGATTGATGAATTGAAAGATATATTAAGAATGCAGTTTGAACAACCCGAGGAATACTCAACTTTAGGTGGTTATGTTATGTACAAATTAAATAAGATTCCATCGGAAGGTGATAAGTTTACCTCTTGCGATTATCAATTCGAAGTTGTTGATATGGATGGTAAAAGAGTTGATAAGGTTCTTGTTCAGAAGAATACGAAATAGAGAGCTTTATTCTCCTAGTTAAGTGAAGAACTCAAAATAGTTTTCATTCCTATCTTTCCCTATTTTTCAATATTTTTACTTCGCAATTATCAAGGAATTAGAATGAGTTTTACCTGGAAAAAAGTAAAATCCGCCTCAGGCGGATATACCGACATCATCTATGAAAAAATGGATGGAATAGCCAAAATAACCATACACAGACCTGAGGTAAGAAACGCTTTCCGCCCTGAGACTGTAACTGAAATGTATGATGCATTTTCAGATGCACGAATGGATGAAAAAATAGGTGTAATTCTTTTAACAGGTTACGGTCCTGCTAAAGATGGCACGTATGCTTTCTGTTCAGGAGGCGATCAAAGGATAAGAGGAGATAAAGGCTATAAATCAAAAGAAGGTGTGCAGAGTTTAAATGTTCTCGATCTTCAGAAATTAATAAGAAGCATACCCAAACCGGTTATTGCTCTTGTAGCGGGTTACGCAATCGGCGGAGGGCACGTTCTCCACGTTGTTTGCGATTTAACTATTGCAGCAGATAATGCAATCTTCGGGCAGACAGGTCCTAAAGTCGGCAGCTTTGACGGCGGTTTTGGTACAAGCTATCTCGCAAGAATTGTTGGACAGAAAAAAGCACGTGAGATCTGGTATCTCTGTAAACAATACAATGCCCGGGAAGCTCTGAAAATGGGTTTGGTAAATAAAGTCGTTCCTGTAGAAAAGCTTGAAGAAGAAGGAGTTGAATGGGCAAAACAAATTTTACAGCACAGCCCAATGGCAATTCGTGTCCTTAAATCTGCATTCAACGCTGAGCTTGATGGGCAAGCTGGAATTCAGGAGCTTGCAGGCAATGCAACTCTTTTATATTATATGAGTGAGGAAGCTCAGGAAGGAAAGAAAGCGTATCTGGAAAAACGTAAACCTGATTTTAAGAAATTTCCCAAGCTGCCGTGAAAGTAGCCACGACTTTTAAGTCGTGGAATAAATGAATAACCAAAACTAATTGGGGCTTCAGCCCCCGATTAAGATGTTATCTGTGGCTAAAGTCTTTTTTTTTTTATACAATCTCCACGAGCTAAAGATCGTGGCTATTTAGTTATGATTTTTATATACTTTTAGTACTTTTTTACTTTTTATGAACAAATTTCAAAGCTGGCTTCTCGCAAGCCGGCCAAAAACTCTGCTTGCTTCCGTTGTACCTGTTATGGTTGGAACTGCTTTGGCAGTAAACTCAGGTGAATTTAATTTGCTTGTTTCATTTGTTGCTTTGGTGTGCTCACTACTTATCCAAATCGGAACAAATTTTACAAATGATCTTTATGATTTCTTAAAAGGTGCAGACACAACTTCCCGCAAAGGTCCTGTGCGTGTTCTATCAAACAGATTAATTACAGTAAAAGAAATGAAGATTGGAATTATTATCACTTTCTCTTCTGCTTTTATTCTTGGGCTTTATCTTGTTTATGTTGGTGGAATAATAATTCTTCTAATCGGTATTCTTTCAATAATTGCAGGACTTGCATACACTGCCGGTCCATATCCCTTAGCTTACAAAGGTCTTGGCGATATTTTTGTTTTTATGTTCTTTGGTTTGATTGGAACCCTCGGAACATACTACCTCCATACAAAGGAGTTATCATTACCTGCTGTTTTATCATCAATTCCTGTCGGAGCTTTAATCACTAATATTCTTGTTGTAAATAATTACCGCGATATTAAAGAAGACAGACATGCAGGAAAAAATACGCTGGCAGTTAAGCTTGGGAAACCATTTACACAATATCAATTTATATTTTTAATTACTTTTTCTTTCTTAACACCATTGTTATTATTTCTTTTTTTTGACTTCAAAATATGGATATTCCTGCCTTACCTTACTCTCCCTGCTGCTTATAATATTACTAAGATGATTTTCAGGCTTGATGGAATCCAGTTAAATAAAACTCTTGAACTCACTGCCAGACTATCTGCTTTGTATGGCATTTTATTTTCAGCCGGTTTAATTTTATGAACAAGCTTGAACTAACCTACACCCCTTACTCGTTAAAGCTAAAAAAAACTTTACAGACATCAAGAACAACAATAACGGAAAGAAAAGGATTCATACTAAAATTAAAAAGCCAAACCAGTGCAGTTGGAATTGGTGAAGCTGCTCCTCTTCCGGATTTTGGTTCTGAGAGTTATGAGGAAGATGAAAAAGTTCTGGAAAATTTTAAACTAAATTTGAGAGTTGATATTGAGAATCTAAATGAAAGTTTAGAGGAAAATTTAAATGATTATAATTCATTTCCTTCATTAAGATGCGGATTTGAGCTTGCCATTCTTAATTTAATTTGCAATGAAAGAAAAACCACAATTCCTGCTTTGCTAAGAAGGAATTATCCTGATTCTATTTTAATAAATGGCGTAATAGGTTTTACTTCTTTAGAAAGAGTTGAAGAAACGACATCCGATCTTATACAAAAGGGATTTACAACAATAAAAGTAAAAATGGGCAGAGATGATTTTGAAGAAGATCTTAAGACAATAAAAAAAATCAGAGAAACAGTTGGGTATAACCTTAAACTTAGAATAGATGCAAATGCAAAATGGAATAAAGATGAAGCATTGGAATATCTTAAAAGAATTGAGTCATTTGATATTCAATATGCTGAGCAACCTGTAAAAGATTTAACTGATTTTCTTTTTCTCAAAGAGAAAATAAATATTCCCTTAGCAGCAGATGAATCAATCAGGTCATTCAAAGATGCGGAGGAATTTGTTTCAAAAAAAGCTGCTTCATTTTTAATCCTTAAACCGATGATGCTTGGGGGGATAATTCCAACATTAAATATTGCTGATCTTGCAAAAGAAAATGGAATTCAAACTGTTGTCACCTCATCCTTTGAAACTGTTATTGGCAGAACTGGTGTTGTTAATACTGCCGCTTTTATTAATAATAATCTTGCTCATGGTTTAGGGACAGCAGATTATTTAGATGAAGCAGAAATTGCCAATCCATTTCCTGTTTCAAGTGGAAAAATAGTATTTCATTCAAGATGAATATTTTAGATTTCATCAGACCAACCGAGAATAAAGTTAATCCCGATTCAGTTGCAGTCATTCAGAACGATAAAGAAATAACTTATAATGAAATTAATTCTTCAGTTGAGAAAACTTCTTTCTTCTTAAAGAATGTAGGCATAAAAGAAAATGATATTATCACTTTATTATCAAATAATAGTTTGGAGTTTATTGTAACTGTTCTTTCTCTCTGGGAAATTGGGGCTGTACCTGTACCTCTTAATGTAAAGTTTCTTAAAAAAAACTTAGATGAACAAATAGAATTTCTGAACTCAGGTTGTACTATTAAAAGTAAAGAGTTCTTGAATTTTTCAGCTCCCGGAAAAAATCTTTTTATTCCTTTTGATGACTTACTTCGCAAGGCGATTTTACCTGGGAACAAAGAAAAAAAAGGTCAAAGAAATTTTTCAAATCTGCTTTCCCGACAAACAGAAGAAAAAACAGCCCTAATACTTTTCACTTCAGGCTCATCAGGAAAACCTAAAGCTGTCATGTTAAGCTTTGAAAACCTTATTCAAAACGCATTAACAGGAAATAAAGTTTTAAATCAAACCAAAGAAGATAAATGGTTAGCATCTCTTCCCTTTTATCATATAGGAGGTTTCTCAATTATTTTTCGGGCTTTGATGTTTGGAGCTTCAATTGTAATTCCCACTTCACTTTCAAATGATGATTTGCTGGGATCAATAAAAAAACACCAGCCAACTTTAGCTTCTTTGGTTTCAAATCAATTAAAGAAATTTGTTAAAGAGAATTTTATTCCCAACATAGAATTAAGAACAGTTTTACTCGGCGGTGGATTTTCTGATAAAGATTTAATTCTTAAAGCCATTAAAAAAGGATGGAAGATTGCAAAAGTTTATGGTTCAACAGAGACATCTTCCTTTATTTCATTTATGAATTATGAAGAAATGAAAAAGAAACCTCAAGCATCGGGAAGAGTTATTTCTCCAAATAAAATTAAAATAACTGATACAGGAGAAATTGCGGTTCAAAGTCAATCTGTAATGCAAGGCTATTTTAATAATAAAGAAGGAACTGAAGAGAAAATAAAAAATGGTTTTTATTATACCGGAGATTCTGGGCATCTTGATAATGAAGGCTATTTATACGTTGAAGCTAAAAGAACTGATCTAATAATTTCAGGTGGAGAAAATATAAATCCCTTTGAAGTTGAAAATGAAATCTCATCTCATTCAAAAGTAAAAGAAGTATCTGTCGTTGGAATTGAAGATAAAGAATGGGGGCAAATTGTTTCTGCCGCTGTTGTACTAAAAGAGAATAAAAAACTTACAGAAAATGAACTGAAAAATTTTTTAAGAAATAAACTAGCTTCTTTTAAGATTCCTAAGCAAATAGTATTTATTAACGATTTACCCAAAACAGAACTTGGAAAAATTTTCAGGGAAGAGGTAAAAAAATTATTCAACAAAGAATAGAATAAGGTATAGAGGTATATGGTATAAAGTTAAAATATTCCTTATACTATATAACTCTCTTCCCAACTAAGTGCTTTTCAAAACCTTTAAAGACTCCAACAGGTAATTCCCTTTTCTTCCAATCTTTTTTCCCAACAAAAACGTGAACAGTTCTTATTTTATTTGTTACTTCATTCTTTTCGTTCCTGCATATATAATTTAATTCAAAAGAGGAAGATTTAAGTTGAGAAACTTTTATTTCAATTGTTACAAGCTCACCATATTTTAAAGGTTTGTGATATGATGCTTCGCTTTTAATAATCGGGACAATATAATCTTCATTATTCCAGTAATCTTCTTTTAGGTTAAAGTCTTCTATTAATTCCTCATAGGCGGAATGACAGAGTTCGTATATCCTTGCAAAGAACAAAACTCCTGCAGCATCGCAGTCATAAAAATGTATTTTTCTTTTAACATGAAAAGCCATCTAAATACCCGAAAATAATTTATTTAGTTTTTTTTCTTGGAAATTATTTTAACCTTATCTAATTTGAACTAAAATTTTTTAATTCACAAATTCTGAGGGCATTATGAAAGCATATATAATGGAATATATCGGGACTACGTTTCTTGTGCTTACTGTTGGGTTTTCACAAAATCCCCTGGCAATCGGTATCATGCTTGGAGTAATGATTTATATGGGAGGTCATATTTCAGGAGGGCATTTCAATCCGTCCGTTACTCTTTCTGTTTATTTCAGAAAAAAAATTGAGGGAAAATTTGTCTGGGGTTATATAGTTTGCCAGGTTTTGGGTGCATTTACTGCTGCTTTTATTTACTACATGGTATATTCAAACACATTTTACCCGGCACCGGCAGAAGATATTGAATTATGGAAAGCTATACTTCTTGAATTATTATTTACCTTTGCCTACTGTTCTGTTGTACTTGCTATAGCCACAAGTGAAAAAACAAAAGGAAATTTTGTTTACGGATTTGCCATTGGTCTTACTGTAACAGCAAGTGCATATACTGTTGGTCCGATTACAGGAGGTGCTTTTAACCCTGCAGTTTTTTTAGGACCTATGTTAATGGATGTTTTTATTGGAGGTAATTCAGCAGAACATCTCGTGCTTTATCTGGTTGGCCCTCTCGGCGGCAGCGCACTTGCAGCAATTGTTTATAGAATTATAAATGTAGATTAAGTAAGGAAGTTACAAACCCAATTTCTTAAAGAAATTGGGTTTGTTTTATAACTTTAGTAATGTCAATTATTCAGATCAATTTTATCTTTATTGATTGAAGCCACAATTTCATGCGTTGTTATCTCATCAACAATCAATTCAACATCAGGATATTTTTGCATAAACACTGTGAGGAATTTTGAAAGAAGATACGGAGCTATTGTCGGGATGATTCCGATTCTCAATCTCCCTGAAAATCTTCCTGTCTCAACTTCAACTTTATTCTTTAATCTTTCACTTTCCTGCAAAATGATCTTTGCCAGCCTGATTATTTTCTCACCTTTCTCAGTTGGTTTTATCGGCTGCTTTTGTCCTGATTAACTGCCCTTGGTCAGGCAAGCTTCTGGCTTAATGTTCGCCCGGTAAAAATCTTTTTACGTAAGGTGAATGTCCCATCGTTCTTACACCGCCATGACCGGAGGGACCTTCTCCGAGAAATTCCGCAAACCATGCTTCGTGCTCAATCTCTTCATGAAGAATTGCTAATGCTAAATCGTAAGTGCGATGATCTTTTCCTGCCGTCATATTACAGATTTCGCTGTACCCTGCTACTGCGCATCTTTCGGCATTCACAAGAACTTTAAGCATAGCTTTTATGTTTGTCGGATCTTTTGGAAGAAATGCGGGGGGACATGAAGAGATGTTATGGAAATCAACCATGCTTCTCGGAAGCTCGCCACCGAGTTCATAAATCCTCGGAACCAAAGCTTCAAAGTGATTGCGGTCCTCAATCCTTGCATCTTCCGTAATTGCTTTGAGACCCTCCCCTTCCAGACCAATAAGATTGACTCTTAAAATTGTGTAATAATAATAGGTGGTCAATTCTGCAGAAGCATTTCTTACAAGCATATCTAATAATTTATCTACATTTATTCCTGCTTTCTCCACCATTTTTCTTGCGACTTGAGCCATAGCACTCTCCTTTTAGTTGATGAATAAATATTATTGATTTGTTACTTAAACAGCAACGAAATATCAGAAACAATATATCTATTTATTACTTTGGAGGATATCAGGAAAATATCTGTCGAGAACGCATATCCTCAATAGTAAAATTTTTATTGAACAGTTCCAGATAAAATTTTTTACTGAACAAAATCTAAGAATATTATTTTCCCTAATCAATTCAGGTCCAATTGTTATTATTTATTAAGCAATAAATAATATCTATCAGGTAATTTTTTATTTAGATATGATAAGTTCTTAAAATCGAAGATATCATTTTAAACCAACTTTATATCTTCGAGAAAAGGGAATTCCTCTCTTACTTGTTTAACTTTTTCTTTATCAATCTCAACCGTAATAATTTTCTCTTCATCTCCAATAGAAATAATTTCTTTTCCCATTGGATTAAATACACTGCTAAAACCATTGTAAACTGCATTTGGGTCATTACCAATCCTGTTTACACCTGCAATGTAACATTGGTTTTCAATTGCCCTTGCTTTAAGCAGGGATCTCCAGTGTTCAATTCTTAGCGCTGGCCAGTTGGCAATATTAATAATTAAATCAACCCTCTCTTTAGCATAAAAACGAAAAAGTTCCGGAAATCTTAAATCATAGCAGATTGATAAGCCAATTTTCCAATCATCAATTTCTGTAACAACAGGTTTATCACCACCTCTATAATATTTATCTTCATCTGAATAAGAGAAAGGATGGACTTTTCTATAATAACTAATTAAATCTCCCGAAGAGTTAATATGAATTAGTGTGTTAAAAAAATTATTCTCGTCTTTCTCAATTATTCCTGCAATTATTGAAGTTGAAAATTTTTTTGCAAGTTCAGAAAAGAATTGAAAACTTTTTCCTTCCCTTTCTTCAGCAAGCTTTTCGGTATTCATCGAAAAACCTGTAAGCGTCATTTCAGGAAAAAGTAGCAAACTACTTGTAGGAATTTTACCTTTTAACAACGATAAGATTTTATCTTTATTTTTCCTTTTATCCTCCCAAGAAGGATTGTATTGAAATAAATTGATATTCATAATGTAAATTAAAGTTCCTGAGGGTAATTTACGAAATATTCACTGTGGAGGGTTTTGGTGCTTTCACAAAATACATATCAATTTCCCCTTTCCCCTTTACTTCAATACAGCCCCTGTATTCGCAATCAAATTTGTCTTTTACAAGATTATATGTTGCTCTTGATATATTAATTCGTCCGGGTTCGCAATTTGATTCGAGTCTTTTAGCAATATTAACTGTATCCCCCCAAACATCATAAGTATATTTTTTTGTACCAACAATACCCGCAACACAAGGACCTGTATGAATTCCTACTCTCATTTTACAACTGAAATCATGCTTCTCATTCACTTCATTAACAACTTCCTGCATTTCTATTGCGGCTTTTGTAATTTTGTATGAATGATCATTTGTTACATTTGGTAAACCGCCGGCTATCATATATGAATCCCCTATAGTTTTTAATTTTTCCAATTCATATTTGTCAATTATGAAATCAAAATTTGTAAAAATATGATTCAGCTCTTTCACAAGATTATCTGCAGAAAGTTTGGATGCTAAAATTGTGAAATTATCAAAGTCTGTAAAAAGTATTGAAACTGAATCATAATGTTTGGGACTTACAAATCCTTTTGCCTTCAACTCTTTTACTATTTCAGATGGAAAGATATTATGAAGAAGTTCATCGGTTTTAATTTTTTCCATTTCAAGTTCTTTGGTTCTCTTCTTCAGTTCGGAATCTACTTTATGTTTGTACAAAGCCATCTCAATTGTTGAATGAAGGTTCCTTTCATCAAACGGTTTTAATAAATAACCAAAAGGTTCTGTTACTCTTGCACGTTTAAGAGTTTCACTATTGGTAAGAGCAGTTAAATAAACAATTGGCAAGTCATATTTTCTCGAAATAATATCTGCGGTCTCTATCCCATCCAGCTTTCCTGCAAGAGATATATCCATTAAAATAAGATCTGGTTTAGAATTCGAAAGAAACTCTATTACCTTCTCCCCTGAAATAGCTATTTCCGGAACCGAATACCCTATCTTTTCAAGAGTAGATTTAATATCTATTGCTATAATAGATTCATCCTCGGCAATTAATATTTTCGCTTTTTTATTTATCATTTAAAGAAAAGGATTATTTGGTTAGCTTAATTTAATTATTCACAATGAAAAAAAATAAGAATTTTTTCAGTAAAGAAATAGTCATTAGACATTGACACTTATTTGGTATTTAACAAAAAGGGCAGCCTTTAAGGCTGCCCTTATTTTTCAACTCCTTCACCACAATCAAATTTTCTTTTTACAGAATCAATCTCCTCTTTCGAATCCTTAATCATCTATTGTGGAGTCTTTTCTTATATAGCCGGATGAACAAATTTACATCGGAAACAATTACATTCATCAATTATTTACAACACATTGTCATCATTATATTCATCCCAGCTTAAAGACACAATTACAAATATTACACCAGCAAACAATTTTATTTTTTTAAAATATTATACTATATAAATGTGAATATTACTTTCAATTTGAAATAACTACACCTTAGACGGAAAATGCTACAAAAAATTTTTCTTATGTAGTAGTAATTCTACTTTTTAAGTTTAAGTATTACTACGTGTTATCGAAAAAAAAATTCAATTCGATTCTCAATTCATTTTTGCTGCATTTTTTTACTACACAAAATATATCAAAAAAAGTAAGGCGGGGCCGATGAGACCCGAACTCTACACTTGAAAGAATAAAGAATTTTTTCACAAACATTTCATACACATATAAAATTCTCTTCGA
>MHAF01000097.1 GCA_001802865.1 Ignavibacteria bacterium RBG_16_34_14
AACATACCCATCAAGTGTTTTATAATTTTCGGTGAAGTCAGAATATTCAGAGCTGTCCGAGCCGCATCCGCAGCCGCATCCTTTTGATTTGTCAGCTTCAATTACAATTTCAGAATATTTTTTCTTTACAACTTCTTTCAGTTCTGTATTTTCCATTTTAAACCTCTAATGATTATTGAGTTATTATTGAGTTAAGAAATTCATTTAATTTTTTTTGTGCTTCATCTAAAATTGAGCTATCAATACAATAACAGATTTTTGGACCTTCAATCTCTCCCTTAATAAATCCAACGCGTTTTAATTCTTTTAAATGCTGTGAAACTGTAGCTTGTGCAAGAGGCATTAAATCAACAATATCTCCACACATACAAATATTTTTTTGCGCAAGAATTTTCAGGATTTTTATTCTTGCGGGATGAGATAAGACTTTTGCCCAATCTGATATTTTGTTTTCTGTTTTTGTAAACTCTTCTGTTTTTGAGATTGCCATTTATAATTTCCTTATCGCTTATCGTAAATATACGATTAGCAATACTCGAGGTCAAGTGTAAGTTCAGGAAATTTCAAAAACTTTATTCAAACGGCTGGAATAATGGAGTAGTGGAGTAATAGGATGATTTTTCTAATTTCTAATTCTAAATTCATTATTCCAGGTTAAGATTAGTAATACCTTTACACCTTATACCATATACATTTAATCGGCTTTTTTCTATATATTTTCGGCTAAAAAAAACAGGAATCTTATTGCAGGAAAGATATTTCAAATGGCATTCTGAATACTTAAGCAAAGAATTTGAAATGCTGGTATTCGGACATTCAGGATTCCCGGTTATTGCTTTTCCTACTTCGAGAGCAAGATATTATGAATTAAAAGATTTTGGTCTGATTGGGTCAGCTCATCATCTTATTGAATCCGGAAAAATTAAAATCTATTGTCCTGATAGTTTTGATTCAGAAAGCTGGTATAATTATTCAATCCATCCTGCCGACAGAGTTAAAACTCATAACGGATATGAAAATCTTATTATTCATGACATAATAGAATTTGCAAAGCACGACAGTGAAAGAAGTAAAGTCTGTGTTACCGGCTGCAGTTTTGGGGCTTACCATGCTCTTAATCTTGCATTCCGCAATCCTGATTTAGTTTCTTACTTGATTTGTATGGGAGGTGCTTATGATATAAAACAGTTTATTATGGGATACTATGATGATAATTGCTACTTTAATAATCCGCCAGATTATTTACCAAACCTTACAGATCAATGGTATCTGGAAAAAATGAGAAATATGGGAATTATCCTTGGCACCGGTGAATGGGATATGTGCTTAAATGAAAACTTAAATATGTCAAACATTCTTAATTCAAAAGAAATATCTCATTGGCTGGATATAAGACAAGGAACTGGGCATGATTGGCATTGGTGGAGGGAAATGTTTTCTCTTTACCTCGAGCAAATTAAAGATTAAAATTTGACAATCTAATTCCATTCAATTATTATTTGCACTGAAAAACTTCACCCTCTGAAATTCTTTATTGAAGTTTAATAATTCTAAATGAAAATCTAAGGATTATAAATGAAAAAGATCGGTATACTTTTCGGTCAGGAAACTACTTTTCCACCTGCTTTTGTTGAGAGAGTTAATTCTAAAAAAGAAGGTGATCTCACTGCTGAGTTTGTTAAGATAGATAAAGTTATTCAGGGAGAGCCTTCCGGTTATGATGTTATAATTGACAGAATTTCCCAGGATGTTCCTTTCTACCGGGGATTTCTTAAAAATGCTGCTCTTACAGGCACTGCCGTAATAAATAATCCTTTCTGGTGGAGTGCAGATGAAAAATTTTTCAACAATGCTCTTGCTGTTACAACGGGAGTTGCCGTTCCTAAAACAGTTCTACTTCCTTCAAACCAGCATCCGCCAGATACAAATGAAAGGTCATTTCGTAATCTATCTTACCCAATGGATTGGGAAGCTACTTTTAATTATGTAGGATTTCCAGCATACTTTAAACCCTTTGCTGGCGGTGGATGGAAAAATGTTTATAAACTGAATAATCGTGAAGAATTTTTTAAAGCGTATAATGAAACCGGTCAGCTTGTAATGATGCTTCAGGAAGAAATTATTTTTTCAGAATATTTCAGATGCTATTGTCTGGACAGACAAGATGTTCACATTATGCAGTATGATCCGAAACAGCCTCATCATTTAAGGTATGTAAGAAATCCTAAACAATTTGAGAAAAAATTTCTTGATAAGTTGAAAGATACCGTTCTTAAGATTAATAATTACCTCGGTTATGATTTTAATACTGTTGAGCTAGCTATCCGTGATGGTGTTCCTTATGCAATTGATTTCTGCAATCCAGCTCCTGACGCTGATGTTAATTCCGTAGGCCAGAAAAATTTTGAATGGATTGTTGAAACTGCTGCAAATATGGCAATTAGAAGAGCAAAATCTCATAAAAAAGGATTAAACAATTTAACCTGGGGTAAGTTCGTAAAATCATTTGCTAATAATGAACCTCTTTAATTAAAACGGGTAAACAATATGCCTGAAAATAAACTTTTCACAATAGGAATTGAGGAAGAATTTCAGATAGTTGATCCTGAAACGCGCGAGCTTCGTTCTCACATACAGCAAATTCTTGAAGATGGAAAGATGCTGCTGGCAGAAAATGTTAAACCGGAAATGCATCAATCTGTTGTTGAGATGGGAACAGATATCTGTAAAGATATTACTGAAGCACGTGAACAGGTTACAAAGTTAAGACGCAATCTTGCAAACCTTGCTAAAAGTAAAAACCTGCGGATTGCTGCGTCCGGTACTCATCCATTTTCTCATTGGAAAGATCAGCGGATTACTGCTCACCCAAGGTACAAAACAATTGTAACAGATATGCAGCAAGTTGCACGAGCTAATTTAATTTTTGGTTTGCATGTTCATATTGGAGTTGACGACAGAGAAACTGCTCTTCACATAATGAATGCAGCAAGATATTTTCTTCCGCATATCTTTGCTCTTTCAACAAATTCACCATTCTGGCTCGGAAGGAATACAGGTTTTAAATCTTACAGAAGTAAGGTATTCGATAGGTTCCCGCGAACAGGAATTCCGGATTATTTTAACAGCATTGCTGAATACGATAATTTTGTTAATCTTCTTATTAAAACAAACTGCATTGATAATGCAAAAAAAATCTGGTGGGATATTCGGGCTCATCCTGTTTTCAATACACTTGAGTTCAGAATCTGTGATATACCTATGCGCGTTGATGAAACCATTACTCTTGCAGCAATAATGCAGGCTGTTGTAGCAAAGCTTCACAAGCTGATAAAGCAGAATCTCGGCTTTAGGCTTTACAGGAGAGCTTTGATTGCTGAAAATAAATGGCGTGCTGCAAGATATGGTATTGAAGGTAAGCTTATTGATTTTGGTAAGAAGGAGGAAGTTCCATACGCAAACCTTATTGGGGAACTGCTTGAATTTGTTGATGAGGTTGTTGATGAACTTGGTTTGAGAGAAGAATTAAAATATGTTAATAAAATTCTTGAGATGGGAACAGGTGCCGATAGACAGCTTGCAATATGGGAACAATCTTATGACACTAAAAATGTCGTTGATTATATCATTGACGAAACGCATTATGGATTGTAACTCTTAAGTATCATACTGAGGAGTCCACTAGGACGACGAAGAATCTCCTTTAATTTATTTTGAAGCAGTGGAATAATGAAAGTAAAAGAAATAAAAATTGCAATAATAGATCTTTACAATAACGAAAAGAATGAAGGAATGCGTTGTATTAAGGAGATCGTTACAGATTCTAATAATTACAGCGATACCCAGGTTAAATATAATGTTTATGAATCCCGTTATAAAGGTGATGTACCAGGAATGGACTATGATATTTACATTTCATCCGGCGGACCGGGAAGCCCTTTTGAAGATGAAGGAAAAGAATGGGAGAAAAAGTATTTCAATCTTATTGATGATGTCTGGAATTATAACCAGACATCAAATGAGAGAAAGAAATATTTCTTCTTTATTTGTCATTCATTTCAGATGATGGGACGTTTCTTCAAATTCGGTGATGTAACAAAAAGAAAACAAGAGTCATTTGGCATTTTTCCCTTTAAAAGAACAAAGGAAGGTTCTGAAGATCTCCTTTTAAAAAAACTGCCGGAAACTTTTTATGCTGCAGATTTCAGGAAATACCAGGTCATTAATCCTGATGAAAAAAAAATAAAAGAGCTTGGGGCTTTAATACTTGCGGTTGAAAAAGAGACAATTGAGAATAGTCACCCTGCATTAATGGCAGTAAGGGTTTCTAAAGAAATGAGCGGTACCCAATTCCATCCGGAAGCTGATCCCAAAAGTATGATGTATCATTTCAGTCAGCCCCAAAGAAAAAAGCATATCTTAGAAAAATACAGTGAAGAAAAATATAATGAGATGATAAATCTTTTACAGCAGCCGGATAAAATTAAGCTGACAAGAAAAACTGTACTGCCGGCATTTCTTAAAGAAGCAATAAAGAATATTAATGAACATTAATAATCCTCCCTGTCCCTCCTTTTATTAAAAGGAGGGACAGGGTTGGGTTTAAATTTTAAAATGATTCCAGAACTCAGAAAAAAATTTAACTTAGAATTCACAGAAGCTAAGTATCGGAATTTTATTAAAGAGCTTGATACTACTTTCAAATATCCTACTGACTTCCGCGTTTCTGAAACACTTTTGTTTTTATCAAATGAACTTCGTGATGAAATATTGAAAGCTTGTGATGATCTTACTTCTCAAATATCATCTGCATTTTTTAAAAAAAGAACGGATGAAATTATTCCATCAGCAAAAAAAGTAAATGGTGAAGAAGAACATCCGGTTTTTCTACAATTAGATTTTGGTATTTGCAAAAGTAAAGATGGTTATTTTATACCAAAGCTAATTGAGCTTCAGGGTTTTCCATCGCTCTATGCTTATCAGAGTTTTTTCTCAAAAGTTTTAAGAAACCATT
>MHAF01000098.1 GCA_001802865.1 Ignavibacteria bacterium RBG_16_34_14
CGTCGGCAGATAAAGTTGGTATTCCATAATTTCTCCAGAACTCATCAGGATTTTTAAGATGTTTCATAAGTGCTTCGGCTTTCTCCTTATCTGCAACACCGGCCCACAATGCTAGAAAGGCAATTATTTCTTTCCTTTTCAGATCATTCGGTTTATTAAAAGTAAAGGAATGATTCTTCATATCTATATGATAATAAAACCCGGTTTCAGGATCCCACATATATTTATTTATTAAATCTGTCCTCTCCTTTGCATCATTCAGCCATTTATCGGCTTCATCATTTAATCCTAATTCTTTTGTAATTGATGCAAGTGCCTTAGCTTCGCTTACCAGCATAAGATTACAGTCTACCGCATCAAAATTTTTCGGATCGCCCACTTCATCCCATACAGCAACTCTTCCATCCCTTACACATTCAAGTACAGCATTAGCACCCCATTCGCAGAGTCCGTCGTTGTCCTTATCACGATTACTTACGAAATAATCATAAAACTTTTTACCCGATTCATAAGCCTCTTCAAGAAATTTTTTATCTTTTGTTACTTTATAAATTTCCCAATTCTGCCAGTTAAACCATGGAGCAGATGATGTATATTCTCCACTCTCCGGAATTGTTTCATTAAGGTAAGGACCTGTTCTATAATTAATATATCCATCCTTCCACTGACGCTCCATAAAAACACGTTGAGAATTCATTGCGCCGACCGGATCCATAAAAGAATAGACAAGCATCGTGAGACTTTCATGAAAAACCTGCCCGCCATAACCCCAGCCCCATCTAGGTTCGCGTGAAAAGACGTAGTAATTGAAGTTGCACTCGCCTTCTGGAGGAAGCATACATTGCCTGATTAAAGAAAATGCATTCCAGTAAAGTGCTTCGTGGTTTTTATTTTCAAATTTTATTTTTGGGATTCTGCTATAAATTTTCTCATTTTCTTTTATGTATTTATCCAGATCTACTGCAAGCAGATCATGGCATTGTTTAATCAAAACATTTTCATCTTTTTCGGTTTCTATTACACCTCTTATAATTCTAAGATTAGTTGTTTCTCCTGCTGGAATTTTAAAAGTTTTTTGAAGGGAAATAACATTTGCTTCTCTGGATAATTCTTTCTTTAAATGTTTTGATTTTACATCACTCAAAAAAATATAACCACTTGTATCCTTTTCGTCATCAAATAATTGATAACTTCCCCAGCTATCTGCTTTTTCATTAAGAATAAATACGTCCTTCAAATCTTCTTTGAACGGAATATTATGCTCTTTCATCCAGCCATCCGGAAATTCTTTATGCTGAAGAATGAACCCGTCATTCCCGCTGGTAATATTTATATTAGAAAATTCCTTTTGATCATTTTGAAGGAAAGGATAAATATCTAAGCTGATATCAATAGAATTTTCATTTTTGACCTTCACATTTTGGATTGCAATCCGGGAACTGAATACTAAAAAGAAATTTTCTACCTTAATGTTTTTGAATGGATAATAATAAAATCTCACCAAATCACTATAGGATGCAGTAATGACCGGAAGCTGATAGTATTGAGATAATTTTGAAATAATCTTTCCATCCGACTTAAAAATCATTCCCCAGTTACCTGCTTGTTTTACTTCAAAGTTTACTCCTTTATCCGGATCGAACCAAACCATTTGGTAGGCTTCGTTAACAATATATTCCGACCTGTCTATTGCAGCCGCATAAGTAGTATATATCGGATCGTCCTGCCTCATACTCAGATTAGATAAATATTGTGCATTTGATGTACACACAAATATGACGAATAAAAAAATTAGCATAAAAAAAATTTTAACATATTATTATTTAATTAGAATTATTTCTCTCTAAAGGTATTAATAACTCAGATTATTATTGAGCTTTGATTCCCTTGCAATTTTATTTCTTATAAATGTATCGTTATAACCTTTCTTAAATATTTACTATCACTTTTTTCAAAAATCACTCTGATTGAATAAATGTTCTCTTCGGATGATATTAATTCACCGTTGTCAACCGAATTAATTATTTTATCTCCCATAACTACTTTTAATATCTCCTCACTTCCGGATTTTCCTTCAACTTCGACAGTATAGATATTATTCTTCAAATCTGAAGAAATAATTCTGAATCCTTCAGAAGCGTCGCCCGGTTTTGGATTTGGAACAACGGGAAGAACGCTTATTCCACCCGAATGATAAATTTCCACAAGCAATTCTTTCTCAAGCTCCAAAAATAAATTCAGATAAACATTCTGCTTGCTGATTAACGGTTCTGGTTTGTATTCATTATTCTTTAAGATAATCTTAACGAATTCCATTCCTTGCATAAAGTAAGGAGAAAATTCAATCTTTAATTGCTTATCACCTGTATGACTAAAGTAATAGGAAGTCTTCTTATCCTTTCTCATCATCTTCACATTGACTAGATGAGATCCTACTTTAATGTTTTCAATTTGTACCGAATCCCAGTCTGGGGGAAAACGTGGAGCAAACATTAATGTATTTTCTAATGCCGACGCTCTAAGCCCCAACATCCCTTCAAGAATTGGCTGCAAGACCATCGTCTCAGACCAGCACTGATGAGGGCAAACACCGGAAGGCAAATACTCCGATCCATTTAATACTTCCTCAACATATCCTCTTGCCCAGTTTTCATAAACTTTAAGATTATTCATAATATGTGAAAAGCCCTGCAGGTAATTCCCATACTGGTATTCTGCAAGCGCAGTCCAACCAGTAAACAGAGGCCAAACACTTCCGTAATGATAACCCCGAGGATTAAACAAAGGAGACTGGTCACTCAAAATTCTAACACCCCAGTTAGTACTGAAACCATTTCCAGCATACACATCGAGAACAGCAGCAGCTTTTTCTTTATCAGCCAGATTAAAATAAAGAGGAACAGCGGGCAGAATTGTTCTTTCTTGATTGTATGTATTATCAGGAAGTTTTCCATAATTGAAAAAGTGTGTCTTCCCGTTCCAGAAATCATTATTTACAATCTTCATTACATTTTCGAAATCTTTCCTGTATTTATTTGCTTCACTTTCAAATCCCAATACATCAGCAATATATTCTGCTTGTCCCAGAGCTGCAGCCCAACATCCTGCTAAGTAGAAGGTTGTTTTTGCACCGTAAAGACTTCCACCTTCAATCCAACCGTGACCAACATTTGTATTTTCAATAAGACGATCACCATCCGTATCTGTTGTGTAAAGAAAGTCAATCGCTTTTTTGATATTACTCCAACTATCACGAATAAAATCAATATCTCCCGACCACCTTAAATAATGCCCGGCAAGAATAATGTACAATGGTGTTGCGTCGGCAGCATCATAATGTACTGCACCGCTTGTTGTTAATTCATGAAATATCTTTCCAGACAAATCTTGATACTTTTGATAAAATTGCAGAACTTCTTTCACTTTTTGAAAATCTCCATAATCAGAGATAGCCATTCCGCTCCACTGTCCGTCACGACCAAAATACCATGCATAACCCGGACGTCCGCTGATTGGTTGAGCGCCATCCCATCCTTTGGCTGTAGTTGAATATCCTGCAACAAGAGATTTTCCAATGCCGGGTGTGTTTACAAAAAATTTATCAGTTCCAACCATTGCCCATCGGTAACCTTCATTAAATGTTGCATCGGGAGTTGTAATTATTAAACCGTTTGAAAGAAACTCGCGATAGTATTTAGTAGAATTGAGGTAAATTTTTTCTGGATTGCTTATTGCTTCAGAGTAAGATGCTAATGCGGATTTTTCACCTTCATTTGTTCCTACAACGATAATATCCATATTATCATTCATTCCCAGATCGAAAGTAAAAAGTGCGGCGACCTGGAATTTGTCTGTAGGTTGTCCTTCAAAAGTAGTATCGCTCTTTGTAAAATCCTCAAATTGTCCAGATAATTTTGATACTGGTTTTTTATTTGATCCGATTATCATTACAAGTTCATCATTCTGAGCTTTAATTATAAAAGAATTTAATTGCTCGCACCATCCATAAAATATCGAGTCCGAAGTGTTTTGTGAATATGGCCACATAAACCTCATATTACTTTTAAACCGGATTACCAGTTGTCCCGGATAAACTCCCCGGTATTCATAATGGATTACTCCAACAGGATTTTCTCTGTCGGTAGTTATAATTTCTTTAACAAAGGCTCGTACAAATCTGTAGGTTCTTGTAAATGATTCAGGACGAACCTCGATCTGAGGTATCTGATCATTGAACCAGTATATGGTGTCTCTATATGAAAACTTTACACCAACTTCATAATCTCTTAAAGTCATAAAAGGATGGCTCCATATTTCCTCAATTCCTCCTTTTTCTTTTCCCATTATCATCATTCGCTCTCCTGTAATATCAAAATTATTCTCTGAAGCAAATTGCGAATTTATCGTCAACGACTCGAGATTTCGATTCCAGATGTTTGCCGGAGGAATAACAATATTTTCAGATAAGTAAGTAAAGGGTAAGATTTGGAAAGGATTATAATTCCAATAACGTGGAATCTCATTAAGGTTATTGCCAGTTAAATATTCCAAACAATTTTTTGTGAAGAGTTCCAGATGCTGTTTGTTTTGATTTTCAGGTGAATAATAAGTATAAGATCCAACTGCAATTATTTTACCTTTACCTAAAACATATTCAAGCACAAGCTTTGAATCTTCTTTTAGAGTAATGTATGCCCAGTCAACTGCAGCTACTTTTCCATTTGGAATTGAGTTTTTAAAAAAACCAACCTGTCGGTTTAATTGATCTTTTAACGGAGCCCAAATGTATGCGCCCCCGTATAAATTATGAAATATGGGATGAGATTTAAAAGAGTGAAGCCCTAATTTTCTTCCATAACCTTCATCAAAAGCTTCAACATAATTTATTTGAGGATTTGCAGATTCCAATCCAAGCGGAACAACCAATTTCATAGCATCCAGAGTCAACAATAAGTTCCCCCCCATCTCTATAAATTTTTTAATGGAACTGATTACCTGAGATTCGGTTTCTTCATTAGAAAAATCAACCGAATCGGGACGGTGGAACCAGATTACATTTATATCATTTAAATGTTCCGGATCTGATTTAATTTCTGAAAAAGTAATTGATCGTGTGTATCTAAAATTTTTCTGAAGAAAGCTAAAAGCCGCAGCTAATTCCTGATTATATTGAAAGTTTTTATCTCTGGTTAAAAACCCGACTTTTATATTGGAAATATCCTGTTGAGCAGATATCTCAACAGAAAAGAATTCCAATAGAAATAAAATCAAAGTAATTATTTTAATCATTATGCTTATTCTTTTTTCTCTCTATTCACCGTATTTATAAAGAAAACTTTTCTATCTATGATTATTCTTAAAAAGATTATCACCTTCGTGGGATGTAAGATCGGAGATTGCTTCAAAGATTTGCTGCTCATTCATCCAGGGATTAATTCTTTTTATTGCATCTTCCAAATTCTTCTTCATTAAAACCTGTGTAAAATCTTCACGCTGAGTTTCTGAAGGTGTTTGTCCGGGGCTCATTTCATCGCGGATCACTTTCCATTTTAATCCCGGCATAGATTCCAGTTGTTTCAGAAAAGGTTCTTCTACATGATTTTTCTCATATAGTTTTAACTGAATTGAAGTTCTATCGCTTAGCATTATTTGCCAAATATTTTATTGATAAGTTTGTCAATTTCCTTAATTGAGATTGCTCCTTTTATTGTTCCATCAGCTAACTTCTGTGGCTTGTCTTCCGTGATTATTAAGGTTCCGTTTTTTCCCTTCCCTTGACTCCATGGGATTATCTCATTATCCAAATACCATTTATATTTTTCTTCCCACCTTTCTTTATACTCTTTGTCATATAGCATGCCGCAGTGTTCCCAGTAATAAACCTCACTAGTGTCAGTATTTTCAACAGTAAAATCAGGGAGTTTTTCAACTTCTTTAATAACTAACTTCTTTTCATAAATGGGTTCAATACCCTTATCAATTAATCGTTGATATATTAGTAATTCGCTTTTAGAACGAAGCATTTGTCCATCGCTTGCTTGTTGGATAAGATTTTTCTCAAGAAAATGATTATCAATCTCGACTAATTCTGGCTTTACAAAAAGATTTGTAATTCTGCTTAAAGTATCGGAATGTATTGGAGAAGAAAGCTCTTTAATCTCTAATCTACTTCCTTGGTACAAAACAATTACTCTTTCTTTTTGCCTGGTCAAAGCAGTATAAAGCATTTCCCGTGTAAGTAAAAAACATGGGTTGGGAATGATTAAAAAGACTTTTTTAAACTCACTACCTTGCGATTTATGTACTGTTAATGCATATGCTAACTCAAGAGGAGGATCACTTTCTTCTTTGAAATCTTTACTTACAAAAGTATAAACAAAACCCTTCTGAGAGTTGAATTCTATTTCTACAAATTGCGGTTGTCCTTTATAGCTTGCATTTCTACGTTTAAATTGTCCAGTTACTATTCCTATCTCACCATTAGCTAAATACTCTAATGAATCTTCTTTAGGATAAACACTCTTTCTTGAATGATTGCCAAGGTTTATTACTTTATCTCCATAAACTATTTGTTCGATGCCTAATGGCTTGGGAATTTTTCGTTCTGTTTTTTCATAACCATTATTGTATTTAATTTTTCTTCCGACCGTTGCATCTTCAATAGTAGTTTTTCTAAATAATTGATGAATTTTTCTGTTCAATGCTTTGACACCAAATGGTTTTTCACGAACAGGAGAAAGTATCTGCCAATTTTCAACAGCATTTACAGATGGTTCTATTTTAAAATAATTCGCATCTTTAGTAGAATTAAAATAATGCCCATCCGAAGATCCTATTTCAATATTGAATTTGTTTATGTCTTCAAGATTACCAAGATCCAATTCTTTAACTAACACTTCTTCAAATTTTTCTTCAAAATCAGATTCATTCTTCCAACTTACTAATCGTAAATATTCTGCTTCTTGATTGGTTAGTATTTCTTGAAATATCTTGTCAGCTCCGGGTTCCAATGGTTCTCCACTAAACCACTCTGCAAGTTGTACATCTTGACGTTTTGATCCTCCATGTCTACGCTTAATTGTAAGTTCAGCATATCCTTTAGAAACACGAGGGAAAAGAGTCTCAACATTATCAGGTTTAAGATGATGAATTATATCAACAAATGGACGCCCGGGTCCTATGGGAGGAAGTTGACGATGGTCTCCAACTAAAATAAATCTTTTGGCGGTTTTCAAGCAATCTAATGCAGTAGCTAGCATTTCTTCAGTCAACATTGAGGATTCATCTAGTATAACTGTTTCATAAACATCTGTACAACATTTTTTGGATAGCTTGTAACGCTGTGTGTCAGTATCGTACCTATCATAATCCTTAAGAAACTGAGCTAAAGTTTTCGCGTTAACTTCAATATCTTTAGCAATCTCTTCCATCCTTACTCTTGCTTTACCAGTAGGTGCAAGTAGTAAAACTCCATTTTGTTGAATCTCGGGCAAAGAAGCCAGTGTTGTCAGTAGAGTTGTTTTTCCAGTACCTGCCGGTCCAATAAGCACAGAAAATCTTGACTCTGCAATCTCTTTAAGAGCAACAGCCTTTTCTATCCTAGCTTTTTCTTCCTGTTCATCAATTTCTCCTTTAGTAACCTCATCAAGTCTCTTTTTAAGTTGATGTTGCAAATTTCCAGTTATTGAAAGACGTTCTGCTTTTATTCTATCATTTACTTTTTGTCTTATAATTGAACCACATTGTGATAGATGAAGAAGTTGATACGCAACTTCACCATTTTTCATTTCTTCAATTGAAATGAAATCAGAAAAATTTTCTTCAGCAATCTCATAGTAATCGCTATTAATGTTACATTTTGGTTCAATTGAGAGAGAGCGAATTTGCTTAATCAATTCTTTTCGTGGAAGGAGAGTATGTCCTTGATAAGAAACTTTGGTCAATTGTTGTATTGTTAATGCACGAATCCTATCTGAATGTAATGGATCTTTATATAAAATATTCTGAGGAAGCAAGTCTTTAGGAATTTTTTTAATGAACATTCCCATATCTATGGTCTCAAAAGATACAGGTTCAGTCGTATAACGAGTAAGTTCATATATCAGATAAGGATTCTTGATAAGAGCTTCATCTTTTTCTGATATTCCCGCTTCTTCACGTTCTTCATTTACAAAGAGGATTGTAGCTTGTTCAACTGTTAGATCGAAACGACTTAGCAAATAAAGTAAATCAAGTTTTACGGATTTTCTTTCTAATAATTTTTTGTAAAGTTTTTTTGATTGTTCAGGAATCAATTCTGCTATTTCAGGAGAAAGGATACTTTTAGAATTATTTAATGCTTTTTCAAATACTTTCCAGGGATTATCATTTTCATTTTTTAGATTGTTAATTATTTCTGCTGCGATAAAATGTCCTTTTTCAATTCCAAATGCAGTTAATGCAGCTCCCATTCCTGGATAATGGCCTCGCAATTTTTCAATAGATATCAATTCATTATGTATCCACCGAATAATTTTATTGTGATGTTTCCCGATGCCTAAATCTCTTGCCATTTCAATTGATTTCACACAAGCAAGTAACACCTGAATAGCTGAGTCATTTGTAACATGTTCGGAAGCATAAGAAAACTCAAATTGTTTTTCATTCGGAACAAGGACAGCTAATTGTGAAGGATCAAAGGCTGAATGCTCTTTTTGATATTCAATCGCATCATGATAGGGCAAAAGAAATCCATCCTCAAAATTTGGTCGGACAGAATGAAGTATCATATATTCCCAATAAGCGGCACTAAATTTTTTGTTTGAACCTTCATATTTATCAGACTCAATAATGTCTTTTATTCTAGCAACACCAATTATGACTCTTCCGGAAGTTTCAACAAATGGAACCTGTTTAGCATAGAAAAAAACTAAAGATGATTCCTTCTTTAAATGTTCAAAAAAACAGTTAAGCAAGTTTTTCTGATTTGAATATTCCTGAACCCATTTATCTTTATCAGTTTTACCATTTTTATTCCAATCTAATTGGGGTTCATGATCAGGATCATATTCAAGATCATATTTATCAATTAATTCCTTTGTATTTCTTTTTGATAGCCAGTAGTATGGTACAGCAGCTGCTGAATATGCCGGAAAGTGTACTGTGGTTTCTTTTAGGTTTCCATGCGATCCGGGAGATGACACACTATAAGGATGAGTAATTTTTCTATCGAATCCAAAATTAGCCATAAATGTTCCCCGTTCTGATACACAAACAGGAAAATGAGATTCCTCAAGATTCTTGATTGATTGATTAGCAAAAGATGATTCCTTTTCGTCATTCCTATTTTTAGAACAATTTTTTAATATTAAACAAGCTCCATTATTTTTAGGATCATTACATACGGTTCCATTCCAAGCATTATCATGCCAAGGTACTCGAATGGACAAATGTCTAATTGGGTATATGGGGTTATGTTTCATTTATTTTTTCCCTTTCTACTTTCACTCTTACCCTCCCGCTTAACAAATCCTGCGTTAAGCCGGTCTTGATTAAGTAGAGTTTGATAAAATATATAGTTTCTATTCCTTCACATTTATAACGAAAACTTTTTTATTAAGAAAAGATCATTTTAACTTTTCACCATCTTCACTATACGAGTTAAAGTTAAAGACATACTCCCACCAGTTGTTTAGATGTCCATCTTCATTTATCCCGGCTGCTTTTGGAAGATGAGAAAACCACCATTTCAAATAATTTCTATGGTAGTCCGGTCCACCCCAGGTTTCACACGAAATAATACTTTTCTTACCAATTAGATCAGGATAATTCAACCAGTCATTTGCACTGCTTTCAACTTCCCGCGGGTTATTGTAATCATAATCTTTAGCCGCATTGGGGGGCCAATGGCAGGTTCCAACAGCAGCAATTCCGCTTGACTGAGCAAAGTTCGCAGCAAACCTTGCCCAATTTGTGGTAAGCTTATCAACTTCCCATCCGCCATAAAAATGTTCCATTGTCGCTTCGGTACGATGACACAAATCGTGCAGCATTTCAGCAACACCACGCTCGTAACTGAAGCCCATTATAGCGAATGCTTTGCTCGTTTTTATCTTTTCATACACACCACCATTGATATAGAATGCACCGGGACCAGCCATTGCAGATTCCCAGAATCCCATAAATGGAGCACCAAATATCCAAAGCTCATCTATTTCATTATTATCTATTTTTTCGATAATGTCATAATCATCTATTATCTTTGCATAATCTGAACCGTCAGGCTGATGACATGTTTCCCTGTTATTCCAGCACTCAAGGAATGATTCCGGAGTGTAAACAAATCCATCCTCTTTAACCGGAAAAAGATCTTCATCAAGCCAATCAACTATTTTATAATTGATGTAACCACCGCTCACTTCTCTAACATTGTTAATGTATTCTTCAGCCAATTCTTTTGGATTATTCCAGTTAAGAGCTTCATTTAATCTTTTATTTTCCTTTTGAGGAATGAACGGATTGAAGTTAATTACCATCACTTTAACCGTTATTGGTTTATTTCCATATTCATACCCTTGTGCGCTAACAGAAACTATTGAGGAAACAAGTAGAAATAATGTTAAGATATTTTTATTTAATATTTTCATACGCGGATCAGAAAAATCATTTTAAAAGAATCATTTTTTTTGTTTGTCTAAAATCACCTGATTGAATCGTACAAAAGTACATTCCGCTTACAAGGTTTTCAGCATTAAATACTATTGTGGTTTCACCTGCAGGTTTTTCTTCATTAAGCAAAACCTTAACTTCTCTTCCAAGAACATCAAATACTTTTAAAGTTACATTCTCGAGTTGTTCTAATGAAAATTTTATAGTTGTAGAAAGGTTGAATGGATTCGGATAATTCTGATATAATTCAAACTGTACAAGTGTTTGATTATCTCTTGTAATAACACCAGATACATTATCCAAATCAATTAACATTCTTGCAACAATCCCCGTCCAGATATAAGTGTGAAGCCAGGAGTCGGATGGTCTTCTAGCATCACAATAATATGATTCATAAAAATCGTGGTAATCTTTTAGGACCTGAATCACACCATCGAACAGTCTCTCTGCTAAAGTTTTTGCTTCATTGATGTATTCATAATAAAGCAGACCTTTAAAGTTGAAGTAATCCCATTCCGGATAAACCGAATGAGCGTCATACCCGTCATAGGGATCATTGTGAGCTAACAGGGGTATTCCATACGGTCTTCCAAATGTAAATTCATTCATTATTTCTTGCCTTAAATAGTTCGCCTCCTCCGGATTTGCTAAACCTGACCATAATGGAAGTAGTCCTATTTGCTCTTTTCTTTTAAGATCATTCGTGGTCAGATATGTAAATGAGTGATCTCCTTTCATTACATGATAATAGAATTTTGTCTGATCATCCCACATAAATGAATTTATTAAATTAGCCCGATCCTGAGCCCATTGTTGCCACAGTATTGATTCATCTTCTTTTCCCAGGATTGCAGCAATCTTTGATAAAGATTTTGCTTCCACTACCAGTTCGCAATTTAGGTCAAGTGCTTCAACTTTATTTGCGCTATGAGGATCCGACCAACCGCCCAGTAAATCCCAGATCACGTTATAATCCCGCACAGATTCCCAGAATGCATGCCCGCCCCACTCACATAATCCGTCTGCATCGTCATCACGTTCATTTATCCAGAAGTTGTAAAACTCTACTCCTTTGTAGTACATCTCGCTAAGGAATGATGTATCCTTACTGATTTTAAAAATTTCAAGATTCTCAAAACTAAACCAGGGTGCACTTGAAGAATACTCTCCGGCAAGAAAATTAACCTCATTAAGATAAGGACCGGTTCGATATGGTATATATCCCTGAGGCCATTCCGGTCGTGTATTCATTCTTTCAGAAAAAACTCGCTGAGAATTCTGCGCACTCTCGGGATCCATAAAAGCGTAAGCAAGCATAGAGAGATTCTCATGAAAAACTTGTCCGGCATGTCCCCAACCCCAGGTGGGTTCTCTTGAATACACATTATAATTATAAGAACATTCTCCTTCGGGAGGAAGCATACACTGCCTTATCAAAGAGAACGCACCCCAGTACATCATCTCCTCATCAGGATCTGCCAACGTTAATTCTGGTATCTTACTGTATAACTCTTCATCATCATATACAAATTGTTCAAGATCAACTGCTTTCAGATTTCTGCAAGCTGAGACTAAACTATCAACACTGCTTTCTGCTTCCCCTACTCCTCTGATTATTCTTAAGTTAGAAAATGAATTCGCAGAAATGTTTAAGTTCTTTTGCATTGCCGCAACTTTTATTTCTCCGGCTGGGATGATATTATAAAGTGTGTTATTTACTGCATCAGAAAAAAATAATCTTGAATCATTCACGCTTCCTACTTCAATTGAATGCCCGCTAATTTCTCCGGCATTATTTTCAGCAATTACCACATATCCGTATAAGCTATCCGGATTAACTGTCCAATCCCAATATCCACCGCTATTTATTTGATCAGCCAAAAGATCATATCGTCCGGGAGTAGATGAAGTCCGGCGATAAACTGAATAAAGAATACCGGGGACATAGGTCCAGGAAATTACCGCAACAGTATTATTCTGTGAAAAAGTGGCATCAACATTTTCCGGAATTTGTGGTGAGAAATACGGTTCTAAAAAAATATCCAGATATACACCTTCGGGTGAAGGTAGCGAAGGAATTATTCCATATCCGTTACCCTGTTCTATCGTAGCTGTACAGGTGAACACTACCCGAAATGAATCACCTTCTGATATCGGAGGATTTTTAAAATTACCAAGTTCACAACTCTGAAAACCATTACCCGGTATGTTCGGATCAGAATCCCCCCACTTCGGAGCTTCCTCTGTAAGGATTTCAGAATTTGAACCATTGTGATAAATCACCTGCTGCGCTTCAGGTGGTGTATGCATACAAAGTGAATCATCGGATTGAAATACTTTTCCCCACTCGACACAATAATTATCACTATCAAAATCCCTAAATCCCGGAGGTGGAATGACGCCCAAATCCGAATATGCCCCGAAAGAATTTGCAGGCGAATCAATAAGGTATGCATCATTCAGATCTTCCTGATAAGGAACCTGGTGCCCTAATGTCCAACCATCCGGTCTTTCTTTATGCTGAAAAGTAAATCCATCCCCTTCATCCAAAAAAGAGATGTTGCTGATTGTATCGTTCGAATGATAGAAAAGGGGATAAACACTGAGTTCAACATTCTCATTCCCTTCGTTAGAAATTTTTATATCTTCAATAGCAATCCGGCTGCTATAGACCAGAAAAAATATTTCTACCCGTATTCCTTCGTAAGGATAAAAATAATATTTAACAAGATCGCAGTATGATGTGGTAATTACTGGTTCAGAATAAAATTGATCCAGTTGATAACGAATTTCATTATTTAATTTGAATGCAAAACATAGATTACCGCCGGTATCGGTTTTAAAATTAATCCCATCAGAAGGATCATACCAGATAAACCTGTAACCTTCATCTACAATAAATTCAGAACGATCCATTGCTGCGGCGTATGTTGTGAATAGCGGAGAATCTTTTGTAGCGTGAAGATTAGAAAGAAAGTTTTGCGCGTTTGTTGATGAAAATAATGATGCCGCAGTTAGCATTAATAATAAAACCTTACATTCCATCATTATCTTAACAATAAATCTTTGGGTGAGCTTTCTCTCCAAATAATATTTAATATAAACCGGGATCATTTCAGTAGAATCATTTTTTTTGTCTGATGAAATCCGCTAGTGGTCAATCTGTAAAAATATATACCACTTGCCAGTCCTTTCGCATTAAAGAGTATTTGATACGTGCCCGGAGATTTTTCTTCATTTAAAAGAACCGATACTTCTCTCCCAAGTATATCATAGATTTTCAATGACACCAGTCCGTATTCCGCGATAGTAAAAGCTATTGTTGTAGAAGGATTAAAAGGATTTGGATAATTCTGAGATAAAAAATAATCTTGTATTAACGGATTACGTTGATCTTTCACACTAAGAGGTGGAGTATTGTTAGCAAGTTCAAGCGCTTCATAATAGTCGACAGCGTAATGCCACCAGTTATTCAGTATTGAGTCGGTCACTCCTTTATATCTGGGAAGATGATTAAACCACCAGATCATATAGCTTCTTTGTGAGCAGTTCCATTCGAGGCAGTTAACAGTTCTCGTCTCATTAAATAAATAAGGATATCTTTTCCAGTTATCAGCATAAGTAGTAACATATCGTACGTTGGAATAATCATAATCTGAGGTACCGTTAACAGGATAATGAATATTTCCAATATGTCCTTTTCCACCCAGAACCAGATCTATCGAAGTAAATTTTTCCCAGTTGTTCAGCTCGGGCTGTGTTAAGTCCCATCTTTTATAAGCATGCCACAATGCACTCTCGAAACGATGACCAACACTATGCAAAGCTTCCGCAACTCCACGTTCATAATTCCAGCCCATAACAGATAAAGTTTTTTCTAAGCCGGGATGCGGCAACGGAGGTGAGTTCCACCAGAAAGCACCTGGCCCCATCAGTTGTGATTCATACATTCCACCGAAAGGGAAACAATAAACCCAGACTTCATCTATCTCACCGTTGTTTCGCTTAGTATCGAGATCATAGTAATCAACCATTGTATTGTAATCATAATGAATTCTTCCTTCGACCTCAGCTATGAATTTTAATTCTTCGTAAAGTGTTTGGGAGTTCTGAAAGTAATATGCAATCTGATCAATAGTCATAAAAGAGCTGTCCAGTACAGTAAATATCTCCTGATCATTATGTGTTTCGACGACTTCAAAAATCATTACACTATCACTGGCTGCATTTAAATCATTCCTCACCTGTTCGGTAAGATAAAATGGGTCAGGCCAGCTCCAATGTTCATGGATTCTCTTGTTACCAAATTGATATATAATGGGATCATGTATTACGAGAGCAACTTTAACAACTTTCGTTTCTGCTTTTTCGGATTCAAAATCGGCAAGGACCCTTGCTGTTACATAACCGGAAATAGAATTACTTTCGGTTGCTACAGTGATTGTTGTAACACCCAGATTGACACCAGTAAGGTATCCACCATCATCGATCGTTGCAACCGAAGGATCCGATGATGACCAGACTAACGGTTCAGTAAATTCATAGTTATAAAGATTATTATATTCATCAACCGGTTGGGCTTTAAGCTTTAAAGTAGCTCCGGGAATTACTTTAGGAGGGTATGGCAGAGTAACTAAAGAGGTTAATGTAATACTTTTCTCAATCGTCCATTCCCCGATATAAATACTTGAGTCTGCAGTTGTAGCTAAAAGTCTGATGACTTTGACATTTTGTTCTTGAATAGTGAGTGAATCCCAGGTGAAGAAATTATAATTTCTGTTGTCAACCAGTAATTGATATGAACCGGTATGATTAATCAGGTCATCATAAGTATTGGAAATTTCGAGACTCCAACTGCCATTATTCCAGAAGAAGACTTTCGTTTTGGAAAAAATTATTTCTTCACTTGAGATAAGAATTATAGAAAGAGAATCCGATCCTATAATTCCGGCATCAGTATAAGGATTACCGTCGAATACTTTTTCTATGGAACCAATATTAAACTGAGGGTTTACTTCGACCTGAATTGTACCGCTATCTATTTTCGAAATTATATCAATCGGATCGCTAATTACAATTTGAGCAAACCCTGTTGAAAAAGTAAATAATACACTTATAAAAATATTACGCAAGATCATTTTGAAATTCATATTTGTCTTCCTTCTCTTCTACCTGATTAAGATCATTTTCTTTGCAAGAATAATATTGCCACTCTCAAACCTGTAAAAGTAACACCTGAGGCAATAGATTTAATTTCATTGCAATTCACACCTCTAGAAAGAATTCATCAAAATCATTTATCTTAAAAGCATCATCTTCCTGGTTATAATTTTATCACTGCTTTCCAGTCTGTAAAAATATACTCCCGATGACACATCTATATTTTGATTATCCTTTCCATCCCAATAAACTGAATATTTACCAATAGTTTCATACTCATCAACGAGGGTCTTTATTTCACGTCCTAATAGATCGTAAACCTTAATTTTTACATTCGATACTTCGGGAATTTGGTAAGCGATTTTAGTCAGTGGGTTGAACGGATTAGGAAAATTCTGCAACAAATTAAAATCTTTAACAACGAATATCTCTTCATCCTCAACTGCTGTGGTGCTGCCTAAATAAAAATAAGCAAAACTGTATTGGTCGAAAGTTGTTGCATACTCCGAGGGCTGATTATTTACTTTTGAATAATATACGTTCAAACCGATCTGATCTGCAGTGTTAAGATTTAATCCTGCAAACTCTGTTTTCGGAATTGCTATTTCAACCTGAATAACCGGAAAAACAAGATTAACTTTTAGATTAACACTTAAAGGATTTATTACTCTGCGGTTAAAATGAGATTGATACGCGGGATCATCATCCCACATACCTCCACCGCCACTGTACACCCTGACTTCTTCACTTGCATCCCAGGATCTAAAGTAAGTGAAAGTACCGTTGGAAATATTTATTTCCATCATCGTATTACCGTTTCCCCACCACCAACCGTCAGACTGAAAGTCAAATGAGATTTGAGGAAGGCCAACGTTAGATAAATACATTCCGAGATAAAGCGAATCCGAAGTATAACTCAAGTATAACTTAGGAGAATATTCGTAATTTGTGTACACGACTGTATCGTTGAAAACGACCCAATTATTATCTATCACTCCATCCATTAATGGTGCAAAATTCGGTACCACGTTTTTCATTGGATACCGCGGATAATCGTCTTCTCCATCTATTAAACCATCCCCATCTGAATCGATATTATTAGGATTGCTTCCACTGAATGTTCCATTAAAAGCTTCTTCTCTGTCCGAAAGTCCATCATCATCTGTATCCGCCTTATCAGTTCTACTATTAAATATTTCTTCATTGAGAACTAAAAGCGATTCATTATCGGGCAATTCATCATTATCGGCATCGACTGCTTCATAAATATTTCCCCAATTTTCCAGGAGTTGTTCATAAGTATCAAAAGTTTTGAACATCTTTGCCTGAAAATCATAATGCTCTCCACAGGCGACCGGGAATTCCCAAGGAATATCGCCATGATACATTTGAGGTTGTCCATTCACTCTGTAAAGATCGTCAATAGCATGCTGCACTTCGTGGACGAAAAGCCAAATTAATCCATATTTTATATCTGGAGAAAATCCAGGATATTTAACATCTGTTCCCACGGGCCATTGAACATGAGAGAATCCCGTTTGCCTTATAGGTCCGGGTAAAGGAAGATATTGAACACCGTAAGACCAGTACCCATTTACTCCTCTTGTTATTCTAAAAATGATATCGTGTTGCGTATTCATTACACCTCTTTCAGCCAAATGATTGGCAGTAAGCATCATACTGCCCCAGAAATCTTCAGGATTAAATGCCACATAATCGTCAATGATGTAATAAAAATATTCCACATTTAGCTTGAAATAAGAATTACGCCAGTAGAAAAGTTTTCCAAGTTCCAATGCATTCTTCATCTGAAAAATTTCGGTATCACTTATTGTGCCCCCATTCGTATTCTTATAAATAACAACTGCAATTTTTAAATTTGCATAAGAATAGAAACCTGATGTTGAAGTTAAAGTCATCACTGATTCTTCAGCCGAAGAAGCAATCTCAGTTTCGGAATCATATCTTGCTTTAATTTTATAGATATAAGTTTCACCAGTGTTAAGCCTTGAATCAATAAAAGTTGTGTCCAGCTCGTTATAAAACGGATTCCCGAAAGTCATTCCCTCTTGCCTGCGATAAATATTATAACCCACAATGGTCTGCTGCGGATTATTGTATGAATTCCACTTAATAATAGTATTTGTAGCATAGGGGGTAATTGTTACTCCTGTAATTGTCCCCATCAATTCATTTACTTCTTCTGAATGAGAACTTTTAATTCCCTGCTGGTTAATTGCATAAATGATATATCCGTATTTTTGATCGGGTGAGCCGGTTATATCAGTAAAAGTATTTCCGAAAATATTAACAGCTATTCGTTCATAAAGGTTTCTTGGTCTGCCATCAGGTATAGAATCCTGGAAGGATTTACGGTAAATGTCATAGACTATTCCAGGCTCAGCATTCCAGTTTAATATTCTATCATTGTTTGTTCTGTTAAGTGTTAAATTCTGCGGTGGTAATGGAAGATTTACAGGTATAAGAGTATTAGTTAATGGGAATCTTACCCAGGGTAATGCATCTACAGAATCCACGATAGTTCCCTGTTCACCAGTTGCATTACAGGTAAAGCTTGCATAAACTTTATCCCCGACTTGTAATTGGGGATTTATAAAAAGAGCCAGCTCTACTCCAAAGGTACCATTACCAGTAATATTAGGATCGGATAATAGATCAAATCTCGGTGCATTTTCAATTAAAATTTTGTCTTCATTATTGTTAAGGAAAACAGTAAAAGCAGTTTGTGGCGGAATGTGCGGGCAATAAGTATTATTTGAATGGTAAACAAAATTTTTAAAGTAGATTGAATCACTTCCTGATGCCGCAGTAGAAATAACAGATAAACTTACAAGAAGACTCATTATAAATAACAGATTTAATTTCATCGCGATTCAAGCCTCTAAAAAAGATTTATTAATATCATTTATCTTAAAAGAATCATCTTCTTTGTTAATATGTTTGAATTACTTTCCAGCCGATAAAAATATACTCCTGAAGGTACATTCATGCTATGACTATCCTTCCCATCCCAGTAAACAGAATATTTTCCTGCATTATTGAATTCATTAACCAGGATTTTTATTTCACGTCCTAGTAAATCGTAAACTTTAATTTTAACATTCGATGCTTCGGGAATTTGGTAAACTATCTTTGTAACCGGATTGAAAGGATTCGGATAATTCTGCTCAAGCACAAATTTGTCAGGTGTTTTATTTTTTTCTTCAATGTCCGAAGGATTAATTAAACGCACGGTTACTTCTTCGTTACCTAATAAAGTATTTCCCCTCCAGTATTCAAAATTAAATGATGAAACTTCCAAAAATGTATAACCTATTAATCCATCCTTCTCAACCCGGATTATTGCAATTACATTCGATCTCCCATAATCATGCTCTATCGTACCGTCAACATCGAACGGACATCTGCCTACAGCAACCTGTCCGAGTGAATCAGTTTGCAATTCTATAATATCAGGAATATCATCATAATATTTACCATACCATTCACCAGCCTGACCTTCCGACTGATAAATTTCAATTGATGCATTAGTCAGAAGTTCTCCTGATTCATTTTTAACAGTAAGAAAGTTTTCCTGAGGGAGGTCCTGCAAAAATACTCCAATGTTGTTAGGAGCATTATAATTTCCATAAGTAGCCCGGTGTCCTGCAATCAGATTCATTGCAACCGCAGAATAATGATCTACGTATGTATACTGACCATTCATCAGTCCGTGAATTGGAGTATGATATACACCTCCACCCACCATGGGCATATAAGGTGTACCAACTATCAATTGACCATTCTCCATTATAGCAACAGTGTTACCTGAGCCATCATCATTCACATCGAATCCATAAACATCGATGAGATAACGAGCATGCCCGAGTTCATGCATTAAAGAACCTTCAAAGTAAAATGGATTACTCATACTTGGAGAACTATGGTTAGAATAAAATCCACCGCTAAGAAGATCTTCCGGAAACCCCCATTGTAAGTCAATTGTTCTGTCATTCAGGTTTGGAGTATTGGTGGCTAAACCTCCAGCAAGGGGCAAAGCACCATCGGGAACAACGTGAATGTCATCAATTCTGATCCGGTCTAATACTCCGCTAGGAGTTTCCGGGAAAATGGCGTCGGCAAACATTTGATTCCAGATTTTTACATGCCTCTGCGCCCAATCTTCCCAGCAATTGGAATGAACATTTAGATATTGTTGGTACTGATGGAAATAGTCAAAAACACTTTGTTCTACATAAAATCCGGCACTAATGGCGTTAGTGTAAATTAACAGCTCGTTATTCAACTCTTCTTCTTCCTGAATTATATCATTTGGATCGAGAATAAACTTTAATTCATGTCTGTCAAACGTCCAGATCCAGGGATAATTCACAGTTGTATCACTCTGTGCAAACATTGGTACTGTTCCCGAATCAACCTCCACTCCGTCAAACAGCCATTTATAGGGTACAGCGGAATAATCTTCTTCAGCCCAATTTCTTATTTTTGCCTGCCATATAACGGTATCACCGATTGCAGGCCATCCTTCAACAGCAGGATTTGGACTTCCCCATATGTAATCTATCCGCGGAAGCCTTGCAATAAAACCAATCGTCAAATCAGTTCCCGGTGCAGGGTCTTCATTTGCTTCCCCGGAGTGAGAGCTTTTTATTCCGTTTGAATTAACAGCGTAGACAATATAACCGTAATTTTTATTCAGTTCAGCTGTTGTATCAGTAAAACTTCCGGAAGAAAGATTCTCTGCGATCCTGTGGTAAAGCATTCTGCACTCTCCGTTGGGTAGAGTTTCCTGGTACGTGCGGCGATAAATAGTATAAGTTAATCCAGCAACAAAATCCCAGCTCACAGTACGATAGCCGTTTAAAGAATCAATAACCAGATTTAAATTTTCAGGAGGCGAAGAAAAATCCACTACATTAAGATACAGGGAGAGAGGAAAACGAGCCCAAGGTACAGCAGTACAGTAATCGCTTAGCGTTCCCTGCTGCTCCGTTGCATTATCTGTAAATCTTATATAAGCACTATCTCCAACTTGTAGAGAAGGATTAATAAAATTACCAAGTTCAACGCCAAAGGTACCATTGCCGGAAATATTTGGATCCGCACCTATTTCCCATCTGGGAGCGTTTTCTATTAGAATTCTACTTTCATCATTATTCAGATATGCAGTGAAAGTGGCAGTAGGATTAGTGTGATAGCAGAATGATCCATTAGAATGATACACAAAATTTTTAAAATAGCTGGATGGATTATTCTGTGAAAAAGATACTGAATTTGTTACCGTGCAGATTATAGTTACAACTAAGATAATTTTACCAATTTTCATTGTGACTGCGGTTTTTGTTATGCCTGTTCTTTAACATTCACTTTACTTTCTTCCTTATTCAAACAAAACACCAACACCAACCCTATGCGAAGCACCGAGTATTCCTAATTTACTGTATGAATAATCAACCCTGGATCCAATGCCGCTTATACCCAGTTTGAATCCAACTCCAAAAGAATAAGTAGCAACATCATAATTTATTTTATACCCGCCTCTTGCAAAGAACATATTATCATAACCCCACTCAAGACCTACCTGCGTTAATGGTTGTCCGTCATTTGGTTTAATAGCCGCAAAACTAAATAGAACTTTCTGCACTTCACTTTCGATAACATTTATTCCAGCTCCGAATGTAAAATTAGTTGGAAGAGGATATGACTCGTTAACGAACTGAACATTAGATCCGAAGTTAGATATCTGCATAGCAAATTTAAATCCACGGAAATCAGAGACGTACATGGTACTAATATCAACAGCCACAGCATCTGCAGAAAATCCCGGGAAGAGAGAAAGATTTATATATCCAACAGAAAGACCAACTGTAACGCGATCGGTAAAGAAGCGGGAGTATGAGAGAGCAAACTTATAATTACCGGAATAAAAAGTTTCACCCGTGCCATCAGGTTGAAGAGGAGTTCTTACTTTCATTTCATCGGTATAAAGACCTGTAACAGCTATACCGAAAGTTCCGATATCATCAAATGTATGCGCTGCTGCAGCAAAATCATGATTTATTCCAGCAAACCAGAAATTATGATTGAATACAATATCAGTTCCTTCAATCCACGCGAGTGATGCAGCGTTATAGTAAGTTCCTTCGGCTCCTTCAACAATTGCTATATAAGCATCGCCCATTGCTGTACCCCGGGGGCTAACCCCGATTTTCAGAAATTGAGCATCTGTACTACCAGGACGAGAGTATTGCGCTATCAGTATCGGAGAAAGGAACATAAATAAAATTAGTATCAGTCTATTCATCATAAAGTACCTGCTTTTGTTTAGCTTTTTAAACTTCAAATCTTTTTTATAAATATTTATTTTATGATTACAAACTTTCCAATCTGGGCTTGTCCGTTATTAGTATCCTCAATAGTAAAGAGATATATCCCGCTGGAAACTGTCTGACCGACATCTGAAGTTAAATTCCAGTCTTCGTAACCCTTGGATGGGTTATCATGAAGAATAGTTGCAACAAGATCACCGGCAAGAGTAAAGATTTTAATTTCACAGCTGATAGGGAGATTTATGAATTGAATTCTTCTATCCTGTTCCATCCATCTATCACGGGTACCTGTAGGTTTTTCCCACTGCGGATCATAATCCTGGTAAGCAATGTCCCCGCGATAAGGATTTGGAACAACAGCTACTTCACCCACCGTTTGTGGCGGGGCAGTGCCTGGAATAACCTGTTTTGCATTTACATAAATACTAGATTCTTGTGATGGAAAATCTATTACTGTATCTTCTTTCGAATATGCTGTTACTGAATAATAATAGTCAAAGTTGTTCAGCAGTCCTTTATCAATATATTCGTGCTCAAGTCCTGTATTATATCCATAACCGTCATTGGGCAAATCGTACTCACCAAGCAGCGTCCACGGGCCAGCGGCACTTCTTGTGCTTTTATAAATTCTATATCCCTCAAAAGGTTGCTGTGAGCTATCTGCACGATAAGGATCAATATAGGTTTCAGGATTAATATCTCCGGGTTGAGCATCCCATTTTAGAATTACTTCATGATTTCTGGCTTTAATTCTTAGTGGAGGCAGAGGAGGTGGTGAAGGAACTTTAAAGTCTTGTCCCACCAGCCAATCCAAACGATCAACATTCTTTAATATCCCTTCTTCACCTTCACCAAATAATACAGCAACGAAGAAACTAAGTGTATCGCCGGCATACATATCAACGGGGCCGAAAGAAATTATAAATTGCGAACCGATAGGATCCTGTTGATTTTCCATAATTACACCTGAAGCCATTTGCTCATAACGTAATGCATCTTGTCCCGGAGGAGCTCCCAATCCCTGACCGGGATACCAGTTGAACGTCCAGCGCAATGAATCAGAAGGAATATTTTCCGGTGGAAAGATTTGAACACCGATTGGGCTATATGCTGTACCATCAAAATGTCCCGGATCGTCAACTGAAACACCAAATTTTTTATCTGAGTAATAAACCGAATAGTCATCGAGAGCAAAATCCCATCCGCTTCCCCTGTAACCGACATTACCATCGAGCCAATATGCTACGTAAACATTGTCCAGATCATAGTTAGTTGAAATCACCTTAAAATTAAATATCAGCATTTCATCGAGCGGTTCAGAAGCCCAGCTATAGCTATTCTGAATTACATCCAGATAAAGAGGATGATGATCGGGGATTGTCCTAATATTATAATCACTGTAGCGGCAAATTAAATCCTGATCAGAAACTCCTACATAACCTTGCCAATAAGGAATATCAACAGTATCATTTTTATTTACAATCCAGATTGTATCCCAGGGTTCATCCGTCGGGTAGAATTCAAAATTGGAATTCCAGCTTGTAGTAACAGACACTAATGTATCAGATCCGAAAATTGCACCAACCCATATACCGCCTTCACCAATGTGCTCTTCATGACTTTCTCTCGGGAATTCACTATAAATCAAACCCGGATAATCTACATTTGCCTGCCAAAGTGTACCCATATTAGTAACTAACTGCCTAACTTCGCCAATATTATGGAGTTTCCAGTCAAGATTTGTTCTTTGTCCAAATGTGGATGAGAGACACAAAAATAAATAGATTAATACTAAATTTTTTAAAAGTTTATAAATCATAAAATTTTATTTTATTATTACGAATTTATCTATCTGAGTATTTCCATTTCGCTTATCCTGAACTGCATAAAGATAAAGTCCACTGGAGATTGCCTGACCAACATCAGAAGTCAGGTTCCAATCTTCATATCCTTTAGCAGGATCGTTATGATATAGCTTTGCAACAATGTCCCCGGCCAAAGTAAAAATTATAATTTCACATTCAGCAGGAAGATTTATGAATTGAATTCTCCTATCCTGCTCCATCCATCTTTCACGTGAGCCAGTTGGTTTTTCCCATTGGGGATTATAAGTATAATAAGCTTCATCTCCCCGGTAAGGATTTGGAACAACAGCTACTTTTCCAACAGTTTCAGGAGGAGTAGTTCCCGGAACTACCGTATGACTGTTAGCTGAAATACTTGATTCCAGAGGAGGAAAGTTTATCACTTTGTCCGGTTTTGAAAATGCCGTTACTGAATAGTAATAATCAACATTGTTAAGTAATCCAACATCAGTATATTCGTACTCAATCCCTGTGTTTGAACCATAATCATCTTCCGGAATATCGAATTCTGCAAGCAGTGTCCAAGGACCCGCTTGACTTTGCGTACTCTTATATACTCTATATCCTTCAAATGGTTTAAACAAGCTGTCGGCACGATAAGGATCGGTATAATCTTCAGGATTTATTTCGCCCGGCTCAGGATACCAGTTGAGATTTACCTGTTTATTATCAGTAAACACCTTAAGAGGCGGAGATGGTGGAGCGGAAGGTATTTTATAATCTTTTGCCCGTACAACATTCAACACTCTTTCATTATCTTCAATGCCTTGTATTCCCTTTCCAAGAATAATCGCAACACTAAAATTAAGGGTATCATCTTTTTCTAAATGGTATGGACCTAAAGAAACAATATGTTTGGTTCCATCACCTGTGCTTACCTGATTTTCCATCACAACCCGGCGAGTCATATCTCTCCATCGGTCGTCATTAGTATGTGGAATTCCCTGTTGCTGGCCGTTATACCAGATAAAAGTCAATGAGCTGTCTCTTCCCGGCGGTATTGGTGGAAAGTAATTTCTCTGTCCAATAGGACCGATAGCAGTACCATCTTCACCACCGGGAAGGTCGGTACTAATTGCCATAGTTTTATCACGCTCAAAATAAGTTTCATCATCAAGACCGAAAGCATCGGTTTCTCCGTAACCGACATTCCCGTTCATCCAGTTTGTGATATAAACACTATCAAGATCATAATGCTTGGAGATAATGTAATAATTAACAACGATAATCTCATCAAGCGGCGGCGAACCCCATGAATAACTTACCTGCACAACTTCAAGGTATAATGGAATGTGATCTGCTTTCCGTAAACTAACCGGATTATAATCATTGTACCGGCAAATAAAATCCTCATCGGAAACTCCCACGTAATTTTGCCAATAAGGATTTACCGGATCACCTATATTTACAGTATCGCCTCGGTGAACAACCCACATTGTATCCCACGATTCATCGGAAGGCCAGAATTCTCCTTCCTCACCACGAACAACAGATACCAATGGCTGTCCATTAACTTTTGCACCTATCCATGGGCCAGCTTCTGTAATATGCTCCTCCCGGCTTCCCGGCGGGTACTCGCAATTAATGAGTCCGGGAAAATCAAATGTCGCATCATTCTTTGCATTTAACCAGCCGGTGTTTGTAACGACCTGACGAACCTTTCCTATATCATGTAATTTCCAGTCGAGTGTAACTGTTTGAGCATTAATTACTGCATATTCAAATAACATCATAACTATTATTGAATATTTATACTTAAAGGAACTTCTCATATTACCAATCAATTCTTAATCCTACTTTTACATAACGACCAGTAGAATAGAGGAAAGGATTCATTAACCGAAACATTGTGTACCAATCGTAATACTGATTAGTACCAGGTTGAATGTCTCCATATTTATATCCTTTACCTGTGTAATTATTAAAGCCAAGACCACCGCTTACAGTTTGAATATTGTTCTGATTGAATAGATTGAAGATATCTAACTCCGCAGAGAGTCTTAAACCAAAAACTCTAAACCCTTTACTTATTTTCAGATCTGTATTTGATGAAGACGGACTTGTTTTTGTGTTTTCAAGTTTTTGTGCTTCCGCAGGATCAAAAGTGAATGGAGTATAAGGTAATCCTGAAGAATATCTTGCAAGTATGGTGATATTCCAATCATCAGGCAATTCAAGACCAAATAAATTAAGATGTTCATTTTCTGGTGATGTTAGACCTCCCTGGAAAATAATCTGATGACGTACATCCCATGAAGCTCTTCGTTCACGAATCGGATAGGGAAAATCATTCAATGAACGAATATAATCTTCAAATGCGGATGAAGAATAAACATCCGCCCATTGCACCGTATAAATTAATTCTGCAGAATAGAAATCGGAATAACGTTTGGTTAACTGAAATTCAAGCCCTCTTGCTCTTCCATAGCTCTTGTTATCAAATAACTCAACAGGAATACCAAGCGCTGCTTTTAATTGTGTAGTTCCAACCTGATGAGAAATATCTTTAGTATAACTTTTTATATCAATAGCAAAATCATTAAAGATTTGATGCGTGAATCCAAATTCATAAAGGATCGTTCTTTCATAATCAAGATGGGGATTTCCGGTTGTTCCGCCGCTGTATGGATCCCTATAGAAAAATTGCATTTCAGGAATTTGAAAGAAATGACCATACGAGAAGAATACAACAGTTCGTTCAGTAATAGGGAAGGAAATACCAAAACGAGGACTAAATTTATATTTGAATTTTGTCCAGTTTGATTCCAGACCTGTTGCAGCTTCCCACTGCTCTTTCCATTCTTTGCCATTGACTGTTGAACCGAGATAAAACCAATCAAAACGAAAACCTCCATTTATTATCAGGAATTCTTTCTCAAATTTATTCTGAATGTATACACTACCAGTCATCGGATATGTATGGAATACCCAACGGTTTCTGCTGAATTCACTAAATGATCCGGGAGGTGCTATAGGTGGAGGTGTTGTTGTGTCTCTTTGGAAAGCCCATTCACCATAATCTGATAATTGTACACCACCATGCTGGATATCAACATAATTAATATCATTATATTGAAATTCAAATCCTGTCTTTATTAAGTGTTCAGGATGAATCTGTGAAGTAATGTCTCCTTTTAATGTTAAAGTTTTAGTATTATCATCTCTCCATATACTGTTATAACCCTGTGAATCGAAAAATCCTGTGAGCGGATCTATCTGTGGGGGTTTAATCTCACTTTTGAATGAATCAGGAACAAAGCTGTAGTTATTTGAAAATTTTTTCCATTGGCTGTACGAATATTCTTGTCCATCTTTATAAAATCTCCAGTAATCGGAAGAATTTTTACCAAATAATGAACCTTGAAGATTAACACCAAGATAACCAATATTTATCGAGTAATAAGTTGAAGGGGACAAAACATGATTAAGAGTCACAGATATATTATTATTATCTCTGGAATATGAAGGAAGATTATTGGGGTTGTATAACCAAAGCCAGTCGAAATCGCTCCAATCTTTAAAAGATCCCATATAACTAAGAACAGTTCTAAATGAGGGGGTTATTTCCCAGGTAAGCTTACCGGTTATACTGGATATATTATCTTGTCTTTCCTTAATATTAAATCCAAAGAAACTTATATCGTCTCTTCTCCTATTATTATTGTACGCAGTGTTTGTTAAAGATCCATTCAGAGATAGAAAATAAAATAACTTTCCTGGAGCGTTTATTCCGAGTTGAGGTAAAAGATACCTTGTAAAAGGTTCGGGCCCACCCATATAGAAAGTCAGGTAATCTGTGTTGTATGTAGTTGCAAATATTTTTAATTGATCTGTACGGTATTCAATACCGCCCGTAAAATTCTCGTTGCCGGAACGTGTAGTTATATTAACGACACCTGATTGTGCCTGTCCGTATTCTGCATTAAAAGCACCTGTAAGTAATTCAACTTCGTCAACTACGTTGACATCCAGATCGAGCACACTTCTTCCACCGTAAATGGGATGAGTAACAGGAATGCCATCAATAAGGAATAATATTTCACCGCCTCTTCCACCGCGGATGTGAACATCCTTAACACTCTGATCCCTAATCTGTAGTTGTATACCTTCTGTCAGCCGCAAGTTTTGCGGATCTACGCCGAGAATAGTTCCCCCCTGAAGTTTAAATATATCACTTGTGTTTTCGAATCCGGGTAATTCGTCCATTGATTCACGTGAGATAGTTTTGCGTGTAGAAGTGATATCTTTCTGAACCATCTTCTGTTCTGCAACAACTGTAATTGTCGGCGTTTCAATAACCGTTGATTCCAACTGGATATTCACTATAGTAGTCAAATCTGATTTTACTTTTATACCTGTTATTGTTAAAGAGTGATAACCTATTGCAGAGGCCTTGAGTTCATAAGTTCCGGAAGGAATATTAATAATGTAATATCTGCCTTCTTCATCGGCGGCACCACCCATTGTTGTTCCTACAAGGATAATGTTTACTCCGAGTAAGTTTTCTCCGGTTTGCTTATCAGTTACGCGCCCGGATATCTTACCTGTTTCACCTGCAATTAAATGTGTTGTGCAGAAAACAACTACAACAAACATTAAATAAATGTTCTGTAGTATCTTCAATACTAATATCTCTTTTTGCATAACAAGTCCTAATGAAGATTCAAACTTTGAATAATTTCATTAATCATTACTATTGCATCATCTTTATTAATAAAAAACATAGGGAATCCGAGAATAACCGCATCGAAGCTGCTGCCGTAATAACGCAGCCCGCATGCCTGCCCCCTATAATTAACATAACTGCTGTTATCAGCATTACCATAGGAATAAATTTTATCTGTAAATCCCGCAGGTTCGATAATGAGATTAATCTGTCCTAATCCCCATGAATCAGGGAATACAAAAGGGAAGTCTAATATCTTTGTGGAATCCACTCTTATATCCGAGTAATAGCTGCCGATACCATAGAAGCCAATACAATCTCCCGGGGCAAGAACAGTTTCATCAACATTGATTATATGCAGATAATCGTGTACAAAAGAGCCGTCCGGAAATGCAACTGGAAAAGGATCATTCCATGCAAACGATTTAAGAATTCGCCAGCCGCTCATAAAAAACTTACCCCCAACATTAAGGTAATCTTCAATTACTTCTATGTTCTGCGGCAATTTATGAGGTTCGAATGAAGGAAGGTCATCCGCATGCCAAACAATTAATTGGTATTTTCCAAGAGTATCCCTTGGAGGTATTCCTCTTGTTTTAAAATCCCATGAATCTTTTATTCCAAAAATAGCGGCATAAAAACTGTCAACAGCAGCATCAGTTGGTTGTACAACTCCATAAGGAAAATTGTTTTCGTCTGTTTCGTCAATAATCAAAATACGATCTGTAAAGGTCGGCTGGACCAATTTTACTAAAACTGAATCACCAACAGGATCAACAAGATTTGTATTATCGCGGGATGTTGCTCTTAAGATGTGAGTTCCACTTAATGGTGAAGAAAACTCAGATGGAGGAATGTAAATTAAGGTATCATTAGTCCAATGCCAGTCACCATTATCAACAGCCCAGGCATATTGAACAATAGCACCTCCCTCATCGAGATCTCTTGCAGTGTAAATAAGCTTTATTCCCTGCCACCAATCAGTTACTTGATCAAGTGTATAATACTCTTTATTTGTTTCGGGTGAAACTATCTCAGTGATTGGGAATATTGTTTTATATGTATAGATAATTTTTTCTGCCGGAGTAGGATCCACATCCCCACTATTGTCTACTGCTCTAACCTGAAAGACCTGTTTATTCAGGTTGTCATCTGAAAGAAATGCAATTGTAAGACTGGTTTCCTTTGTATCTTTCCATTCCTGTACCAAAGAATCGTTCATTGTTAGATGGTAGGTAACATACCTGTATTGATAGCCAGCAACATAACCATCATTATCTTCACCATCCCAGTGAAATGTCTGAAGCGCAAATAAAGTATCGTTATCACGTGGAATGTTTGCAATTGTAGTATTTGGTGTTTCATTGGGATTGGGCGGTTCAGTCGGTCTTTCACAATAATTAAATAAAATCGCTGAGATAAGTAGTAAAAAAAATTTCCTCAAGAAATGCTGTATATTAAAATCTATTTTCATTCTCAGTCTTCTTAAAAATAATGTACACCGGTAATCTTCATTTTTCTATAGAAACGATAGACATCCCTGTATCTGGTAATTGATTTAAACGGACTAATTTGAACATCAATCTGGGTCACCCGATTTTCATCTACTTTAAAATCTTGTGGAAATGATACAAGGAGTTTTTCCCCCGGCGGCAGCTCAACAGGATTTTGAAATACTTTCCCTGATAAAGCAACTATTGTAAGCTTATAATCACTGGCTGCATTCACCCCAAATTCTAAACTGGTGTAATTTCCCGGAGGAATAAGTGATTCGAAAATTGTGTATTGTTTATAATCACCGAGACTGTCCATTGCAAGAATATTATAAAGGGCATCTTCCTGTCTGTAACTTGTTGTCGTTCGGTAAAGAACAGCAAAATTTTTCTCCTGATAAACTCTGCCCTGGAAAATTTTTAACATGAAAAGAGCGGTATATCGTTGATTTACTGTAAATGTATCACTCCTCTCCACCAGCATTGTATCTGCAGGATCAGATTGCAGTGTAATTCTCAAAATTCCCGCAGATGGTGAATTTTCAACGCCTGTTTCGCAGCCAGAGATCAAATAGATTGAAATTATAACAAATGTATAAATCAAACATCGCATTTATTTCTTTCCTGACTCTTTAACAAGATTTTTAAACAATAAGAGCCGGTATAATCCGGCTCTTTGCGATCAAGCAGTTATTTTAAAAATACTAACTTGCGTGCAATTACAACATCTTTAGAAGTCAGTTTATAAAAATAAACACCACTCGATACTCGTCCTCCTGCATCATTATCACCATTCCATCCAACTTTATGTTTACCAACGTACATATCTTCATCAAACAATGTTTTCACTTTGTTCCCCAGGATATCATATATTTCAATTTTTATACGTTGTGCTTTCGGAACAGTATATTCAATAACAGTTGATGGATTGAACGGATTTGGGAAATTCTGCGAAAGGGTGAATGTTTCAGGTAATGGAGTATTGCTATCATCCACACTTAATGGCTCATTAACAGCTTCAGAATTGTTGAATACTTTTACTTCGTCAATTTTACCTTCAAAACCTCTTATACCTTCAACATTACCTCCATTACCAATCCTTAAAGGAACATTTGGTTGAATAGGAGGCATGTTTAACAGATTAGTTGTATCTGCAACTTCAAGACTCTGATTGTTAGCATCAAAGAGTTCGATGGAAGCCATTGTTGAGTCCCTCTTAAAAACAACGCGATACCAGGCACCAGTTGTTATCTCTGTAGTTAAAGTTAATTCGAGATACTGATCTAATGTCGGAGTATCAATTAAATACCTGCCTCTAAGTACTGGCGTACCTTCGAACCTGATTTCATAGTTATTTTGAAACCAATTACCATAAGCAATAGGTCGATTTATCAGACGAATAAATTGCTTTATTGAATCGGCTTTGAACCATAAATCTACGTTAAAATCTAAAGAAGTAAGGAAGGGTGAGTCAACTTCAAGAAAACTGGAGTCTTTATTCGTTGCAACATCGGATTGCATGAGAATTGAATAATTACCTGCTGATGCATCACTAGAGTAAACAAAAGGTCTTGGTGAAGTTACGGGATTATGAAAAGAAGATTTATCTATTGGAGTGCCGCTTCCCTCTTCAAAATCTAGATAGAGTGTCATCATATTATTTTTATAGATAGCTAATTGCAGATTACCATTTGCTTCTACAGGATACCTTGCCGTTATTCCATTATTATCAGTTGCTGAAACGTAGTAATCTATTATTGTCCCTAACGGCTGCTGTGGTATTGCACCAGACCAATCATTTCCACTAATGTTGCTCATCGTGGCGGTTTGCCATGTAGTACCAGCATCAATACTATAATAAATTGAAGCCGTCGAGATACTGCCGTTGGGGTCATAGGCAAAAATATTAGCATCTACAGGATAAGAAGTGACACTAAATAATTGATTTGTTAATTCCGTTACACCGGTTATAATTGGTGGAACTTCAAAGTTCCTTAGAATATTACTAATTCGGATTTCATCAACAAAACCATCCAACCAGGAATCAGCCCCTCCACCAGCAAACCCGATATAAACAGGTTGACTTGTTGATATCGGTGGGTTATCAAGAATTGGATCGTATGAAGCTGTAGTAAAAGAAGTTAGTTGGCGCTGAGAATTATGTATCATCTGAATAAGAATGTTGCGGGTTGTGTCACGAATAAATGTTAAATGGTACCACGCACCCGGATTCATTGCATTATCCGGCGAATTAACCTGCGGCCAGCGATCCTGTCCTTCAACATTATAACCTGTGGAGAAAAATCTTGTGCTTCCCCACAATTCTACAAAGTAGTTAGGTCTCCAGAACACTTCATCACCGGTTTTAATGACAAGTCTTGGAACCCAGCGATGATCACCCGAAGTCTGTCCGAAAGTAAAAATATTTATCCAACCTTCAATCGTCCAGCTTCCAGTAAGATCGAGGTAAGAAGTATCAGCAACAGTAACATAAGATGAATCAGAAAGGGCATCATTTGTTAACCTTAAGCACTGTCCCATTCCAGCACCAAGAGGACTAGTCAAATATGTCAATCCATTAGGATTATTTGAATGTCCGACACCATCAGCAGAAAATTGGGATTCATTATTAAGGTTACTATCAAAGTGGAGCAGAAGCATTGTGCTGTTATCAGCGGTGTAGGGTCCCCCAATAGGTTCCTGAGCATATGGAAAGTCAAAGCACAGTAAAGCACATAAAGATATAAGAAGAAGTTTTGGAAGATGTAATAATGACTTCATTTCATTCTCCTTTTGTTTCTTAATAATAATTTTAATTAGTTAAATAACCTAATTACCTCCATCTTTTTTTAACAAGAAAGATTTTTACTATTCTGCTAAATAAATATTACTTCCATGGATTGTTTAAAACATTATTGGATAAATGTCAAGATTCTATAAGCCCTTTTTGAAAAATTTTAACTTAGGTCTAATCCGGATATAATTTTAAAAAACACGTCACCGGGACGGCTTTTTTGTTTATAAGAACCTACCGTGAATTTAATTGAACTCTCATACTATTTTCAGAAGGAAGAAGCGTCACGGGAATATCTTCGTCAGAAAGATATTCTGATAACATTTATTAATTGTCCTTTTTGTACTTCAAAAAAGTTGGTAATATAGGACGATATACAATGAAATATTATAAATGAAGATTACACCTCAGCAATTGAATCCCTTCCGTTTTTTTAATATTAAATTAAACACTAATTTTGGATTACAAAAAATATTCATTCTAAGATATTCAATATTTTCGCTTAATTGAGTTTATGTCTACAGATGCTTCTTTAAGCCCATAAGATTTTACAATTAATTTTATTTTACCTGGTTCATCTGTCGATTGAATAATCGCGAGGCATAAACCGTTAAAAGCATTACGCTGATTTATTTTATATGAATTATGATCTTGCGGATTTCCATTATCAACGCCGATAATTTTCCCTTTGCCTTCAATAATAAATTTTACCAGGTTATTTGCAGTTGGAACAATATTGCCATCTGCATCAACAATCTGTACCTCAATATGAACAATATCTTGAGCATTAGCAGTTAAAGTATCATCGTCAATGATTAATCGCAAAGCCGCAGGCTCTTCCGCAGTTTTTATTTCTTTTGTGTAAACAATTTTTCCATCTTTCTTCCCAACCGCTTTTAATATTCCCGGTTCATAAGGAACATCCCATTGAAGATGTAAATCTGCTGTGGTAGGAAAAACCTGGGGATGTTCATATTTGTTCCAACCGCCAGATGTACCTTGCCTTGGAAATTCTAATCTTTTTTCACCAAACGATTTTCCGTTGAGAAAAAGTTCTACAGCATTGCAATTTGTATAACAAACAACTGGTATAACCTGACCCTCTTTGCCCTTCCAATTCCAATGAGGGAAAATATGAATCATTGGTTCTTCTGTCCACTGGCTTTGATAAAAATAAAATCCATCTTTAGGAAATCCGCAAAGATCCAAAACTCCAAAGCTTGCATGTTTATTTGGCCAGACAGATTCGCCCAGATAATCTATTCCAGTCCACATAAAATCTCCAATAACATAATCATGCGTCCGGACAAATTTCCATAGCTGCTCTGCGTTAATCATCCAGAAATTATACGAGGGCAAAAACTTTTCTGATTCATTTCTTAAAGGATTTTTTTCATTCATCCAAAAGTTTATATCAGGATGTATTGAAGAATTTTCACCAAAAGAATATTCACCACGAATTCCCCCACTGTTTGAAATGCTTTCCGTTCCAATCATCTTCCAATCGGGATGTTCGTGCCGATCAATGCTGTAATATAATTCCCTTCTTTGATGCCACCTGTCAACATAATTATACCCAACTATATCAAGCATATTCATAAAATCCAAAGTTGTAGAACCACCGTCAGCAGCAATATTATCCAATCCTGATGTAACCGGTCTTGTCGGATCTTCACGATGACAAATATCCATTAGAGGTTTTAAAAGTTCATGTCCTTTTTCATCTTTCTGTTCCGGGATTTCATTACCAACACTCCACATTACAATTGATGGATGATTACGGTCCCGGTGAATCATTGCAGTAAGATCTTTCTCAGCCCATTCATCGAAATATTCATGATAGCCATATTTTCTTTTACCATATTTCCATTCATCAAAAGCTTCATCCATAACAAGAATGCCTATTTTATCGCACAAATCCAAAAATTCCGGTGCAGGAGGATTATGAGATGTTCGAATAGCATTACATCCCATCTCTTTTAGTTTTTTCAGACGGCGTTCCCAAACTCCAATTGGTACAGCAGCTCCAACACAACCGCCGTCATGATGCAGACAAACTCCATTCATCTTTACATGTTTTCCGTTAAGAAAGAAACCTTTGTCAACATCATATTCTATATGGCGGATTCCAATATCAGTAGTTACGTTATCTATTTTTTTATCTCCATCATAAATAACAGATAACAACTTGTACAAATTTGGTTTTTCTAAAGACCATAATTCCGGTGAGGTAATTTTAAGCTGCTGATTAATCTCTGATGATTTTCCTTCATCTAAAGAAAAATCATTCTCTATTCGAGCAACTTCTTCTCCTTCATAATCAAATAAAATATTTTGAAGTTTCCCTCTTCTTAAAATTTTATCTTTATTCTCAACCTTTATTTTAACCTCCACTGTTGCTGATTCTTGAGATACATATGGAGTTGTTACAAAAATTCCCCAATGTGCTATATGAAGTGGATAAGTTTTGACCAGCCATACGTGTCTGTAAATTCCTGATCCGGTATACCAGCGTGTATTTGGCTGTTTTGAATTATCAACTCTTACAGCAATAATGTTTTCTCCTTCAACAAGATATGGAGTTAATTCATAAAAAAAACTGCTGTATCCATAAGGATATCTTCCAAGATGATGACTATTTATCCAGACATCGCTATTCATATATACACCGTCAAACTCAATCCAGATATGTTTGTCTAAATCTTCTTTATTAATCTGGAAATGTTTCCTATACCAACCGATTCCTGTTGGAAGATAACCACCACTCCCTCCGGTTGGTTCATCTTTATTGTATTCGCCTTCGATACTCCAGTCGTGTGGAAGATTTAATAAACGCCAGTTATTATCATCATTAGAAGTTTGTTCAGCACCCTGTTGATCTCCAAGCTGAAACCGCCAGTTGAAATCCATTAACAATTTCTGCCGGTTTGACTCACTGTTTTGAGCAAATAAACTCCAGCAAAAGAATCCAACGAATATAAAAATGATATGACAGAAAGTATTTTTAAGATGATTCATAATCATTACAGTTTTATAAAAGGATTATATCACTCAACTATTACATTCTTATTTTTAATTATATAGATCAATCCCACTACAACCATTAAACCTCCCCACCAAATGTTGGGATATAATTCGCCTAAAACTGCATTCGTTTCAGCTGGGGAAATAAGCAGGTACAAACCAGTTAATAATAAAATGCTGCCAATAGTAAAAAGAATTAATCCTACGAAATACCAGATTGGTTTCATATATTCTCCGTTTTACCAGTAATAAATATTAAGAATAATTAAAACTATTAAAGAAATAATTCCCCAGAATTCTGGTTTTTGAATCAACCTAAGATCCTTATCAATTGTTTCAGGAGTTAATCCTTTAACCAGACCAACTAATTCTTCTTTCGGTTTCTTTTTAGTAAAAAGGCTGATTAAAATAGTTGCAGAAAAACAAATTAACCAAGCCCACCAAGCACGCCAGAAATTTGCAGCCATATCAGATGAAACATCCGACATTGTTATTAAGCTTAAGCTTACCCATTGAAATTTAACTGCAAGATACATTATAATAGATGAGCCCATCCCTAATACTAATCCCCAGAATGCACCATTAGGAGTAATCCAGACAACAAACATTCCTAGAAGCATTGTTGCAAACAACGGAGCGTTAACCCAAGAAAATATAGCCTGCATATAATCCATTATGCTTGGAAAACTTTTTGCCCAGTAAGCAGTTATTAAACTTATAAGCACACCAACTATAGTGGCTGCTCTTCCCATCCACAATAGATGAGCATCGGAAGCTTTTTTATTTATAACAGATTTATAAATATCATAAGTCCAAACGGTATTGAAGGCACTGATATTTCCTGCTTGTCCAGCCATAAAACCTGCAAGCAGAGCCGTTACTCCCAATCCCACTAATCCACTGGGATAATAGCGTGCTATTAAAAGGGGCAGCGCTGAATCATAATTAACCTGGCTTCCGTCTTTAAGTAATGCAAAGCCGCTGTTCGGATCATTTGCAAGTACAAGCGCAATTAAGCCGGCAAGAATAACTAAAAATGGCAAAGCCATTTTAAAGAATGAAGCGAGGATAGGAGTCATCCGGGCTGTTCTTAAATCTTTTGCAGAAAATGCTCTCTGCACTACAAGAAAATCTGTAGTCCAATATCCAAATGAAAGCACAAATCCTAAACCTAAAACTATTCCTCCCCAATGAATAAGCATTCCGTTCTCAGCAGGATTACCTGAAGTTGACCATAGTGTATTGAACGATGCTGGAATCCGGCTGAATATTTCTTGTATACTTCCTATTTCCACTATACCTAAAATGGAAACAAGAAATAATCCAAACCATATTAAAAAGAATTGAATTATTTCCGTAAAAATGGCTGACATTAAACCGCTGAGAGTTACATATACGGCTACGGTTACTGCCGATATCCACATACTTGCATCCCAATTCCACCCAAAAAAAGTATGAAGCACTAATGCCATAGCATATAGATTTATTCCTGAAACCAGGACTGTCATTATACCAAATGCAATTCCATTCAGAACTCTTGTCTTCTCATCAAAACGAAGTTTAAGATAACCTGGAATGGATTTGATTTTACTGCTGTAATAAAATGGCATCATATAAATGCCTAGGAAAAGCATTGCGGGAATCGCCCCTATCCAATAGAAATGAGCAACATACATTCCATACTTAAAAGTATTTCCTGTCATTCCCAATAATTCAAGAGCGCCAAGATTAGCAGATAAAAAAGCAAGTCCGGCAACCCAAGAACTGTTTCTTCTTCCCGCAAGAAAAAAATCTTCTTCGTTTTTTGTAAATTTTTTAAGATAAACACCTATACCAAGTACAAATGCAAAGTAGATTGCAATAATTATCCAGTCTACAAAGTTTAACCCTATTGTGTTCATTTATTTTTCCTAATAAGAAATTGTTAAATGTTAGTTAAACAAACAGCACCATAATATCTTACTGATAAAATTTTAACTGAATCTTCATTAAAAACTCTGGATATATAATCAATATATTCATCAACTAAATATTCCGGCAGAAATAATTGTATAGTTCCTGCAAATCCACCACCGTGAACTCGGCAAGCTCCTTTCCCTTTTTCTTTTATGAAAATGTCACTTAATGCTAATGCAATTGATATTTCCTGCTCTTCAAAATTATGAGGAGAATATATATTCTGAAGATATTTATAAGAAGAATTTCCTGACTCATTAACTAAAGATAAAAATTCCTCAAAGTTATTTTCACTTAATGCTTCTACCTGTTTTTCAACTCTTTTATTCTCTTCAAGAAAGTGAATTGAACGGAGGATTGCTCTGTCGCTAACTACCTTTCTTAGTGGTTTAATTTCCAGAAGCAATTTCTCAAGTGATATTTCAGAAAGGTATCCTTTATTAAAATATTTCGCTACCTGTTTCATCTCTTCAGGAATTGCTGCATAATCTTCAGTTAAGTCAGCATGATTGGCTTCAGTTTGAACTATTATCATTTTATATCCTGCAGCAAGGAAATCAAAATCAATTTTTTTAATTATTGGTTTTTCAGGATTATAAAAATCTATCCCTATTATCCCGCCCGTTGCACAAGTTAGCTGATCCATTAAGCCACAAGGTTTTCCGAAGTAGTTATTTTCTGCATACTTACCAATAATTGCAATCTCTTCAGTAGATATTTTCCCATCGTTATATAGATAATTAAAAATTGAACCAATCAAAACTTCAATAGTAGCTGATGAACTTAATCCCGAACCAATCATTACATCACTCGAGACAAATGCATTAAAACCTCCAGTAGAATAACCAAATTTTTTCAATCCTGAAGCTATGCCTCTTATCAAAGCTTTAGTTGAAGCTTTTTCTTCTTCAACATAATCAGTACTTAATAAATTCACTGTAAAAGGCTCAATATTATTTTCAGAATATAAAACCACTTCATTATTATTATTTGGAGAGACTGCTGCTATTGAATCGAGATTAATACTTGCAGCTAAAACTTTTCCATGATTGTGGTCGGTATGATTTCCGCTTATTTCAGTTCTGCCAGGTGAACTAAAAAATTTTACAGGTTTGATTCCAAATATTTTTTCAAAATTACTACTTAACTTTTTATATCTGTTTCTTTGATAAAAAAATATTTTTTCATCATTTACATAAAGATCTTTTAAAGCTATTTCAGGATTTGTAACAGGTAAATTTATATTCATATTTTAAAATTATTGTTTAAGTAATGAAAATCCCATTGATACAGACCAGAATTCTTCGGGTTTCAAGATGATTAATCCCTCCCTGTTATTAAATGCATCTATACTTGAAGTCATCGGTTCAACTGCAATGGAGTTTCTATCAGGAGGAATATAAAGGACCAGGTAATTATATTTATTTATTCCTGATTCATGCCAGATTTTAAGTTTATAATCTGCGTTGTTAGGAATAATATAGATGAAGTTAATTTCATTATTTTCAGAATACCTGAACAGATTGTCCAATTTTTTATTTTTTAAATCTATATGATGATAAGATCCATTACTTAAAGAACTAACAATACCATTTGGAATATTATTTTGATCAAGTTCTAACTTCTCCATAGCATTAAACTCAATTGAAAGATTATCAACATTTGTATCTAAAGCATAATAGGGATGCCATCCATCTGTAAATAAAATTTCTGAGTTGTTTAAATTAAAAACCTTTGTTGTTATAATAACTTCTCCAGTTAATGTAAATTTATAAACCACAGATACTTTGAAACAAAATGGATATCCTTCCATTTTTTTTAATGATTCATATTCTAATTCAACTTCAGCATATTCTTTCAAAATATTTTTCGAAATGATATTAAACTTTGCATTATATAAAAAACCGTGACAAGCATTTCCTTCATCTTTATAATTTATAGGAAGCTCAAAATTCTGGTTATTAAAAGTATACTTTCCATTTCTAATCCTATTAGCAAAAGGGAACAGTTTTACATTATTAAAAATATCATCATTTGATATTAAGTTCTCATCTTTCAACTCTTTTAGAACCGGAATTAATGAATTACCAAAATTAAGAAACGCAGAATTTAATCTGGCTCCAAGATTTGGCAAAATACTGAGAAATCCGCCGGTAATTTTATTTTTAATATTAATATGATGAAATAATGTATCTTGATTCTGTTCTGTTATTTGAAATTGGCTATTCATTCTTGAGTCTTTATCAGGTAGATTTTTTTGAGTTTAATTCCATAATTATTCAATCCTTCATCCAATTCGGGTAATGGAATCGAAATCTGGATGGATTCAAGTTTTAGACTTTTAATTTTGTTTGATTGTGGAATTGATTCAAACCAGTAAGGAAGAAAAGTTGGATAAGGTCTTGGTAATAATGCAAACTTAAATTTCTCCGGTTGAGATAAAGGTATAATTAAATTTTCATAACTGGTTTTAATCGGTATCGTTCTTTCAAATCCTGTAGTATTATCATAAAGAACTTTAACTGTAATGGAATCTAAATCTTCAGAAGTGCTTTTCATTTCAAGATTAAGTTTATCATTAACACCTGGCTTAATATTCTTTAGATACTCTCCAATATAAAACTGCATAGCTAACTCAGAAAATTTTTCTCTGACCTTGTTTATAACAACACTTAACTCCTGTTCATAATCCTCATCGAAAGTATAATCAATTCCGTATTGAACAAATCTCCAGATATTTGATGTAATTAAATTATCAGCATCCGTTTCAGGATTATAAACGAGAATTTTATCAGATGGGGGTAGAATAGAAAGCTTAAAAGATTCGCCAGGGTTGAACGACCAAAACTCAGGGGAAATATTTAATCTTCCGGGAAATGTAAGAATCTCGTTATCATTATTTATAGCTACAAAATAGTTTATCACTCCATTTAATAATATTTCCTTGGGAAGAATAAATTCATAAATAAAATCATCAGATTTTACAAATTGAATTTTTTGATAGTTTCGCCAGCCCGGTTTTGTTATATACACAGCAGGGTTAAGATTTTCTTCTTTGCAATAAATTTCAATTACAATTTTCTTTTCTTCATTCTCATTAAAAGCCGAAGGTGTAAGATTTTTTATTTCGGTTGATTGAAAATCATTAATAAATTCTCCATACTCCTTTATCATTTCAAAATCTGTATTACCTGTGCTATAATTAGTTATAGAAAAATTTTTATCATTTGTAATGAAGTAAACACCGGGCTCAAGTTTAACAGTGTAATTAACAGCTGCTTGAAAATTTTCGTTATCAGAATAAATTTTAAAATCAGGGTTTAAATCAGGAAGATTAATTTTCATTTTATGGGATTTCCAGAGCAGCTTTGCAACAAGTTCATCAAGTCCATTTCTGCCAAACGGGTTTTTAATCCAAACTGCGTCAGGAAATAACTCCAATTTCCAAACATTATTATTGACTTCATCTAAAAAATATGTTCCTCTTCCATCATAATTAATTAATTTAGAATTTCCATAGCCGGCAATATGTTTTAGTTGTTTAATATCAACAGGGGATGTTTCATTATTGTTTGAATAATAAAATCTTTCCGAAGTATTAAGCAGACTGAGATTCATATTGTAATCAACCAACACGTTGCTCATAATAACTGATGAATTATCAATTTTCTTTGGTGAAATCTCCTCTTTGTTAAAAAGATAAGCTGATATAAGAAAGCTTAACGCTTTTTGAGGTGTGTAAAGTAAATTCAAAAAATGAGTTGAATACTCTGAGTTGTATTGTGCGATTGAAGTAGGATCGTAGCAGAACATCGTTGCCCATTGCATTCCGGCTTCTTTAAAACTGTGAGCCATAACGGGATACATATAAGATTTTCCAATATCAGCAGCATCAAATTCATAAACTATTTTAGCTTTATTTTTTATTTTCTCTGTATGATCCGGAAGCGGATAAGAAAGAACATTAGGAAGAAAATTTCCTTTTAGCTCACTGTATTTTACTAATCCAGTTGGATACCACTGAAATGAAATTCCTTCTATGTTTGATGAAGCAACCCCTTCCCACTGCTCTTTACCCGGATTCTCACTTATGTTAAAGAAGATTGGTTTTGTTATACCTACATCTCTTAAAGCTTTAACTGTAGTGTTCACGTAATTTGTAACACTATCTTTATTGAGAGAAAGATTTGGTTCGTTAAAAATTTCAAATCCAATTATGTAATCTTCATCCCTATAAGTTTTGCCTGTATAGGAATTTTTATGATTAACAAATTGTTTGAGATAATTTACGTGTGCCTTAAGAACTTCTGGTTTAGTTGTTGACTCTATCTTGGAATAGAAAGTTGAGAAGCCGGTTGTTTCGATATCAGGTTCGGGCCAGCCCGTTCCCCACCATGCAATCGGTGTAAGAATAATGTAAATATTATTTTCAATTAATTTTGAAATCAAGTAATCCAGCAATTCAATATGTTCATTCTCAATCAGGTTTCCTTCTCTATCTGAAACTTCCCTGTCCCATACATGAATACGATAAGCATTTAACCCAAGTCTATTAAATTGCTGAATATCGAGATCAATAATTTCTTTGTGCGAAATGCTTTTATCTTTTAAAGCCCTGTATGAAAAAGCAAAAGGTGTTGAATAATTTACACCAAAGAAATAAGCTTCTTCTTTATTTATGGTCCATCTCATTCTTCCGGATGAATCTACATAAATAAGATCCGACGAGCTTTGTGCAGAAATATTCGGGAGAAAAAGAAATGAGAAGAACAATATTTTTAGTAAAAATTTCATTTAAGAAGAATTGCTTTAATGGAAGCCGATTTCTTTTCAGTAATTAGTATAATTAAATAAATACCCGAAGGAAGAATATTATTATTTGCATCTCTGCCATTCCATCCTATTGAATTTTCACCAGCATTTTTTATTTCGTTAATCAAAATGTTGATCTCTTCACCAAGAGAGTTGTACACAACTAATTTTACATTCGTTTTCTGAAGCAATTCATAATTTATCCTTGTTACAGGATTAAAGGGATTGGGGTAATTCTGATGTAATTTGAAATCTAAAATTTCATTTTCCAGATCATTAACAGATACAGGTTCATGAAATGCTGATAAAGAATTTAAAGCTTCCCCTTGAAAATTAAATAATGTTAGATTTTCCCAGGGTGACCCGATAGGTTGCACTGAAATATATTCAGGAGCCCAATAAAATAACCCAAGACCTTTGTTGTTCGGTACATTTTTAATAATCTCTATTAGATCATATAGAAAATTGAATTGCCCTTCTACCGTAGCTGAATATCCCTGGTGAAGCTGGGAGGAATTCCAGACAAAATTGTTATGGTTATCGAAATATTCCAATGTCCATGGATATGCAGCCTCTGCAACAATTATCTCTTTATTGTATCTCGTTGCTAAGTCATTAAGATTCTGAGTTAAATCAGATAATGTTCCATGCCACCACGGATAAAATGATTGACCAATTATATCAAATGGTACCTGGTAGGAATTTAAATTATCAAAAAACCATCTGCTGCCGTTATTGTCACCTCCCCGATCAATATGAATCAAAATTGGAATTGTTGAATCAGGAACTGCATCGAGCACTGCATTTCTCGCAGTCTTTAAAAGATTTGTAAACTGCTGCCATTGTTGTGGTGTATTATATGAACCGCCAACTCTGCCTTCAGGCCAGAGAAATCCGCTTATGATTTCATTTCCAATTTGAACCATATCAGGCAAGGCATTTATTTCATCAAATGCCTGTATCACATTAAGAGTATAGGAATAAATACTATCTACTAATTCCTGATAAGAAAGAGACTGCCATGCAACAGGTTTATTTTGCTGACCTGGATCAGCCCAGCTGTCTGAGTAATGAAAATCCAGAAAAAATTTTAATCCATTCTGTTTTATTCTGCTTGCCATCTGAAGAGTGCTTGCAAGCCCACAATAACCATTTGCGGGTGAATGCCAGAGCCGAAGCCGTATGTAATTGATTTCATTCAGACTGAAAATTTCTAATGGATCGGTTTGTACTCCATTTATATTATATACTCCGCCTAAATCTTCTATCTGAGGAATGAAAGATACATCTGCACCTTTAATAAACTCAGAAGACTGGGCAAATAATAAAGAATCTAAAAAAAATATTAAAAAGAAAAACTGTTTCATTAACTATTCGTATCACTGTTGTTAGTTATTCAATTCAATTCTATAACTCTCAATCAAGTAAAAATTTATTTCTTTCAAAAAATTATAGAAAAATAAATCAGTAAAAATATTTTGCACTTATTTATTTTCATTAATTATCTTTAAAGAATAATGAACTGAATACATTTCTTTCAATATTTCGGCGCTTCTTTCAGGAGTTATATCTCGCTGAGGTTCACCAAGCATTTCATAACCAACCATAAATTTTTTAATTGTTGCAGACCTTAACAACGGTGGATAAAAATGCATATGTAAATGCCATTCAGGATGTTCCAGGCCATCTGTTGGTGATTGATGAATTCCTGCTGAATAAGGAAATGATGTATTAAAAATATTATCATACTTTACAGTTGTAATTTTTAATATTTCTGCAAACAACTCTATTTCTTTTTCAACTAATTGTAGGATATTATTAATTTTTCTTTTAGAGATAATCATTGACTCAAAAGGCCAAACAGCCCAGAAAGGAACTAAAAGAATAAAACTATCGTTTTCAAAAATAATTCTCTCCTGTTTTTGTTTTTCAAGATTGATATAATCAGAAAGAAGCGAGGTATTTTTTTCTTTATAATATTGTAATTGATTAAACTGTTCTTTAAAAGGTTCATTCGGAATATTTTCCTGTGCCCAGATCTGTCCATGAGGATGAGAATTACTGCATCCCATAATCTCGCCTTTATTTTCAAAAATTTGCACGTAATTAATAAAAGGTTTGCTGCCAAGGAATGAATATTCATCTTGCCAGGTGTTAACTACCTTTACGATTTCTCCCAGTTCAAGTTCAGCAAGAGTTAAATTATGTTTGGGGGAAAAGCAAACTACCCTGCAAATTCCACTTTCTGTTTGTGCTTTAATTAATCCGGATTCATTAATAAAAAAATTAGATTTATCTTTTTTTAGAGCGCTGAAGTCATTATCAAAAACAAATGTAGAAGTGTAATTAGGATTGATATCTCCATTTGCACGAATATTTCCCGGACATAAGTAGCAATTATTTATGTATTCTGGGGTAAGATGAGTAAAGTATTGTTCAACTTTTCCCTGCCAGGGTCTTTGTGTGCGATGAGGCGAAACAAGAATCCATTCCCCTGTTAAAGGATTAAATCTTCTATGACTTTCTTTTGGAATCATAATTTAACTTGCCAACGTTTGCAGGTATGTTTGTAAAAAAATATCAGGTTGATTCTCTGACTATAAATAAAGTATCTAATTTAATATCAGTATTTGAATTTGATCCATTCTGATCTTCAATCCCAGTAGGTAAGCCAAATAAAAACTTAGTGGAGGTGCGGGGAGTCGATAATTTACTTCCAACTTATTTAATAATAATAGCTTAATGAAGTTAATAATTTTTTCACACACATTTCACACATTATTAACTTTTTTAAAAACTTATTAAACTTATGAAATGTCAATTTAACTGGGATGTTATGTGTTTCTAAAACTATTCCTTTCAATAATTTTTTCAAATTTTGTCAATAGGTTTGAAAACTCTCTTGACTCTAAAATAAAAAATTGCAGAGAGTCTAGGATTCTGTCATATTTAAATTTATGATAAAATTTCCAATGTTATAATATCAATTGATATTAAAATTATTCTAATATATGGTAGAAAATATATTTTTTTAAAAAGTTTTTGTTATAATGAATAATTCGAACTAATTTTCAAATTATTTAAAAATCAAAAATTTTTTTGTACACTCCTTGTTATCAGAAATTAAATCGTCTTTTTAAAATAAGATCATCTTAATTAATCATTATCAACCATACATAAGGAGTCTCATGAAATCAAAACATTTACTGATCCTTCTTACAGTTATATTCCTCAATATTATTCTTCAGCAACAAGCCTTTCCTCAAGGTGTAGCAACGGCGGCACTTAGCGGTATCGTTTTAGATAAGGAAAATAATCCATTACCTGGTGCAAACGTAATTGCAGTACATGTTCCTAGCAGAACACAATACGGTGCTTCCAGCAGAAATAACGAACAATTTAATATCCCCAATATGAAAATTGGAGGGCCCTATACTGTAACGGGTTTCTTTTGTCGGCTATACCACAGGAGTTAAGGAAGATATTTTCCTTAATCTCGGACAGCAGCTAAGACTGGACTTCGAACTTTCTGAAGAAGCCGTGATAGGTGAAGAAGTTCTAGTTACAGCCGAAAGAAATGAGATTTTTAACAGTAACCGAACAGGCGCTGAAACATTTATAAAACCGAGAGAGGTTACTCTGCTGCCTTCAATCAAACGAAGCACAAGAGATCTAATAAGATTAGACCAACGTAACGATGGCAATTACAGTTTCGGTGGAAAAAACTGGCTATTCAATAACATTTCACTTGACGGTTCATACTTTAATAACTCATTCGGTCTGGATGATCCTGCACCGGGCGGGCAAACAAATGCTGAACCTATCCCTTATGATGCAGTTGAACAGGTTCAGGTTTCTGTTGCACCTTTTGATGTTAGAGAAGGAGGTTTTACTGGTGCCGGTATTAACACCGTAACTAAAAGCGGTTCAAATCAATTAAAAGGTTCAATATATAGCTTCATTAGGAATGAAGCTTTTGTCGGCAACAAAGTCAACGGGCAGGATGTAATAGCTAATCCCGATTTAGTATTTAATCAATTAGGTTTCAGTGTTGGCGGTCCTGTTCTTCAGAACAAACTTTTTTTCTTTCTTAACGCTGAATTAGAAAGACGAGAAGACCCGGGTACAAATTTTGCCGCCAGTCGCGGGTCTTCAGGTTTGGGTATATCCCGTGTTGAAGCCAGCGTAATGGATGCTATAAGAACACGTATGAAGGAAGTATACGGGTATGAAACCGGTGAGTACGAAAATTATCTCCATCGGACAGAGAATGAAAAACTACTCCTTAAACTCGATTGGAATATTTACGATAACAATAATCTTATTTTTAGATACAATAGATTTGATGCCCGTCGTGATTTACCACCACATCCGTTTGTCCTTAGCGCAGGTGGACGTGGACCAAATGAAAACAGTCTGCCATTTCAAAATTCAGGTTACAAGATCAATAACAGATTGAATTCTTTTGCTCTTGAATTAAACTCAAAGGGCAACACTTTTTCTAACCGCTTCTTTACAAGTTATAACAGGTTCCGTGATAACCGTGACCCATTCAGCGAACCATTTCCAACTATTGAAATACTTGAAAATGGAATTACTTATACAACAATAGGCCTGGAACCATTTTCGGCACATAATATTTTAGATCAGGATGTATGGCAGGCAACAAATAATTTTAGCTATTTTTTGAATAATCATGTTGTAACAATAGGGGCAACATTCGAGTACTTTAGTTTCTTCAACTCATTCAACATATTCCGTAACGGAGTATTTTTCCTTCCTGATTTTCTTGACTTTATCGGTGACGCAAGATTTTCTTCTTTAGCTGATTTCTTTGCCCGTACTGATCCAGCTTTGCCAGACTCTGATCGCATTGATTTTAGAGGGATGATTGGATCCGGTCCATTCAAAGGAGAAAACATCGAAGTTGGTCAGCTTGCATTTTATGTCCAAGATGAATTTCTTATCTCATCTGTGTTTAATCTTAATATCGGTTTTCGAGTTGATCTTCCCTTCTATATTACAGAACCGGTAGATAATCCTTTTTCAAGAAGCTTAACTCTACTTGATGAAAATGATGACCCGGAAAAAGTGGATCAAAGTAAGCTTCCAAGTATTCAACCTTTGTATTCACCACGCATTGGTTTTAACTGGGATATCAGTGGAGACAAATCTTCGCAACTAAGAGGTGGTACAGGTATTTTTACTGGACGTTTACCCTTTGTGTGGATTGGTAATGTTATCTCAAATCCTGGACAAAATAAAAATTTATATCCAGAACCCGGTGTTGGACAAATAGTTTCAAAGGATGAAGCTATTTTACAGCAATCGTTCGACCTGAATGCAATGGTTGATGATTTTAAATGGCCACAGGTTTGGACCACTAACAATGCTATTGACCACAAGCTTCCAGGGGATTTATTTGGTACAATTGAATTTATATACGGGAAAGATATTAATTCTATTTATGTAAGAAATGCTGATCTGGTTAAACCTGTTCGCTACTTGCCTGATGGAAGACCATATTTTGGCGGTGCTGGAGCAAATGAACTAAACGTTGATCCAAATAATGGAGGAAATGGAGTATACGTAATTGATAATGCCGATGAAGGCTATAACTACAGCATAACTGCTCAGTTGCGTAAAACTTTTGATTTCGGTCTGAGTTCATTTTTTTCTTATACTTTTCTTCAGGCAAAAAGCTTAATGAAATCTACAGAAATAGCAAGTGTTTTATTTGCAGAAAATCCGAACAAGGGTGATCCAAATAAACCGGAATTAAGTTATTCGGAATCCGACATAGATTTGTTGCCGGTGGTTCTTATAGACACGAATGGTCAGAGAGCTGGGCGACAAGTTTCGGTCTTTTCGTCGAAGTAGCTGAAGGTAACAGATTTGAAGGAGCCGGCGGCAATAGATATTCGTATTTATATGCCGGCGATGTTAACGGTGACGGAAGTACAACGAATGATTTAATTTATATTCCTTCGGATCAAAATGATATTTTTCTAGCGGACTATGTAAATTCAAGCGGTGTTACTGTAACAGTCGCGCAGCAATGGGCAGCATTAAATGAGTTTATTGAACAGGATGATTATCTGAAGGAAAATCGTGGTAAAATTGCAGATCGCTTTGGTGGAGTAAATCCATGGTTCAGTAATATTGATTTACGATTACTTCAGGATTTCGCACTTAACCTGGCAGGGAACAAACACACATTCCAATTGAGTATAGATATTCTAAACGTGGCAAATCTGGTTAATTCAGATTGGGGCGTTCGTCAAATTGCAAATTCAGCAGCTACCTCACCACTACAATTAGCTGGTTTCAATACCGAGGGTGCCCCTATATTTAATTTCAAGGAAAACCGTTTCGAAAACTTTTACGGATGACCCGGGATTGAAATCCCGCTGGCAAATGCAGATTGAGTTGAGATATATATTTAATTAAGTAAAAACCAATCTTAGTATTATAACCGCTATGGGAAATGCCCATAGCAGTTTTTATTATAAGGAAATTTTATGTTTCAGAAATCAAACCGAGATAAAAATTTGCAGCATGCTTCACTTAATCGTTAGAGAACTGGGATTTCCAAATTCAGTCTTTGGATTTTTCACGTCTGTTAATACTATGCTTATTATTTTTAGATGTTCCATTGAAATGGCATAAAATATTGCTGTTATAGGCGCTACTGGTAATATTGGTAAAGTGATTACAGAACTTTTACTTGAAAAATGAGTAGAGATTTGTACTATTAGAATTGATTTTTTTACTTTAGTGAGTGATAAAGTTTATACAATCCTAATTGTCAAAAGTAATAATAACATAATTCTGGATATCCAGCATATTCTTTTATCTCATAAAAATTATATAACCGAAGTTGCTCATTCTGCTGTTGGTTTGATAACTTCTGTAAAAAAAATCATTCCTGGCTTAGTGATTTATCCTCTACTTATGGAAGATTCTAAAATAAATTTGGATTCATTAATTTATTTTCAAAATAAATTTAAATTTAGAATTATTTTTATAGCGGGCGATATGGAGTTAAAATATTATAAAAATAAAGTGAAATCAGCTTTAATATTTTTTCTAAAAAAAACTTTATAGCTTGTTTGAGCTTATTTGCTCGGGCCGAAAAATCCTTGAATTAAGAATTTGTATATCCCTACTCCTCTCTCTGTCTTCTCCTTATTTCGACTACTTCTTGTAATAACACCATAATTTAGCATAATAAAAATAGCACACAAATCTGGCGACAAGGGGGCTACGCTTCTTTTAAGAGCAAGGTATAAAAGACCTTACACTTAGATATGCGATGAATGTAAAATTATTTTATACAATAATTAAATTGAGAAAAATCCTTGAGCAGTTGTTTTTATTTTGTATAGACATCCCCCCGCTGTAATAAATAATATATTTGAGTATAAACCCCTTCCAAAAGTAAGGTTGCTAGGTACTTCAGGAAGCTTGAAAGAATCTATCTCTTTGCCTTCAACATTATATACTTTTATACATGGATTTATTTCATGACGAACAGCAACATAAATATTTCCTTCTGAATCAATGGTTATTCCATCTGGACCTGACCCATCAAGGTAATTAATAAATATTTCTTTGGATATGACATTTGCTTTTTCATCCAATTGACATTTATAAATGGCCATCAATGGTTTATTCTCCTCATTGCCTTCAAAGTTGCACCCAACATAAAGTTTTTTTTGACCAGGCGAAATTGTTATTCCATTTGGCATAGGAATATCAGAAATAATTAGTTGAACTGACCTATCTTTATCTATTTTATATACTCCCATGACAGGTTGCTCAATATTTTCATAACCTATATAACGGGGATCCGTAAAATAAATACTCCCCATTGTATCAATAACAAGATCATTAGGTGAATTAAACGGATATTTCATAAATAATCCAGCAAGGATTTTACTTTTTCCGGTATTCAAATCTGTAATTGAAATTTTTCTTCCTCCAAAATCAGCTCCTTCACAAATTATCATTTCTCCATGCGAATTAAATTCAATTCCATTAGCCATACTGCTGGGTGAGCGATAAACAAATGCCTGATCAGTTTTTAAATCATATTTCCAAATAACTCCAGCTTGCATTTCTGTTTCTTCCGTAAATGTAAGATCACTAAAATAAATACAATCATCCGGACCTTGGGCAGGTCCTTCAGTAAAATATCCTTCACCAAAAAGTTTAATCAGAATAGCATCTTTAGGGAAGATATTCTTTTCCTGAGAATAGCAGATAAATTGAAGAATAAATATTAATATAAATTTCATAATCATCTATAAATAAAAAACCCCGCTAAGAGCGGGGCGTAATTTAAAATAAATTATTTAAGTCTTTCACCATTTTTCAAGAATGGTTCAGCTAATCCTTTTAACGAACCATCTGCTTCATAAATTAGTTCAGGAGAAAATTGTATTGCATAAGCTCTTCTCATCTTCTTAGTATTATTAGAACCTGATCTATGAAATGTTGTACTTGAAAAAACAACAACAGAACCAGCAGGGCAATTTGCCGGAATTCCTTTTTCTGGTCCGAAGTAACATTCTCTGTCGCTCGTTCCTGGAACAGGTTTATGCTCAATCTTCTCTCTTGTTCCTGCCAATGAATATGGGAGTAAATAAACTGTCCCATTTTCTTCATTCACATCATCTAAAGGAATCCAGGCATTTACATAATATTTATGTTCATAATCAACATAACCCGAATCCTGATGCCATGTAAATTCCGCACCTTTTGGATCTGTTCCTTTCACAACAAACTGTTCCCAAAAAAGATAAGCATCATCTCCAATAGTTGCCTTACAAATTTCAGCCATTAAATCACTAAAAATTATTTCACCCAGCTGAGGACGATTTTGGGAAGCAAGAAAAACAAAATACCGGCTGTTTTTTCTGCTGAGATTTAATACATTAGTTCCCAGCTTATCCATTTCTTTATCCTGTTCTTTAATTAATTCCATACATTCCTTCCGGACTAAAGCCAGTTCTTCATCGGGAATTATACTTTCAAGAATAAAAAAGCCATCTTGCCGATATTTTCTTTTGTGCTCTTCTGTTATTCCGAAATACGTTTTTACAGGCATATTTTTTTCCTTTCTATTTATTTCAATCTTCTAAGTTTGGTTATTCTACCACCAATAATCCATTCAACTATATATAGATTATCTTCTTCATCAACAGCCATATCATGCGGGCTATTGAATTTCCCCTTCTGAATTAATTTTTTTGTATGATTAGGCCATCCTGGTAAATCACAAACCGACTCATTTCTTCCAAGGTAAGTAATCAGTTTATCATTTTCATCAAATATTGCTACCCTTGCACGAAGCTCTGGTATATAAAGTAAATTGTCTTTTATTACGCCTCCACAAGGAGAGATTAATATATTTTTACCAAAACTTCTTTTATAATTTCCTTCAGTATCATACACCTGAAATCTTTTATTTCCTCTGTCTGCAATATATAATTCCGGTTCGGGCTCCCTTGTATTGATAAAAATTGAATGCGGGCATTTGAAGACACCAGCCTTTCCCTCTTCACCATTAATACTTTTAAGATAGATGCCTTCTTTACTATACCTATGAATAAGATTTGAACCATAACCATCTGTTACCCAAATATCACCATTCCCGCCAAATCTCTCTTCAAAAACTGCAACCCAGGTAGGTGAGTATTCTTTTTCTTCATAAAGCTTTATCCGTGGTTTTTCAATCCTCAATAAAGTTTTTCCATTAATTGTTGTTTTAACAACTTCACAGGAATATTGATCTGTCAGCCAAAAATATTCCTTTCCGTTTTCTTCTGTCAAGGTCAAACCATGAGCGCCATTAAACCTATTCCCCCAGGAATTAATTAATTCTCCATTGGAATTAAAAATAAGAACAGCAGGATCAGCTTGATTAAAAACAGCAATATTTCCATTCTTTAAAACAACAATTCCATGGGTTCTTCCATTTTCTCTCCCACTTACCGTATCAGGAATTTTTGCCCAATTTTCTATCCATTCATATTTAAAATTTCCTTCGCCTATTATCATTTTTTATTTCCTTTTTTAACAGATTGAAGAAGTTTATTTGATTTTTCAGCCGCTTGCCCAAGAATAGTTTTTATATCCTGGTTTCCTATTATTGCTTTCTCAACAGCCTCAGCAATATTTTGATTTATTTCAACTCTGAAAAAATCTATAGATGCTCGAGCCATACTAATCTCAATCTGATCAACAAAAGATTTCATTGCTGGATCGTTTTCCAGAAATTTTTTATAGCCAGGTAACTCAAGAACTGATTTTCTTATGGGAAGATAACCGGACTCCTCAGAAAATTTTGCCTGAACATCTGGCCGAAGTATCCATTTGATAAATTTCCATGCTTCATCAGGATGCTTGCTTTGTTTAAAAACTGCAAGATGTTCACCTGCCATGTAAGTAGCTCTTTTAACCGGGCCAGCCGGGAGATAAGTTACCCCCCATTCAAAATTTTTAATTTCTCTGAATTCGGGTAAATCCCAGGGACCATCCATTATCATCGCAATTGTTCCCGAAATAAAACCTAAATCGTGTGTAAGCGTAAAATTATAAAATTTCTCCGCTTCGAAAATTTTCTTCCATAATGCTAAAGCTTGTACACCCGCATCACTATTAAATAAAACTTTAGTCTGATCTTCATTTATTTCTATACCGCCTGCCTGCCAGAGAAAAGGCGTCCATTGCAAAACCATCCATACACTTAAAGGTCCCGAAGCCGGGAATGCAGGAATATAAAATCCGTATTGATCTATTTTGCCATCACCATCTTTATCTTTTGTAAGTTTCACAGCATAATCAAAAAGTTCATCCCAGTCTTTAGGAGGTTTCTCGGGATCAAGCCCAGACTCTTTAAATTTATTTTTATTATAGATTAAAGCAAGAGTTGTAGCTTCCATCGGCATAGAATAAAGTGTATCTCTCCATTTTGCAGATTGAAGTGATTGGGGAAAAATGTCCTTCATTTCTTCTTCATTTAAACCATCAGGTCCATTTATAAAGTGATCCATCTTATAAATTGCATCAGCCCCAACAAGCTTGTGCAAAAAATCTGAATGAAGCCATGAAATATCCGGTGCTGTATTACTTTGAATTGCTGTTATTAATTTCTGAATTAATGGATCGCCGCTGGGAACATATTGAGCAACTATTTTTATATCCGGGTTTTCTTTTTCATACCATTCAATAAGATCATTAAATGCAGGTATCGTTCGTGAAACAAAGCTGTGCCAGAAAGTAATTGTAATTTTCCCATTCTCACTTTTCTTTTTATCCGAACAACCTGAAAACGATATTACAACTGTTATAAAAAGAAGAAAGAATATTTTCATTTAAATACTGAAAAATAATTTTCAAAAAATTTACCTGCATTAACTGTAACCGCTATTTCGTGTTTGCCATTAGATACATGTTTCCATTTTGTTAATCCCCTCTCTTTTTTCTTTTCAAGTTCAATCTCAACTAAACCTTTTTCATATCCGCAAACATTCTTGTTAAATATTGCAACAGCTGCTAAAGGATCATGAAAAGTAATCCCATTCCATTCCTCAAACCATGCTTTGGAAAAATCAAGAACAGGTTTAAATAAATTATGATGAGAAAATTTTTCTTTAAACTCATTTTTTTTCATAATCACTTTTGAAGTTACATCCAATCCGAATGAACGATGAACTTTTATTTTGGAATTATAAACTATTGCTGATGCATGATAATCTCCCATTGCATTCCATTCTAACTTAGGGAGTTTTTTATCTTTCCTTAAAAAATTACCGCTCATGGAATAAAGTCCTTTTAACAAATAAGGAATTTCAGGATCTATTGAAAATAGCAGACCAATATTTGTTAATGGACCAATTGTTAATAAAATAATTTCGCCTGGATTTTTTCTTATAGTTGATCTTAGAAACTCAACTGCTTCTCCTTCAGGAAAATTATTTTTGTGTTCCCACCTTTTTAAAGCGCCAGCCTGTTTTGCACTTGTTTGAAGCTGTGGAATAATCAAAGGATTTTCTACCCCTGGATAAATTGGAATATCCTTCCCTGCAATTTTACAAAGCACACTTGCAAGCTTTGCCCGTTTAACAGGTTCTGAAGTAACCGTTGTTATTCCAAACAATTCACATTCAGGATTTGCCAGCAGATAAGCAAGACAAACTGCATCATCAATATCGCTTCCGATATCTGTATCAAGTAAAATTTTTACTGCCATTTTATTTTTTTGAATTAATCTTTGAAGATATAGCTTTAATGAATTCCGGATATTCCATAATTATAGATATGAAATCTTTCGACTCCATTCTGTGTATAAAAGGATCGGCAACTTAAATATTCTTACCAATCTCATTAAACATATATTTATTGCCTAAACTGCTTTTCAACTGCAGAACTAATTTTGTTAAAGGATCCTTTTAAGGATTGATAAAGATTTTTATATATATCATAATATTCCTCATACAATTTTACATTATCTGCTGCTGGTTTAGTACTTTCAGAAATCTTAATAGTTTTTTCACAAACTTCTTCTACACTTGAATACTCGCCTGTTCCAACCGCTGCAAGTAGTGCTGCACCATAAGGAGCCCCTTCAGTTGTTATTAATGTTACTATTTCAGTGTTAAAAACATTAGTAAGAATTTGCCTCCATAATTTACTCTTCGCTCCTCCACCTGAAATCCTGATTTCAGATATTCCGAGACCTAATCTTTTATTTAATTCTAAACAATCTTTAAGACTGTAAGCAACTCCTTCAAGTATTGACCTGATAAAATGTTTTTTATTATGCCTGATTGTAATTCCGGTAAAAGTTCCCTTAGCATCGGGATCAGGGTAAGGAGTTCTTTCGCCCGTTAAATAAGGAAGAAAGATTAAACCTTCACTCCCTGCAGGTATTTCTCCTGCCAGTTTAGTCAGCAGATCATAAACATTTATGTTTTTTTCAGCAGCTATTTGTTTTTCAGTTTCTCCAAAAATTTCTTTATACCATTTTAAAGAACCAGCGGCAGAAAGTGTAACCCCCATTACATGCCATGCACCAGGAACTGCATGGCAAAAAGCATGAAGTTTACCTTCGGGTTCAATTGTTAAATTATTGGTATGAGAAAAAACAACTCCGGATGTTCCAAGTACAACAGATGTAATTCCATCTTTAACTGTACCGGTTCCAATACCGCCAGCTGCCTGGTCACCTCCTCCTGCAACAATTGGAGTTTCGTAGTTGAGTCCGGTTTTTTCAGCAGCACTTTTTTTTATTTTTCCTGTTATTTCAATTGATTCATAAACTTCCGGCATCCAGGCTTTTTGAATATCCAACACTGAAAGGATTTCATCTGCCCAATTTCTTTTACCAACATTGAGAAGAGAAGTACCGGATGCATCAGAAACATCGGTTGCAAACTCTCCAGTCAAGCAAAACCGGATATAATCTTTAGGAAGAAGTATGTGTTCAATTTTTTTGTAAACCTGCGTTTCATTTTTTTTAACCCAGAGTATTTTGGGTGCCGTAAATCCAGGTAAAACAGGATTACCCGTTATCCTTAGTAAATTATCAAATCCAAATAATGAAGTAATCTCTTCGCATTCTTTAATAGTTCTCTGGTCATTCCACATTATGCAAGGACGAAGTACTTCTCCATCTTTATCAAGAAGAACCAGACCATGCATTTGCCCGGTTAATCCCATTCCTTTAACTTCCGAATTTTTAATCCCTGATTTTTTAAATATATCTTTAATAGAATTTTGTGTCGCTTTCCACCAATCTTCAGGATTTTGTTCCGACCAAAGAGGTTTCGGATTATACATTAAGTACTCTGAGGTTGCACTTGATATAACTTCACCGCTTGAATTAATAAGAATAGCTTTAGCTCCCGTAGTTCCAATGTCAAGCCCAAGATAATAGTTCATTTACTGTACTTTAATTTCTATCTGTATTTATAATAATTAAAATCAACTTCATAATAAGATAGGATTGTTCTTCCCGGCATTGATACTTTATCAAATCTCCTGTTGTCTTCGTCAGTAAGCTTAACTTTAAGCGCACCAAGATTATCAATAAGCTGATCCAAATTTTTCGGACCTATTATTGAACTTGTTATTTCCGGTTTTTGAATTGTCCAGGATAATGCCAATTGAGCAGATGAACATTTTTTCTCTTTTGCAATCTCTTCAACAACATCGAGTACTTTGAAAGCTTCTTCAGTAAAATGATGATCAGCCCATTCATTACTATCTTTAAAACGGCTGTCAGCTGGTCTTTCTTTACCTCTTTTATATTTACCAGTTAGAAATCCACCAGCAAGCGGAGCCCAGGGAAGAATTGCCAATCCAAAATTTTGTGCAACAGGAAATAATTCACGTTCAATCCTTCTATCCAGTAAATGATAAGGAGGCTGTTCTGAAATAAATCTATTTAAACCTAATTCCTTTGAAACCCAAATGGCATTCACTACCTGCCATGGAGCAAAAGTGCTTGTTCCAATATATCTTACTTTACCTGATTTTATAAGATCATCAAATACTCTTAATGATTCATCTATGGCAATATCACTTTGCGGTCTGTGGAGCTGGTAAATATCTATATATTCTGTCTGCAATCTTTTTAATGAAGCATCGCATTGCGCTATAATATGTCTTCTGCTGATTCCACCGGCATTAGGGTCATTGTCTTTCATCATTCCATGAACTTTGGTTGCAATTATTACGCTGTCTCTTTTCCCATTTCGCTTTAATGCTTTCCCCAAATATTCCTCACTAATACCTCGCTGGTAAGCATTGGCTGTATCAAAAAAATTAATTCCTTCATCAATAGCTTTATCAACAATTTCCATAGAAAGTTTTTCATCAGCTTTTCTTCCAAACATCATGCAGCCAAGACAAAGCGGGCTAACTTTTACCCCTGTTCTTCCAAGATTTCTATATTCCATTAATTCCCCTTCTTATAAAGATTTCTAAAATAATTTTCCATTTTTTCTTTTTTGAAAATATCAAAGTACCAGTAAGGATAAATTCTTGCCGGTGAACTAACTTCATCAAGTTGCTTAATTTCTTCTTCATTTAGTTCCCAATCACTTACTGCTATATTATCTAAAAGTTGTTTTTCATTTCTTGCACCGATTATGACAGAAGTAATTCCCGGTTTTCTTAAAGTATAATTTAGTGCAACCTGACTCATTGAAACTTTTCTTTCTTTAGAAATTTTTTCCATAACAGTTAAAATTTCTTCTCCTCTATTAACATTATAAGGAAGATGATGACCGGGTTTTACCAATCTTGTTCCTTTTGGCCATTTTTTTCCTTTACGGTATTTACCTGAAAGAATACCGCCATGCAGAGGGCTCCACACGATTATTCCAATCCCCTGATCAATACAAGGGGGGATTTGTTCATATTCAAGATCCCGTCCAACTAAGGAATAATAAGCCTGTAGACTTGTAATTCTTTCCCAATTATTTTTCTCAGCAATTGCCTGAAGTTTCATTATCTGCCAGGCAAAAAAATTTGATATGCCTATATATCTGACTTTTCCTGATTTAACAAGTGTATCAAGAACACTCATAGTCTCTTCAAGCGGTGTCATAAAATCAAAAGAGTGAACCTGGTAAAGATCTATATAATCTGTTTTTAATCTCTTGAGACTTTCATCGCAAGCACGGATTAAATGTTGTCTTGAATGACCTTCACCATTTGGACCATCCCACATTTTTCCTTCGCCTTTAGTTGCAATTACAACATTTTTTCTCTTACTGCCCAAAGCTTTTCCAAGCATTATTTCAGAAATTCCAAGTGAGTAAACATCGGCAGTATCAAAAAAATTTATTCCATTCTCAATTGCTATAGATGTTAATCTGTTTGCATCTTTCTGTTCCTGGTTGCCAAGATGAGTCCAACCTTTTTTGCTCGTGAAAGTCATTACGCCGAAACAGATTTCAGAGACTTGTAAGCCTGATTTTCCTAGAAAACTGTATTTCATTTTTTTATTTTATTTATTTTGAATGAGGGTGATTCCAAAGATGTCCTAATCTTTTTTTACCTTTCAGGCTCGTCTCAAACCATACTCCATGAATTTCTTCATTAACATTTATAAGATCATGATGATCTCCCATTCTTGTTGCAAGTAAATAACCAGGCTTTAAATCATATTTTTCCCCTTCGGAAACTGCGAGTCCTGAACCTTTAAAGATAATCCAGTATTCATCACAATCATGAAAATGATTATCAAATTCTGTTTTTCTGTCATAGTTAACAGGATCACCTGCATTATACGGACTTTCACTATTATTAATTTTGAATACACCGCAAGAACCAGTTTCATCTGACCAGCGACCACCAATATGAATTACGATGCAATCTTCTTCAGCCCTTATTCTTATTTCTGAACCGGGATTATTCAATTCCAGATAATCCTCTCTTTTTGCTTTCAAATTTTTCATATCCATAAATATTTCACAGGATCCTTCACCAATAAAAATTTTTTCTTTAATAGATTTCTGTATAAGAGATTTCACTTCACCTTTTTTAATTTCAAATGTTTCAATGAAATCGAGTTCACTCCATTCTGGTAAAGGATCAGAGCATTTTAAAAGAGGCATTGTTATGCGGCTAATCCAATTAATCTTTTAACAAGTTGAACAGATTGTGCTGCATCTCTTGTAAAACCATCTGCATGAATTTCATCTGCAAATTTCTGGCTTGCTGCTGCACCACCAATTATAACTTTATTATTTAAACCATTAGCTCTTAATGCTTCAATAGAAATTCTCATATTCTCCATTGTAGTTGTTAGCAGAGCAGACATACCTATAATTGCATCAGGATATTTTTTTGCAGCTTCTATAAATTTTTCAGGTGGAGTATTTATTCCAAGATCAATAACTTCAAATCCACCTCCTTCAAGCATCATTCTTACAAGGTTTTTCCCGATATCATGCATATCTCCTTTAACAGTTCCAATAACAACTGTACCAATTTTTTTTGAATCTTCACTTTTTAATAATGGCTCTATTATTTGCATTCCCGATTTCATAGCCTGTGCTGAAAGAAGCATGTCTGGTACAAAATATTCTCCGGCTGAAAATTTACTCCCGACTATTTCCATTCCTGCAATTAAAGATTCATTTAATATTTGTGAAGCAGGTATCATTTCATCAATTGCATTCTGAACAAGATCTTTTACTCCAGGTTTTCCAGCAAGATCAGGAGGATACTTTGCATTCGAATCTGTATGACCTCTAATAACATTTTCCTTTATTACTTCAATCAGGTTCATTTATTTCCTCTTTAGGTTTTTTCAATCTTTAATTTAGATATCATATTCTGCCGGCAAAAATTTATCTGCATAAATACCATTTTTCATCTTTTTAATTAAATTAATTTCATCTCCTGGAATTTCATCAAACTGCATTGAAAGTATATCCAGCCAGCGAAGTTCCATTTCATTTAATTTAATTTCTTTTTTATCTGAAGCATCTCTTAGCAGTTTTAGGGTTTCATCAACTGCGCATAAAGTCATTTTATAAGGAGAATCTTCCTGAATAATTTTTTGAGACAAACTAATTATGATTTCGGGCTTTAGAATATATGCCTGCGGATCTAACCCTGCATCACTCTCAACCATTAGATTTCTATATTTTAGTGTAAACTCATTCCCATTTTTCAATGCAAGATTCATTAACCTGCAATCATAAATAAGCTGTTCGAGTGAGACAACAGGGGCATAAGCACTAAGCAGCTTTACATTCTGTACCGATTCATTACTCCAAAGATCGGCTGCTGCAGAAGCAATATTGCCCAAATAACTAAGATGAGCACAAGCACTGGTTTTTCCTTCCATTGAAATTGGAATACCTGTTATTGCTTTTATGTACGGACCTTCGTATGCACAATCTTTGCTAGGTCCAATTGCACCAGCTAAATAAGCCTGAAGGCTGCGAACAACTGTTGCAACACGTATTACTGCAGCAAGAGTTTTAGGAATCATTCCCTTATCTGCAAGAATCATTGCAGTGTTTGCAAATGCACATCCAGTGTCACCTGCAGGAATAACATTATGATTCTTTGAAATATCAACAACTCTTTCCCATAAATACTGCATATCTTTTACAGCAAGAATTCCAAGAGAAAAAATGATTCCCGATAAATCTGCATTTACTAATGCATCATCATGAACTTCTTTTCCACCTGTTGATTCTATTGACAACATATCAGCGCCAGCTTGTGCACATAGTTCAAAAGACCGGAACATATTAACTGTTAATTCACCACTTCTCATCAATGGAGGACGGTTGGTATCTCTTATATCTACAGGAGTTACCCGTAATGCAGATTTTAATCCCGATTTTTTATAAAACACATCCAAATTTTCAGAAAGTATTTTTGTTATCTCTGCTCCCCATTCTGGATTCATTGTCATTGGCGGAAGTAATTCGAATTCAACAACTAATGCCGGAGTTTTTAATTCAATTGCTCTTTTGCAAACTTCACCAATAATTTCCGTGTAAATAGATTTAACTTCTTTCCAGGTTGACTCATTTATTATTATTTGGGGGAGTGTGAAATTTATTTCCGGATAAACTACCCCATTTCCTATTTCAAATCCTCTTTGACATTTTACTGGTTTTGGAGCCAGTCCGAAAAATAATTCATCAGGATTTGATATTATTAATTTTTTTTCTACTGTAGAAATCATTTTAAATATATTTTGCCAGCAATGGAGCATCAGGATTTATATCGGGACCAAAAAACTTAATTATGTGAAGATCTTCCTTACCTGTATTTTCTATAATTAAAGGATTTACAGCAGCATCATAACAAATTAATAATTCATCTTTATCAAAATTTCCACCTGCTTCAATATCGATTCCTGCAAATTTTCCTTTTCCTTTCCAAACAAGAATATTATAAACCCCTTTATCTGTCGAAATAAATTTTCCATTTGGGTGAACAATTAATTTTTTGCCGCTGAATTTGTTTGTATTATAAAAAATCCAATATTCCTCACCGCTATTTGTTTTTGTTTCTTCAATTAGGATTGGTGGAGTATGCCGGTTCTCATAAAAATAAGGATCCCCGCTTGTTTCCCAATCAATCATTTCAAGAATTATTCTTTCACCATGTTTTTCTCTGTCTTCTTTTCTAACATCTTTAAATAACAGATCTTTATTAATAATCTTCCCTCCAACCTTTGCCTGCATCATTGTAAATACATCTGAATCTTCCTGAAGTTCGATCGTTAATGCAGAACCGGGTGCATGAAGAACTCCTGATGGTATATGGAAGCCATCATCGGGCATAAGTTTAAATGCTCTTGCATATTGAAGAATCGAATCGTCCTTCCACTCAAGCATAGGTTTTAGCAGCAGTTCATATTTTTTTTCATTTGTTATAAAAGGGTGAACACCAAAAAAAGTATCGGCTTCTTTCCCCATTTCTAATCCTTCGGGAAAATAGTAAGCTTCGTCCTTGGAATTCCTTCCTACTAATTGAGCATGATGCTGCATTTGGTGAATGTGATATGGAAGTCTGAATTCGTAATCAAAAATTTTTGCGAGCCTGTTCAATCCTCTATGAGTTTTGGAATAATTTTCCCCTAAAATTAATTCAGGCACTACATCTACTGCATTTTTCAAGGTGATTTCAAATTCAGAGTTAATATTAAGAAAGCTTAAACCTTCATTTGGTACTCCAAATTTATTATCTGCTTTGGTAGTTGAACCAATCCATCTTTCACAAATTCCTCCTCGTTCACCGAGGTTATATTGTTCTTCCGGCAATCCTAATCTTTTTCCGGGAGGTAGAAAATCTCTCGCAACCCATGCTGGTTTAAGCCGCAGTATACCGTTTGATTTTTCTATTTCTCTAATAACAAATGATTTTAATTTTTCATTTTCCATTTTTGTTTCAGTTTACTTGCCAATTTAAAGTGGATTTATAACTTTTAGTGCTGATATAATTGATCAGGTTATTAAACAAAATTTTTGCGAAAGGATCATTGGAATAATTTTTTGCAATTGGAAAAGTGCAAAAAATTATTCTACCTTTATTATACTGCATTTGAACAATGTAACCAGAATTTAAATGAAGCCATCCAACAAACATTCCGGCTAAAACATCAGAAAAATTTGCTTTTGGAATTCCTGTTATTACCCACTCCGGGGATGTTTGCGTAGTTTCAAATCCAAAACTTTTTGAAAACGAAATATTTTGAAAAACTTCACTTTCACTTCTCATCCAATTTAAATTTGAAGCCCAATTTCCATCATACCATTCTGTGGTTCTGCTTAATAACTTTATAGGAAAAGAGTCAGGCAGAACCGTATTACTATCTGCTAAACATATTAAATTGGAACCGTTTGATATTAATGACAAAATTTCGTCATCAACCAGATTTGATACAATTAAAGTACTGGAATCATTTATTACATAATTTTCTTTTAATTGATCCGCAAAATCATTTAACGAGTATTTAGGATGAAACTTAATTTCTTTTGACAAGATTTTGTTATCAGGATAAATAAAAAGTTCGATAAAATTTTTAGACAATATTTTCCCATCTTCTACTAGTTCAAATTCAATCTTTTCCTTAGCCGAAATACTTTTGTATGGTAATTTGAACTTTAAAGATTGAATTTGAATCACATCTCCTCTCTTTATTTCCGGCACATTAATTATCCCTGATTTCCCATTACTGATTTTCCATTTAAGCTTTGTGTTTTTAAAATTTTTATTGCTGAAATGAGAAATGAATAATTCTATTTCAGCTTCTTCTGAAACCAAATAATTATATTTTACAGGTCTTGGAATAATAACATCCTGCTGTTGAATCAGAGGAAGATCATCAGAATAAATTTTGAAATTTCTCCACATATCAAGAAGACCGTTACATTCCCAGTTTAAATCAGTAAATTCTGTAATAACATAACCCTGTATCTCTGTATTCATCCTTATTGTCTCAATTTCATATTTAAGCGCAGTAAACTGCGCAAGCTGTGATTCTTCGGCAAGATCATTATATGAATTAAATATTTCATCATATTTATAATCAGAGAATCTTTTAATAAAATCTTTGGGAAGCGAAACGTCAATATCAATGAACTGTCTTTCAATCCACCATGGTAATTGCTCAGAAAGTTTTGGAAGTCCCCAGTTACCGAATTCAGAAATCAATAAAGGTTCATTCCCGGTTTCCCTGGAATCTCCAAATTCACTAAAAAGCCATTTGGGTCGTTGAGAAAATTCTTTAATTGTTTTGTCAAAATTTTTTTTATTATCCGGAATAGACCAGTAAGTATGATAATCGTTAATATCACTTTTTAAATGGAAGTTTCCATAACAAGGACTATTATCAACCACAAGCCTACCGGTTGCTTTCTCTTTAACTCTGCCAAATTCATTTAATAGCCAGCTTCGTTCTTCTTTTTTTTGAAGATTAATTCCCCAGCTTTCATTAATTATGCTTATTATAACTAATGATGGATGATTCCAATCTCTTTCAAGCATTTCATCAATTGTTTTTGATCCACGAGCTGCAACTTCTAAAGAAAAAACATCCCAGTTAGGGATTTCATACCAGACTAATAAACCAACTTCATCAGCAACTTTTAAATAAACCGGATCAGGGACTTTAATGTGGCAACGAAGCATATTCAACCCAAGCTGCTTTGCCTTTAACATTTCATTACGTATGTACTCTTCAGAAGGAGTTGTATAAATAGTTTCAGGATAAAAATCCTGATCGAGCGCAGCAATTAAGTAAAATGGTTCTCCATTTAAATAAAGTTTTTTATTCTTTGCTTCAATTAATCTAAAACCAAATCTTTCAATTATTTTATCTCCATTAATTTCTGCTTCAACTTCATACAGGTAGGGTGAGTCAAAACTCCATAGTTGAGGATTATTAATTTTTTCTGTTATTTGTATTTCTGTTTCATTCTTTGAAATATTTACTTTTTTGTTTAGAACAATCTTTTTATTCCCGTCAGTTATTATTAATTTAATTTTATTATTAGATGGGTCTGGTTTATTTAATTTAATTTTAACCTCAACAATTCCATCATTTGAAAGTATTATTTTCAAAGATTTAATGAATAAGCCTGGTTTTATAAAAATATTTACATCCTGCCAAATTCCGCTTGTCTCTACATACCATGATTGTTTACCATGAGGAATATTAAGGTAACTTATTCCTTCTGTCATCGTTTCATTATTAACAGGGTCCATAACCCGTACAACTATTTCATTTAATCCTTCGTTTATGTAATCCGTAATATCAAACTCAAAAGGAGTATAACCACCTTCATGCTTTCCGACAGAACTATTATTTATGTAAACTTCAGATAAATAATCAACGGCATTAAATTTTATTAAGACAATTTTACCCCGATCAATCTTTGAAAGTGTAAAAGATTTTTTATACCAGGCAACTCCCTGGTAATTTCTTAAATCATCGAATTGTGCTTGCCAGGAAAGAGGAACCACTGAATTTCTAAATTCGCAATTTTTAATTGATTCAATTGTCAAAGCTTTGTTTGAATCGATTGTAAATTGCCAATTACCATTTAAAGAAATTGTTTGGGCCGATAACAAGTGATTTATGGTTACTTGAAAAAAAATAATTGTGAGTAAGGAGAACAATATTTTTCTGAAAAAGAAACCTGTCAATTTACGAGCGATTCCATAATTTTTATTTCTTCTTTACGTTTACTATATGCTGCTGAGTGTCCTTTAAATTCATTTAAATACCAATTGATTGTCTCTTGCATCCATTCTTTAAACGGAGTAGTCCTATAATTAATATCATTCTTAATTTTTTCCAGACTAAAAAATGCATCCCTTCTTGTATTAAATGGGAAAACATCCGATCCGGGATAATAGCTTATATCAAGCTTATCAAAGACAGTTTGTTCCAGGTGTACAAGCTCTGGTGAAGTATTCAATAATTCACCAAGTGCCTTTAGATATTCATTTAAAGAAAATATTTCCTCTGCAGCAACGTTGTATGACTCACCAATTGTAATATTATATTCAAGAAGATCGCAGAAAGCTTTTGCTGCATCTTTTACAAAAACCTGTTGAAATCTGAATTCACCGGTACCGGGAACAAGTAAAGGTTTTCCATCTTTGATTCTTTCAATCCAGAAATAATCGCGGTTTGTAGGATCTTCAGGTCCTGATACAAAAGTCGGACGAAGACATGTGACAGGAAAATATTTTTCATCATGGAAATTCCACAAAACTGTTTCACATTTTCTTTTATTTATTCCGTAATCCATTCCAAAAGGATTGTTCGGGAAATATTCCATTAACTTATTCTTATCCTGATCTTCCGTAATCGGACAAGTTACATCGGCAGAAATCATATAAACTGAAACAGTACTGCAATGGATAAATCTTCCTATTTTTCCTTTGAAAATTTTTGCTGAACTTTCTGATTCTTCTGGTTTATAAGAGACCATATCGTAAACTACATCAAAGGTTGAATTACTTATAACTTTTTTAAGATCCGATTCATTCTTTCTATCTCCATGTATGATCCGGAGATTTTTATTTTGTCTCAAAAAGCCCGGCGATTTTCCCCTATTGAAGATCGTAACTTCGTGGTTATGGTTTAATAAATGTTTAACAATATTTCTACTAATAAAACCTGTTCCCCCTATTATTAATATTTTCATTATTTCATTTTAGCAATATCTTCTTTGTGTTAATTGATCAAAGTATTCTAATCTATAAATATAAATAGTGCTTGTAAATTTGCTTCAATTTAAAATCAGTACTTGCCATAAGTTTTTGCAACTTCAACCATCTTAAAAATATTTGCATCCGGTGTATCTCTTCCACATTGATCCCCGGTTGAAAGAATAAATCCTCCATCATAACCCACAGTATCAATTAATCTTTTACACTTATCTTCAACTTCTTTTGGAGTAGCAGTAAGCATAAATTCTGTTGTATTAATATTTCCTTTTATACAAAGTTTATCACCAACAATCTTTTTCACTTGAGCAAGATCAACATTTCCCGTTGGAGGTTCTTCCATTGGCTCCATTGAAGTCAGATCACTTTCTTTAGCAGCAATTTCTATCAAAGGCCATGATTTTCCGCAGATATGTAGATGAGAAATTATTCCCGCTTCTTTGCAAATTGTTGAAGCTTTCTGGATAAAAGGGAGTTCATATTTTCTAAAAATAGCAGGAGAGCTTACACTCAAGCTTGCACTTGAACCACCAAGCATTATAACATCCGGTTTTGCTTCAAGCATAGCTTTAACATTTGCAATCGCCCATTCCATCCAGTACTCATGAACTTTATCCATGAAATCAGCATCCATCAAAAAATCCATAAAGCACTGCTCAAATCCTCCCTGCCTGTAATGAAACCACCAATCCTGGAAAACAGGAATCATTCCCATATAAATTCCATAATCGCCTATTACATGTTTATCCTTATATTCTTTTTCCCATTTCCAATCGCTTAATCCCATATAAAGCTGCATCTTTTCAAAATCAGGATAAAGATCTTTAATAGGTTTATCTTCCCGCCATGGCGGCTCATTGCTAAAGTACATTTCTTTTTCGGTTAGATCACCTTTAGAAGTATGACAGATTCTTTCAACCAATTTTCCTTCAGGCATGTCAATAATTTTGCTTTCAAATTCAGGTCTATCCGGACCAATTTGTTTTAAACCGCCATACATATAAAATCCATCCATTCCAAAATATTTGACAGCTTCAACATATACTTCACCGTGTGTTGCAGATGTCCAGCCGTTATGTTCTTTTCCGTCAAGATGAATTTCATAAAACGGTCTGCCGTCTAACCTGTCGGGAACCATTACAGAAATATCCGGACTTACAGGGACATAGTCTGCTTTTTCTCTTCGCATTGCAGTAAGTATTCTTTCTCTGGATGTCATCTCTTTATTCCATTTTTCTTCCCCTAAGATTTTGGTAGTCTGTTCCATGATTCTAATAATTCCTTCAATTTAAAAAATGATCTTTTAGCAGTACTGTCTTCTCTTATTAAACCCCCGTTGCGGATGTGTGGTCTGAAGTCAGAGAAATCATACCAGTTAATTGCTTTTATTGTTGGTCGGCTGTAATAAAGAGTATAAACCTGTTCAAGCCATTCCGCCTGCAATTCTTCATCCCAGGGGCGATGCCATTCATATGGTTCATCCGGAAGTTTCATTTCACCGGTTGCAATTAATTCTTTAGTTGGACCTGACGATGTTCCGAATTCAGTTATATAAATTGGTTTACCAAATTTTTCCAGTCTTTCAATTAATCTTACAATATCTGAAAGATCTCTGCGGGGAAAATAAATCTGTATTCCCAGCACATCATATTCAACTCCTGCATCATTTAAATCCTGTAAAAATTTTCTAGGTGAACGAAGGAGACGGGTTGCATCCATTCTTGCCATTCTTCCATTAGCAACGTATTCAGCCCAGGGAGAACAATTATTAATTATTCTAACAACTTTGGAATTTGCTTCTTTTGTTTTTTCACAAGCAAGCTTTGTTATTTCCGTAATTTGTTCCGGAGTATGATTATGAATATTGGCCCAGTCATGATATTCATTCACTACTTCCCACTGCAAAACTTTATCTCCATAATGAGTTACAAGATCATATGTATGCTTTTCAACATATTTTTTCAATTCACCAAAATTTTTATTCTTAAGCCAATCCGGAGTTACAATAGGATGAAACCAGAAGAGTGGTCTTCCCTGCATTGTAATATTTTTTGATGAAAGCCAGTTTACAATATTATCCTTCACACCCCAGTTATAAACTCCTTCACTCGGTTCAAATAATTCATACCAGGTATCCCATATATAATGAGTGATCGTAGCAAAATTAAAAACCTCTTCAAATCGTTTTGTCATATATTCAGATTTAGCCCATATATACTGCCGGGTTTCGCATCCAAAATAAACATGGTCTTTTCTATTTAATCTTTCAATTTCACTTCGGGCTCTTTCAAGCTCAATCTTTTCTCCTGCCCATAAGGCATATTTTAATGAATCATCAGCATACTTAACTGATTTTTCCGGATTGTTTAAAGATTTGGTTGCATCCTCAAATAATTCTTCAGAAAGATTTGTAAGATAATTTACTTCATCAGAAAATATCGTTTCTTCTTTCTCGTATCTTGCCTTTACATTTCTATTTCGGATTACTCTGCTTTTTGCGAATTCATAATTTAAAATTCCATGTTCAGGAAAATTATTTATGGAATAAAATTCTCCACCATTATCAGCTCCGAGCATTACATATCCGAATCCTTCGACATACCATCTTCCATTAATTGAAAATTTTTTATTCTCAAAATCAGATGGTACAGTTACTCCATCCTGGGTTACTTTTAAAGATGAAAAAAAAGGGTCTTCATTTTCATCTGCCGCATAAACCCAATCAAATTTTTGCTGCCATGGGTGTGGATAAGGGCGAAGTATTAAATCTTTATTTGTCTTAGCAAATATCGAGCTCCAATTAATAAATGGTGAAGCGGTGATAGCTGCTGTACTTAATGCAGTTTTTTTAATAAATAATCTACGATTGATGTTATTCATTTTATCTTCTTAAAGTTTTAATTACAAAGATTAACACCTCGTTTTAACGAGGTTAACTTGGTAGATAAGAAAAATTTTAAGAACCGTTTCGACGGTTTAAAAAGAATGAGAAACTGTAGAAATAGTTTTATAATTTAACTTTTTTTATTGCATCCGATTAAAGTCAAGTGTTAGCTTTTAAGGCAGCTTATTCCATTTTTCTTTCAAAGAAAGCAATCGTTTTACAGCTGCTTTTTCTTCTCCTTCAGGTGAACGAAGTAAGCCCCCCTTATTTAAAAATACTTTTGGGTCAACAAAATCATACCAGTTGGCTGCAGTGATTTGAGATTTGCTGTAAGCATAAGTAAAATTATATTCCAGCCAGTCAGCCTGTAATTCTTCATCCCAATGCCGATGCCATTCGTAAGGATACATTGAATAATCACCGGGATCAGAGTCAATAAATTCAAGTTTTAATCCAAAAGAAGGTGCACCAACTTCTGACAGGTGAACTTCTTTTCCAAAGCTCAAAAACCTTTCCGTATTATTAATTGCATCCGCTGCTGAGCGAGATACAAAATAAAGTTGTGCCCCGATAATATCAAAATCCACATCATTATCCACTAAAGCCTGAATAAACTGATGCGGTGTTCTTTGAACTGATATTGCATTCCGATTTCCCATCTTCTTTAACTGAATATATTCACCAAAGGGACAGCAGTTATTAATCAATAATTTAATTTTTGGATTAATGCTTCTAGCAACATCGCAGGCAAGTTTAGTTACTTCTATTGTTTGTTCTCTTGTTAAAAGAAGTTCATTTGCCCAATCGTGAAGTTCATTAACAACTTCCCATACTTCAATCTCATCCTTATAATGACCTACTACTTCGGTAACATGTTTTTCAATCCATTTGAGCAGTTCAGGATATTTTTTTTTCTTCAGCCAGTCAGGCGTAACCCATTCATGAATCCATAATAAAGGACGTCCTTCAACAGAAATATTATTTTCTCTTAATTTTTTAAGAACTTCTTCACGAACTGCATATTGTTTCTTTCCCTCTTCAGCTTCAAAATCAACAACATCGCCTTTAAGGTAATGAGTGATTGTTGCATAGTTAAAAAGGTTTGTAAATTTTTCCATAAAAAGATTACTGTCCATCTGGAAATAACCACGGGCATCGCACCCAAAGAAAAAATCTGCTCTACTTCCAGTTTTATCAATATCAAACCTTGCTTTCTCAAGTTCTATATAATCAGATACGAGTATAGAATATTTTAAGGATAGCTGAGAAAGAAGAGAACATTTTTCTTCATTATTTTTAACATGTTCTGCATCATTTAATAATTCCTCGGAAAGATCTTTTAATGCCCTTACTTCCTTTGAAGGTGACCAATCGTCCCATAAAAATTTATTTAATCTTCTCTGATTGAATTTTACACGGCTGTTTGCGAGTTCATAATTAAGATTTAATATCTTATCTCCGTCAGAAGGAAGCTTATAAAATTCCCCGCCATTATCAGCAAAACAATAGATATAACCAAAACCTTCAACATTCCACCGGACATGTAAAGCGAATTTTTCCTTTCCTTCTGTTCCAGAAACTACAATACCTTCTTTGCTTAAAAGAATCTGTGAATGAAATGTATTTTCACTTTCATCAGTCAGATAAATAAGCGGATCAATATGAGGTCCGCTTCCTTTTTGAACAAAGTGTGGTTTGAAAATTAAACTACCCACTTAAATATTTTTCCATTTCTCTTTTAAATTTTTCAACCTTGTATAAGCCGGCTTTATTTCACCTTCAGGGTTTGCAACCAACCCGCCATTTTTTATAAAAGAATAAGGATCAACAAAATCATACCAGTTAATAGCTTCAATCCATGGCTTGCTGTACATTATAGTATAAATCTGTTCCATCCATTCCGCCTGAAGTTCAGGATCCCATTCACGATGCCAGCTGTAAGGATGATTTGGTAAAACATAATCACCAGATGCAACTGTTTCTTTTGTAGGACCTGAAGTTGTTCCTATCTCGGTTATCTGAATTGGTTTCCCATATTTTTTTAATCTCTCTGTCATCCTGATTGTATCGGCTAAATCTCTGTTTGTATATTGATAATACAACTGCTGACCCGTAATTGTAAAATCAACTCCAGCCTCATAACAAAGTTTTATAAATTGGTGTGGTGTAACAAGCTGATTACTTTTATAAACTTCTTTAGTTGTCCAGATCTGTATATAATCAGCATTGATACAGCAGTTGTTTATTAAGCGATGAACTTTTGGATTAGTATCTTTTGAAACATCAGCAATGAGCTTAGCAATTCCAACGAGTTGATCAGGAAGTAATTTTTGAATATTACCAAAATCATGTGCTTCATTTATAATTTCCCATGCATACATCTCATTGCCATAATGAGAGACAACTTCCTTAGTATGTTTTTCAACATATTTTAGAACTTCAGGATAACTTTTTTTGATAAGCCAGTCCGGAGTGCAGCATTCATCAGCCCAAAAAACCGGACGACCTTCAACACTAATATCTTTTTCTTTTAATCTTTTAAATTGTTCATCACGATCTCCATAATCATAAATCCCTTCCTCCTTCTGGAAACGGGGAAGATAATGAGTTATAGTAGCATAATTAAAAAGATTGGAAAAAAGTTCCATAAAAAGATCTTTATCCATCCTTGAAAAACCTTTTGTATCACAGCCGATAAAAAAATTTTCTCTGTTTCCATTCCTCTTAATATCATACCAGGCTTTTTCTATCTCAATTTTTTCTCCTCCCCACATTGAGTAGTAAAGGGAACTTTGGGAAAGTTTTCCACATTTCTCCCCATTATTTTGAACTTTAACAGCATCTGCAAGATATTCTTCAGAAAGATCAATGTATGGTTTCAGATCTTTAGATGGCTGCCATCCTTCTTTTATAAATTGGTTTATTCTCTCCCTGTTTTTAGCTGCACGTGATTTTGCAAGTTCAAAATTAAGGTTGAGATAATTGCTTTTTCCGGTTTCAGGAAGTTCATAAAACTTTCCTTCATTATCTGCAGTCATATAAATGTAACCGAATCCTTCAACATTCCATCTTACATTTACACCAAATTTTTCTTTGCCCCCTGCATCTGAAATTTTAATTCCATCTTTCGTTGAAAAAATATTTGAATAAAAAGCATCCCATTTAGTATCACTGGCAAAAGCCCAGCTTGGAAAATCCCATTCGGCAGGTCCGATATTCTCAAAAGATTTTATCATTCCCAAATTAGGTCCGGCTCCATCCTGAACAAAATAAGGCTTGAAAATTAATTCACCTTTTTCTGTAACAGGAATTGTCCTTCTTTTGGTAAGAATTAAAGGAGATGATAAAATTTGGTTGGTAGCTGCAACAACTCCAGCACTTGCAAGTGCAGATTTTCTGATGAAGTCTCTTCTGTTCATTGTTTAGCTTATAAATTCTTCCATTCTTTTTGCAATGTCATTAATCTTTCATACACAAGTTTAATTTCTCCTTTCGGTGATTCTAGTAGTCCCCCCTGCTTAATCCAGGAAAAAGGATCAACAAAATCATACCAGTTAACCGCTTCAATCCATGATTTACTGTAAGCAAGGGTATAAAGTCCTTCCATCCAATCAGCCTGAATTTCCTGAGTCCAATGCCCATGCCAGATGTAAGGCTCTTCAGGCAATCCAAGTCTTCCGGTCATAATGGAATCTTTATTCGGACCTGAACTTGCACCAACTTCCGTTAGTTGAACAGGCCTGCCGAATTTTTCCAGACGTTCGATCAGGATAATTGTATCCTGTAAATCACGGTATGGAAAATACATCTGTTGCCCTGTAACAGTAAAATCAACTTCTGCTTCCACCAGGTCTTCCATAAATTGAAACGGTGTCCGTTGAGGATAGGTTGCACCAAGCTCTCCCCATTTTTTCAGCTGAACATATTCAGCGTAGGGACAGCAATTATTAATTAAACGATGAACTTTCGGGTTTGTATCATTGGCAACTTCACAAGCAAGCTTAGTTACGTTTGTTATTTGTTCGGGAGTGAGCTTTGTTTCATTTGCCCAGTCGTGAGATTCATTAACAATTTCCCATGCATACATCTGATCTCCATAATGACCAACAACTTCTTTAACATGTTTTTCAACATATTTCAATATTTCATCATAAGATTTATTCCGGAGCCAATCAGGAGTTACGGTTTTATATGGCCAGTAAAGAGGTCTTCCTTCAACAGTAATATTTTTATCTTTTAATCTTTTGAAAACCAGATCTCTAGTTTCAAATTGTTTTTTATCTTCCTGAGGTTCAAAGTCTTCATAAGTTCCGCTTTCAAGATAATAAGTGATGGTGGCATAATTAAAAATCTCTGTGAACAATCTCATAAAAGTTTCGGGATCCATCTGGTAATAACCACGAGCATCGCAGCCAATAAAAAATTCGGGACGGAAGCCAGCCTTTTTTATTTTAAATTTTGCATAATCAAGCTCTAATTTTTCTCCTCCCCACATTGCATAATAAAGAGATTGCTGAGAAAGCATTCCCATCTTTTCTATATTCAATTCAGCTTTTTCAGCGTCTTCTAAAAATTCCTCTGAAAGATTAAGAAATGATTTTACTTCTCTTGACGGGGAATAATTATCTTTAGAAAATTTACTCAAGCGATTTCTGTTTCTTGCAACACGGCTTTTTGCTAATTCAAAATTAAGATTAAGCTCAAGCTGTTTTCCTGAAGGGGGAAGCTGATAAAATTCTCCGCTGTTATCTGCTGTAATGAAAATATAACCAAAACCTTCAACGTTCCATCTTACATCAACTCCGAATTTTTCTTTTCCATTAGTGTCCGAAATTTTAACCCCTTCTTTTGAAGCAGTTATATTTGAAAAAAATGCATCCCATCTTGAATCGCTTGCATAAGCCCAATCAAGCAGATGAGGTCCTTTTCCTTTCTGAACAAAAACAGGTTTAAAAATTAATTCTCCCATCGCAGTGTTTTTTGCAATCCTGCTTTTAGTAAGAATTGTCTGGTTGGAGTAAATAAGATTTGGTACAACTGCCAATCCCAATCCTGCAACAGAGGATTTTTTAATGAAGTCTCTTCGTTTCATTTAGCCTCATCCTAACCCTCTCTCAAAGGGAGAAGGAATAAAAATTTATTAAATGTTTTTCCACTTCTCTTTTAAATTTTTCAACCGATGATAAGCAGCTTTCGGTTCTCCTTTTTCAGATTTGAATAATCCGCCATTCTGCATATAAGAATATGGATCAATCAGATCAAACCAGTTGCAGGCTTTTATATATGGTTTGCTATAAGCAAGAGTGTAAATCTGCTCAAGCCAATCTGCCTGTGTTTCTTCATCCCACTGGTGATGCCATAATGGAGGTTCATTTGGCATTTCAACTCTTCCAAGTTTTATGGATCTTTCTGTTATTCCTCCGCTTACTCCAACTTCCGAGTAATGTATTGGTTTGTTAAATACGTCGAATCTTTCAGTCATTAAAATTGAATCCTGGAGATCCCTGTAAGGATAGTACATCTGAAGTTCAACAATATCTATGTCAATTCCGGCATCAAGCAAATCTTTTGTCCATTGCCAGGGAGTTCTTTGTTTAAATTTAGCTTCATTACCCGATGAGTATTGATTCATATGAACATACTCAGCAAATAAACAGCAGCTGTTAATAGTTGTTTTTACATTTGGAGCAATAGATTTTGAAACATCATTAATTAATCTTGTCAGCTCGGTTATCTGTTCATGATTCAGATTCAATTCATTGGCCCAATCATGAAGCTCATTTACAACTTCCATTGCATAAAGCGAATCGCCAAATTTTTTCATTGTATCCGTTGTAAGTTTTTCAGCATACTTTAGGAGTTCATCATACTTCATATTTCTCAACCAGTCAGGTATACAGCAATCATGAAACCAGAAGAGTAATCTTTCCTGGCACTTAATATTTCTCCGATTAAGTTTATTAATTAAAACTTCCCTTGTTTCAGGATTTATAATACCTTTTTCGGATTGATAATCTGACATCATCCCATCGCCTTCTACTACAAAAGTGATGTTTGCATAATTAAACAGCTCGCTGAAAAGTTCAAGAAATTTATCCTGGTACATCTGGTAAAAAGCACGTGCATCGCAGCCGATAAAAAAATCTTCCCTGAATTTATTTTTTGCAATTTCAAATTCTGCTTTTTCCAGCTCCATTTTTTCACTTGCCCAGAGTGCATAATTTAAACTCTTCTGTGAAAGTTCAGCACATAGTTCATCATCGCCGGTTTTCGTAGCATCTTTATACAGTTCTTCTGAAAGATCAACAAGCATATTAACTTCTTTTGTTGGAATCCATCCATTTTTTTTCAGATGATCTAACCTTATTTTATTTCTTACTACCCTGCTTTTTGCGAACTCATAGTTGAGGTTAAATTCCATTCCTTTCCCATCACGTGGAAGAGAATAAAATTCCCCGCCATTGTCTGCAATAATATTTGTGTAACCAAATCCTTCAACGTTCCATCTTCCATTTATGCCAAATTTCTCAACTCCTTTGGAATCAGAAATAGTTATAACATCATTTATAAATTGTATATTTGAATGAAATGTATCACAGTTTTGATCCGTTGCCCATACGAGATTGTAAAGATGAGGTCCTCTTCCTTTTTGTACATAGTAAGGTTTAAAAAGCAATTCACCCTTCAAAGTTCTTTTTGCTGTTCTTGATTTGGTTAATATGGTCGGCGCAGAAAATATTTGTTCGGCCGGCAGTAAAGATGTAGAACCAACAATTGTAGATTTTCTTATAAAGTCTCTTCTTTTCATTAATATCAGTTTATTGAGGGTTTAATTAATTCTAAATTCTTTTTTCTTGGTTCTTCAACCATAATTAAAAACCAGATTGCAGATGCAAGAGCAAATATTCCGGCAATTATAAAAACAATATCGTAGCCAAATTGATTTGCGATCCATCCACCCAACAGTCCTGATAAAATAAACGGAGCTGTAATTAAATTTGTTAAAGATATATACGTAGGTCGATCTTCTTCCAGACAAATTTCTGAAATTATTGTTAATCGGGAAACCAGGGTTAATGAAATTGTTAGAGAAGATCCTGCGAAACATAAATAATATATTTCAACTGAAGGTGAGATTAATGCAAACAAACATGCAATGAACGTGAAAATAATTCCCCACAATAAATTAATTTTATGGCCGAGCTTATCAGCAAGATATCCGAAATATAAACTTCCGATTACCATACTAAGCATCATAACAATTGTAAAATATCCGGCATAGGAATCTGTTAATGAAAATTTATCAAAAGCATTAACAGCAAAGAAAGCATGAGACATTAAAGCCATCATCATCAAAGAATCAGCTATTAAGAAATTGCGATAATTTTTTTCTTTTTTAACTATTGAGCCAAGCCTTTTTAAGAATTCTTTTGAAGAAAATGTTTGTTCCGGATGATTTGGTTTCTCTTCTTTTAAAAAAACCAAAAAGGAATAAGATGCCATTGTAATCAGGAATGCGATTAAAAAAAGTAGTGCAAAGTTTTGAGGAAAAATTATTTCTGCAAGAATTTTTGAAACCAGCCATCCACCGAAAATTCCTAAAGCTCCTCCAAGAACAGAACGGTAAGCAAATAATCTTCCTCTCAATTGAACAGGAGTTAATTTTGAGATCAGATCAAACCAGCCAGGAAGATTTATACTACCGCCTAAAGCGGCAAATGCAAGTCCCAAAAAGAAAATTATCAGTGCGGTATTATTGCTGACTGTTTCAATCAAAAAATAACTAAGTAAAGCCAGGACAAGCCAGGGAATTCTTTGAACTAATGCCGTTTTAAGCACCCATAGTTTTTTAAATCCTATTTGCCTGACATAATTGGAAACAAATATCTGCGGGAAGTTAAAACCGATTGACCAGATAACAGGAATAAGTCCAACAGCAATATCACTGCCGCTTATTTTTTTCACAAAAACAGGAAGAACCGTTTGCATTGATACAAAACTCATCGCAAAAGAATATATTGAACCATCAAAAACATTCAGGAAAAAATTCTTTTTAACACTGGAATCCTGAAAGTGTTTAGAAGAGAACCGTTTAAGCACAAAAAACTTTAACCTCTCTTGCTGAAAGTTCCAGAGAAATTGATGAACCGTCTTTTTGTTTAGCTGATTTTATTTTTTTACCTGTAAACTGCTCAGTAAAAATTTTTATTTCTTTGATTGGAAGTTTTATTGCCGCCAGATTTTTTTTATTCTCAAGATTTTGAACAATGAGCATTAGCTTATCTTCTTTTGTAAGAAGATCAACTCTGACTTTTTTATTTGTTTCTGGTTTTTTTATATTGGCAACGTATTTAACTAATCCAGCAATTAAATCTCCATTTGATTTTATTTTTTCACGATGAAAAACTAAACCAATATATGATCCTATCTGGACTGCTTTCCCTTTTCCATATTCTGAATAAGTAATTGCTGGTTCACCCGATTTAAATTTGGCAAGAATTTTAGCTCCTTTAAGAAAGAATGTTTCTTTTACAACTGAGCCAGAAATTTTTGTTCCTTTTTTTAAAGGAGGAATATCTTTTGTTAAAATAATTTCTTCGGAACCCTTTACAGGTTCAACAACTCCCTGCTTAATCTGGAAAACTTTATCTAAACCATAACCGGGAATAACTTTTTCATGATGCCCACTTTCTATATTCCATCCCGCGGTATAACTTTCACAAATTAACACTCCTCCATCCTTTACCCATTTTTCAATCACATCAGCAATTTGTTTACTTAGTACATAAGGAAAAGGAATAATTAATACTTTATAGTTTTGAAGAATAGAGGGAAATTCTCTCGGATGAATAAAATCTATACTATAATTTTTTTCATACAGAGCACGATGAAATCCCAAAAGAGAATCAGTTGCATTTTTCTCACTTCCAGTTGAAGCCCATGTAAAGATTTGGTTTTCCGGATTGTAAAAAATTGCAATTTCGGCTTTAGGAGGTTTTGCATCAAGCAGAAATTCAGAATTCTTCTGTAAAACTTTCCCGACTTCAGAGTAAGATTTTAACCAGGGAGTTACAGTTCCATCGAGATAAGTCAATCCCCAGGCTGGAGCTTCTCTTCCTAAGATCTCAGGGCGATACTGCCAGAAAATAAATCCTTTTAAATTCCCTGCAATTCCGCTGAAGATTAATCTTTTAATGTCATTTTCATTAATAGCTTTTTGAAGATCTAGAGTATAACCATAAAGCATTAACATTTCTGCTGATATAACAGGTTTATCTTTTGAACAAGATCGGAGGATATCGATCATAGCAGCATCATCCATTTGAGTGAAGCCGTGAAGATCACCATATTGTCCTACATTCCATGGATCATTCGCTGTTGATGTGATGGGAAACCCCTGTATAAAAACATGATGGCACATCAAAGGATGTTTTCCTTTATCTTCATCTTTTGCAATTTCAAATCTTTGTTTAACATTTTCTCCGATTGTATAAACAAAGAACATCCGCCAATCTATTATATCATTAAAAGTATTTCGTGTAACAGGAATCTCAGCATTATCAAATGAATTATAATTCCGGTTCCACGCTTTATTAAGCTCGTTAAGATTTTTGTATTTGTTCTTAAGCCACAGCCTGAATTTTTTTTTACAGTTATCACAGTAGCAAAGCATATCACCAATTTTTTCAGCATCATCAGCATATAATCTCATCTCTGCCATACTACTGGTTAATTCCGGTTCGCTTCCTACATTCCATATTTCCAGAGCAGGATGATCTTTATATCTCTTTATGGTTTCCCTTAAAAACTTAAATTGATATTCAGTTACTTTTTCATTATTGATACAATACCCCAACCCACCAATTTGTCTGTGTGGCTGAGTCTGCGGTCCAATTTTTCTTCCATCCAAAGTTATCATTGAAGCATCTTCATACTTAGTATAAATCCATGCAGGAGCTGTGTCAAAAATTGTATTCAGCATTACACGAAGTTTAAACTTTTGAGCAAGATCCATCAGCTCATCAATATCATCAAAATAAAATTTATCTTCCGAAGGATTATTCCATCTCCACTGCACCCAGAATTTAACTGTATTAAATCCATAAGCAGCCATATTTTTCAAATCTGTTTCCCAATCCTCTTTATGCGGTGAAGGAGCCCGGTAATATTGAGAACCAAAAGGGAAATATGTTTTGGAGAGTAGTTTTTTCATTAATTTCTATAATAATGTCATTCCCGCAAAAGCGGGAATTTCAAGAAAAAAAATGATTCTGAATTAAATGTAGAAGGAGAGCAGAAGCTAAACGATAAATTGCGAAAGGTGTTTGTAACCTAATTGTAAACCTTTTTTTACTTTTTCTTCAGAGCCTTCCCAAACAGGATCCTCATGCTCAATTGATAAAACATAATCATAACTATTCTCTTGTAAAGTAGAAATAAATTCCAGCCAATCAATTTCTCCTAAACCTGGCATGCGGTAACGCCACCAACCGGATTTCCAAGGAATTGGATCCACCTGTTTACCAAATAACCCATATTTATAAACACCATCCTGAAGAATTTCCGTATCCTTGGCATGAGTATGAAAAATTTTTGGTGCAAAATCTTTAACGGCCTTTATATAATCTATTCCAAGCCAATAAAGATGGGAAGGATCAAGATTTAATCCAAAATTATTATTTGGAAGTTCATTAAATAATGCTTCCCAAAGTTCAGGTGAATAAGCATAGTTACCGGGAAGACCAAACCTAACCCAGTTTTCCATTGGACAATTTTCAATCATTATTTTTACATCTTTATCTTCCGCATATTTTAATATTGGTTTAAATACCTGACCAATCTCTTTAATTATTTGTGCAACATTTTTATCAGATCTTCCGCCAACAAATGTTCCAACAAGTTTTACATCAAGGAGTGAAGCAGTATCTATTACCTTATAAAGATGCTTTAAATAACTGTCTCTTTTTTTCTTATCTGGATGAAGATTGTTATCGTAATAAGCCATTGCAGAAATAAACATATTATATTTTGTAAAAAGATCTTTCACTCGTTTCGCATCATCTTTTGTAAAATTAGCTGCATCAATTTGTTTTGCCTGATAATCACGTGAAGATTTAGCCGGCCATGCACCTAATTCAAGAGATTTAAATCCTTTCTCTGAAGCCCATTTAACGAGATCTTCTAATTTTAATTTTGGAAGGCAAGCTGTGAGAAAACCAATTTTCATTTTTGAACCTCAGCCCATCTTTGTTCTTTACTGCTTTTTAAAACTGCTTCAACAATTTTGTTTTCCCAATGACCATCCTCAAAAGTGGGAAAGTCTTTTTTATCTTTAAGCGGATCTTTCCCTTTACGGATAAAACTATAAACATTTATAAATAAGTTTTTTGGTCCATCAGGGTAACCTTCCGGATGTCCGCCCGGATAATGAGCATATTTTTTTGCTTCTTCATCTATTAGTGAAGGATCTTTAATGATTATTTCATTTCCTTTTTCCCTATATCCAAGCCAAAGCTGGTTTGGATCTTCCTGGTTCCAGGAAACAGATTTTTTACTTGCATCAATTTCAAACCAGAAATGATTTTTTCTTCCGGCACTTACCTGGGAAACTGTAAAAACTCCGGTTGCACCATTTTCAAACTGAAGCATAACTGAACCTGCATCTTCAGTATCAATATTTATTTCTTCGTAATCATTGAATAATTTTTCTTTTGATTTAAATGTTTCAACAGATTGTTTAGGTCTTTTTCTTTTTGAATGAATTGTTGAAAGATTTGCAAAAACTTTTTTTATTTTCAGTCCTGTTATAAACTGAACAAGGTCACACCAATGCGAACCTATATCTGCGACTGCACGGGATTTACCCGAGATGTTTGATTCCAGTCTCCAGTTATAATCAGTATTATAATAAAGCCAGTCCTGAAGATAATGACCATAAATTAAATATACATCACCCATTTCCCCTTTTTCAAATAATCGTTTTGCATGCTGAATAAGTGGATAAAACCTGTAATTAAAATTAATTGCATTAACAATTTTTTTTTCCTTAGCAAGAGAAATTAATTCTCCAGATTCTTTTGAAGTAATTGTTAAAGGTTTTTCTGAAATAACATGTTTACCTGCAAGTATAGCTGCTTTATTAATTTTGAAGTGAAGATTATTTGGAGTGCAATTGTGAACTACTTCAACTTCTTTATCCTCAATTAATTCTTCCCAGTTCTTATATGATTTAGAAATAAAAAAATCGTCAGCAATTTTATCAGCTTTCTCTTTTTCATTCGATGCAACAGCAACAACCTGAACTCCTGGAACTCTTCGTAGTGCTTCTATATGAGCAGATCCAATAAATCCTGTTCCAATTACACCTACTTTTATTTTTTTCATGTATTTTTTTATCAAGCTGATTTATTTCAAAACTTTAATGGATCTAATCTTTTTATTTAGCTTTTTTGCTCTCTCTATCATCTTTTTTACTTCGGGTATATTGATCTTTTGAGAATCTTTATACAAACATAATGCAGGAATAATGTTCAGCTTTTTATAAGAATTTTCCTGCGATTTAAATTTTGGATGAGTAGGATGTTTAGTTAAAAGATGTGCGCACAACCTTGTATATTTTCCAAAAAGATAAGAAGAAACAGGATGAAGTTTTCTCCATTCTTTTTTTCCTTCCATTCCATGAATTTCCGAAAGACTATCCAATCCGTGAATCTGTGCAAAAGGAAGAACAGATAAAACCTCCTCATGTATTCCTTCACCGGAAAAGAGAATTTCCGGAAAAGTTTTTTGCAAACGATAAATATGATCTTTCATTCCTGCTAAAAAATTCGGCCCTTTACTTACATTAAAGGCAAGGAGGGTTTGATCAAGAAAAACGGCATCAATTTTAAATTTATTAATTAAATTACCAATAACTTTTTCCATATAATCTCCCCATTCTTTAAAGCCGGGATTAACATAAGTAAAAAATTCTTCAGGCAGCCAATCACCATCAATATCATTTCCCCAGCCAATCTGTTTTCCAAACCAGTCCGTTACCTGGAAATCTTTGAACTTCTGGTAAAGAGAATGTTGAAAAGTTAGGGCAAGAACATTTGTATGAATCATTACTTTATAACTAAGCTTATGAGCAGAATCCACAAGCTCTTTAAATTTTTCTTCTCCACCGCATTTCACACTCGGATTATAATCAGGAGCGTGCGAATCAATTCCATTCTCCGCAAAACCCGGTAAATATAAAAGTGTTTGATCAGGATTATGCAGTTTTACAAATTCTTTTATCCGCTTTTTAATCTGCTCAAAAGTGTGATGGGGTTCCGGCTGATCTTTTCTCATTCCCCAAGGTTCTAAAATAAAATTAATATTTTTTGCCCATCCGGGAAAATGAGGATGCTCATTAAAAGGGAAAAGAATGAATTTTTTCTCAAGCCATTTGCGATGTTTATCAACAGGGTTTTTCCAGCTTTCTTTATAGGAATCGAGAAACCATTCTGCTTCCAGAGTTGTTTTTGTTATTGGTGCATTCGCTTCAAATCCAAGAGACAATTCAAACTCAGCTTCACCTCTTTTAACCCGGAACAATTTAAAATCAGGATCCTTATCTTTTGTATGAAGAAACATTCCACCATTTTTATTTTCACCAAGAACAAACTGAGCATTCCACCAAAAAGGATATTTATAACTTAGTGTTGTTTCAGGTGTCATATCTTTAGTTAAAGTTTGTCCACCTAAAGCAGGAATAATAACCTGTTCAAACTGAAATCCTGAAACTCTCCATTCAACAAGCCAAATTTGTTCATTTGATTCGACTTTAATTTGAAATTTTAAATCATCCTCATAACTCAGAATTTTTATTTGTGCTTTATTTCCGGAATCATCTCCAAAAATTAACTGAAAATCTTTTTCGTTGAAACTAAAGGATTTTATTTCAAATAGAAAAACAGGATCAGAGACATGCAAAGGACTCCGTATAATTATTGTCTGTCTTCCGTTAATGCAGAATTTTTCTCCTGTTAATTTGTTTTTTATGTGTTTAATAAAAACGGGATTTTCAGCATAAAGTATTTCTAATTTATTATTTGATATTTTGTTCATTCGATTTCAATTGTTTTGATATTTTTCTTTTCCACATCTTCATGCGGAGTTCCTTTTCGGAAGATTACAAAGTATGAAGATTCATCCTTTCCCACGGGAAGACATGCTCCATGCCAAACAGCTTTATTAATAACTACAGCTTCTCCCAGATTGCACTGAAATGCTTTTACCTGATCTTCATCTTTCCTATCAATTACAAGGGGAAGAATAAACGGGGCATCAATAGGGATTAAAATTTCAGGAGTTCTTACATGTCTTTCCATTCCGTTAATATAATTTTTACGCTGTTTGTAAACTGTACAGATTCCGATTTCAGTTTCACCTTCAATAAGATAGTTTGCTATATCTGACCAAAATTTATAATCCTGAGCCTGTGAAGTAGGATTTACTGTTGGGGCAGCTACAACTTTTCCAAAGATTTTAAAATTTTCAGTTGAGATATGCTCTGATTTAATTTTCATTCTTTCGGTCTGTATTATTTCATAATTTTTATAATTGATAATCCTCCACCGGAAAGAGTTAAATCTTTTATAACAGTTTTACCATCAGATTTTTCAACTGAAGTAAAATTCTTTTGATTTCCAAGTTCATCGTATTCAGTAATTTTTCCTTTAAGCTCAAAAGGAATATTTATAGTTACAGTTTCTTTCCTGTTATCTTTTGCTAACCCATCTTTTTGTCCACTTGTTCTTCCCGGAACCCTAGTTTTCAACCAGCTTACTACTATTACATCACCACTTTCAGTTTGAAAAGATTGAACTTCTGTTTCTGATTTCACTGGTCGATCAACTTCAACTTTATCGTTTATACTTTTATACTTCCCGGAAAAGAGACTATTAAAAAACTGAAGAGATTTTGCAGCAGGCTTTGGCTTGTGATCAGGATAAGCAACGCCTAAATACCTGTTGTTATCATTATCTCCAATTACATTTTCAGAGGGAGGAAGATCTTTTATTTCATACCACGCAACTGCATCAACATTGCCGGTAGAAGCAACAAGAGTTAAAGTTTTAAAAAGATGTTTAGCCTGGTACTCCGGTGTATGTTCATATTCATAAAAGGCCGAATAAGAATCAGAAACTCTTGCACCTTTTCTGAAAGTACTATAACCAACTTCCGCCATCCACACAGCCTGGTTATTTCCATATCTCCAGATAACATCCTGAACTTCGTTTACATATTGAACTATATCCTCGATCGGATGCCGATGCCAGGTTTCATAATAATTATGCATGTTCACAATATCAAAATATTCGCTCAACTTAAAATCACGAAACATCTCCATTACGAAATATGGATCATAAGCAATTCCCGGAAAAACAATTTTTGCTTCGGGGTCGGCTTCTCTTACTGCTTCGGCTCCTATCTTTAAAAATTTAGCAAAGTCTTTTTTACTTCCCTGCCAGTATATCCAAATATCCGGTTCATTCCAGAGTTCCCAGGTTTTTATTTTATCTTTATATCTTGTTACAAGTGCTTTCACAAAATCGCCATAAGCCTTAAAATCTTTTGGAGGATAATTCCAGTAAAACACCGTATCGTTTGCCCCCGTTGAATTCCACATTGGTATATAACAGATATAGGGAACGAGGGTTAATCCATATTCATCAACAGCCTTATTTACATAATCGTCCCAGAAAAGCCAATCATAAGTTCCTTGTTTTGATTCAATAGCATCCCAGCCAAAGGAAATTCTTAAAAACGTTACGTCATGCTTTTTAAGAAATTCAAAATCATTTTTTATGATTTCCATTGTTGTGGTTTCTTCAGGATAATCTTCACAAAGACCAACCGGTATATGATAATGTTCAGAAGTTATTGGGATGGTTAATTGATCATAAATTAATTTCTCTGTTTGAGCCTGAACTGATGGGGTGAATAATAATATTATTATTATATGACTAAATTTTCTCAACATTTTTTCTCCTTCCATTGATTAAAACTTTTTTGAAGCAACTAATTAAGTAATGTGCGAGCTAAAGCAGGGGATTCGGAATGACATTCATTTGATATTTAAACTTCTTCTCTCCAAAGATCTTTTCGCCAATAAAAATTTTTTAAGCCTTCGGCTTCTTCATTTGAAAATATATTGCCATCACTTGCAGCAGTATTTAATTCAGCCTGAATAACATTTCTTATCCCGGGAATTACTGTGGAGACTGAATCATTGTTAAGACAGAAACGCAATGCATATTCAGACATATTCATATCAGGATAATTTTTATTTTTAAACTTTCTTATCTCTTCAACACGCTCAATAACAGCTTTAAGATTATTGCCTCTGAAATAATGTTGACGAACATCGCCTTCAGGAAATTTAGTATTTATTGTAAATTTTCCGGTTAATGATCCTTCATCAAATGGAACACGAACAATAACTGCTTTATTCAACCTTTTACAAACAGGTAAAAGACTAAATGAAGGATACTGTTCAAAAATATTATAAATAACCTGGACCACATCAACTTTATCAAAAGCTAATGCGCCAATTACACTGTCGGGAGTTGTATCATGAACTGAAACACCGATTGCCCGAATTTTTCCTTGCTCTTTTAATTTAAGCATTGCTTCAAACCATTCATCTCTTAAATTAAAAGCAGGGGCCCAGCTATGAAACTGATAAACATCAATATAATCTCTACCCAGTCTTTTTAAAGAGCCTTCGCACCGTTCAATGATATAATCTGGTGGAAAGGATTTCTGTACATCAAAATTTTCAGGCGGAGGCCATGGAGTCCCTTCCATTGGCGGAATTTTTGTTGCAATGAAAATCTCCTCTTTTCTTTCCTTTAAAACCCTTCCGATAATTTCTTCACTATGCCCCTTGCCGTAACCTTGAGCTGTATCTATAAAATTTATTCCAAGATCCAAAGCTTTACGCAGTGCATTAGCTGATTCGCAATCATCCTGAGGCCCCCACATATCTCCGCCAATTGCCCAGGCTCCAAAACCTATTTCCGAAACTTCCCAATTAAAATTTCCAAATTTTCTGTATTTCATTTTCCTTTCCCCTGAGATTTTTAATTAAAAGTTACTCCCGCAACCAGAATAATATTTGCATATGGCGTAGCTTCGCCGGTTCTTACAAAAACAGTTGTTCCATTTTGCCGGGTAAGTTCTTTAAATTTTTCATGAGGTATTTTTTTTATTTTAATTCCGTTTATTAAAGAATTTATTTCATTTAAAACCATTTTATTCTTTTTTTCTATTTCAACCGCGATAATCGCTTCTTCAACAGCAAGCTCTTCCAGAATAATTTTAAGTGTATCAACAAAGCGGGGAATATTTTTTGTAAGAGAGATATCTATCACTTCGGAATTTCTTGGAATCGGCAGTCCGCTGTCGCAGATAACAAGCCGGTCAGTATGTCCGAGCGAAGCAACAACTTTGGAAAGTGGTCCATTAAGAATACCTTTTTTTTTCATTTAGGATTCCTCACAAATTAATTCGATTTATTTGGCAGTGAGTTCATCTGGCACAGGGATAGAACTTTGTGCCCCCATCTTTGTAACTGAGTATGATGCAACTGAATTTGCAAATTTAATTGCTTTACCGGGTTCTTCACCTTTAGATAAAGCAAAAGCAAGAGCACCATTAAAAGCATCTCCGGCACCGGTTGAATCAATAACATTTACTTTATTCGCCGGAAAGATTTCTTTTCTTTTTTTATTAATCAGGTAAGCCCCTTTTTCACCAAGAGTAACAATTACATTTTTGACGCCCTTTTTAAGCAGAACTTCAGACGCCAGTTCAATAGATTTTAAATCTTTTACACACAAACCGGAAAGTAATTCAAGCTCAGTTTCATTTGGAGTTAAGTAATCAACCATAGATAATAATTTCTCTGGTAATTCCTGAGCAGGCGCAGGATTAAGAATAAAAATATTTCCGTTTTCATTTGCTGCTTTTGCAGTTTCTAAAACAGCTTCAGTAGGAATTTCGAGTTGAGTAATAACTACTTTTACATTTTTAAATATTTCTTTTTTACTCTTAATATCTTCCTGAGATAATTTCATATTGCTGCCGGATATTACAACAATTTCATTCTCTCCTTTTCCATCAACAGTAATAAGTGCAGTTCCGGTACTTTCATTTTCATCTATAAAAAGATGATCAATAATTACTCCTTCGTTTTCCATATTTGAAGTGAGCCTTTTCCTGAAATCATCATTACCCATTTTACCAACAAAAAAAGTCTTTGCGCCAAGTTTTGCACAGCATACTGCCTGGTTAGCACCTTTCCCTCCGGGGAACATTTCAATTTTTTTTCCGAATATAGTTTCACCCGGTTGGGGGAACTTCTCTACAAAAACTACCAAATCCATATTAGCACTGCCGATAACAAGAACCCCATCACGTACCATTTCTCAACTCCGTAACTATTTTAAAATTAAATAATATTTATTTGCGTGATCAATTTTAGGTTGTGTAAATATTCCTGATTTTTTTTGAACTGCTTCGAGAATATTTATAAGTGTGTTGGTTACTTTTAGTTTAATGTTATTTTTTCCTGGGTTAATCAAATTAGTAACATCAATCCTATACGGATTCCACGGAACAACAACTTCATCACTGTTATTTATGATTACCTCAAGAACATCTTCACCGCAATCAACATTTAAGTAAAGTTTTCCATCAAGATATTGTTCCTTTATATCAACTTCTGTTTCATAAACTCCGGTCCCGGAATAAAAAGGGTAGCCTTGTTTTGTCCAGTCACCTATTTGAATCGAAGTTTTTTTCTCAACTATTTTATATTCGTTCCCATTTTTTTCTAAAGCAAAATTGCCTATAATTTTTAGAAGATCCAGAATTCCATCTGTTCTCCTGTTTGCAACCAGTTTAATTGCAACAACATTTCTTCCTTTTTTACTATAATCTCTGATGTTGATATCCTTGATCTCCGCATCAAGCTTGCTTCTATTCCCTTTATCTTTTATTTCATTTTCATTAATATATAAAAGATATTCACTTCCGCTAAAACCATCCACAAGAAGATTCAGTTTTGAAGGTAAAGTTTCAATTTCAAAAAAAGTGCGGTACCATAAAGTTACAGGATAAACTTCTTCATCCCTTTCCTGTGGAAGCTGCATTTCCCAAGCACCATTAGTAACACTTAGCCAATTCTTATCATCAAAATCAGTTTTGTAAAATTCTGAATCATTTTCTGTGTCTGCTAATTTCATTTTCCAATTAGATAAACAAAGAACATTATCATCCTCAATGTTAAATGAAAATGATTTATTCAGGATTATTGGCTTTAATGATTTTTTATTTTTTTCTTTAAGTGTTTTTATTCCATTCTTTGTTTTTATTTTAGCAAAAATATTCTCATCAGTGTTTATAGAATATCCAGTCAAGGTTTTATCATCAAAACTTTCCACCTGAAGGTTAGTTTCCGTTATAAAAACTTCATCTATTTTATTTCCGATTATTACTATGTGAGATTCCGTTGGAGGAAAATTAAGTTCTATTGAAAGTCTGTTGTTTTTTATATTATAAACTTTGATGGGTTCTATCATCCCAGTATTTACATTCCATAGTTCAGGTTTCCCAATTTTCTCAAAAGTAATTTCAACTTTACCTTTATCTTCCTGCATTATATTTGCAAAAAAGTAAAGATCAAAATTATCTTTTACCCTGTGCAGATAAAAAACATCTTCATTGTTAATTGTAACATCGGGAGTAATGCACTTTTCGAGAATTTTTTTCAGCTCGTTCTTTTTATTTTCACGGTGCAAACCTTTGCCTTTAATTACATAAACATCACCTCGTGAATTTTTATGTTCAATTCCGAATTTAGCTCCGTTAGAAAAATTATGAAGTAGTTTTTCAGGACTGATCCCGAAAAGTTTTTCAATCTTTTTAACTGAATCTTTTTCCGATTTAAGTCGGGATCCCTCGGGTTTTTCAAAATCTAAAAACTCAACCGGCAGCAAAGTATCGGCAATCAGTTTTCCACCGCTATTAATAAATTTCTTAATTACATCAAAAGCATTTTTCTGTAAATGAGTTATTGGCGGAAGAATTAAAACTGAATATTCTTCATCCCTTATTTTTATTTTACCTTTTTCAACAACAGCTTCACTTAATATATCTTCATCAACATAATCATGATCAAAATGAAGTTTAAGAAGAATATGTGTCAAATAATTAAAATCAGACTCAGTTACATTTCCTATCTCGTTCCTGGATTGAGGGGTGAAGTTTGTCCAGATACTATTAATAGGATACAACATAAGAACTTTAGCAACATGCTTTCCACAGGAAAGAATATGACTTAGTCTCGCCATATATTCGGTAAAGAAATTATAATATTTCCACCACGTATGATGATAAAATTGAGATGGAGGCCAATCGCGTTTGCGTTCGCCTTCAATTGAATAATGATACCCATGGTTATTAAATATTGTAACACCTAAAGCATATTCCCAGTTAGCAATCCATTTCATTCTTTCAAGAGTGCAATCCCAGTATGTTCCTCCCATTGATTCACAAAGCAACCTTTTGCTTCCAAAATGATGAGCAGCAGAGCTTGCAAGCTTTAAAGCAACATCCTGATCAGGAGATTCATCTGTTCCTATTTTCGGATAAAGATGATCAACTCCTGTTATATGCAGGTGCTTTAAATGTTTGAATATATTTCCTTCACAACGAGAATGGAATCTCAGCCATTCTTCACCTAACAAATGGCCAGTAAATAAGACACCGTTTTTTTCACACCATTCCCTAATCTGTTTGTAATAAGAATCTGAATATTGTTCGGTTAGAGTCCTCCAGAAATCAAAACGGATCTTCGCAGTTATTTTTCCCATTGAGGCATAAAGTGCCGGAAGGTATGTTTTAAGATCATATCCTCTTCGTTTCCTAAAAATTTTGAACATTTGCGAAGACCAGGGGATAACAAGATTATCAAGTCCTACATGATAATAATGCATTGCAGGTTCATCTGTAAAAAATCCGGGAACAATTTTACCAAAATCTTTACCAACAGCATTCTTGTATTTATCATGTGTAAATTCAAGAAATTTTTTTGTTGATTCAGGATTGAGAGCATCAATGTAGTAATCAATTTCTTTTTCAAGGAAGTAGAGCAAACGCCAGTTTCCTTCCGGAGCTTCCCAGGGAATTACTGCATTAAAAGAAAGGTTGGGTGTAAGGTTAATTAAATTTTTAATTCCTGTTTTATATTCTTCATCTGTGCAGGCAAAAGCAGCAATAGGTTTAGAATTTCCCGTGTTAACATAACGATCATCAGTAGCTTCAAGAAAAGTGAAAAGAGGACCTTCAACCATTAAAGGAACGAGTTCAAGATATTTTTGTTTTAGATGAGGAAATTTTTTCGGCACTTGCCTTTCAGCAGTTCCGCTTGGCCAATTCATTTCATCATAAACCCAGACATCAATTCCTATTTCTTTTGCCTTTTCAACCGCAAACTTTGTTCTTTCAAACCACGTATCTGAGAGATAACCGATTTTTTCCCCAAACCTTCCATGAATAAAAAATCCCGGAATGTTTTTGCTTTTATATTCTCTCATTTGCCATTCCATTTCTTTTTCATCCATCTCACCATTCCAGAACCAGAAAGGAAGAATGCCCATTTCTTTTGGAGGATTTTTAAAATTTTCTTTCGTTAAAGTTTCGCCATTAATAAATTTTTCAGAAAAAGCCATTCAAATTCCTTTAGATAAAAATTAGTTTTGTTAATCGTAAATCATTTTAAATTAAATAAGGTTCAAAAGAAGGAATTAAAATCAATAGAAAATCTTAAAATACCCCCGTTAAAAACTTAACAAAACCGTAAAACGATGAGGTGACTGAAGAAAATTATAACTAACATAGGCATAGTCAAATTGTATTTTGAAATTGCTAATTTCATAATTTACTCCGGCACCAAAACTTAAGTTACCTTCTTCATAATTAAATTTGTATCCGCCGCGTAAAAAAAACATTTTATAAAATTGGTATTCCATACCCAAATGAAGTCTCTCTTTATAATCATTAGTATGAATAGCATCTGCATTAAGAGTAACAACATGTTGATCAGGATTACCGCCCAAAAATAATTCTTCACTACCTAATAAATCAATTGAAACACCAATTCTGTAAACAAGCGGAATTTCATATGTTTGCTGCTCTTCCTCTTTAGTTTCAAGAAATCTTGCCTGTGTTGAAAAATTCTGAGCACTCATTCCAAGACGGATACCTCTCCAGCCTGTATTATAAAAACTTCCTACATCGAAACCCCATAAAGAAGAAGAGTAGATATAAAGCTCCTCTCTCATATATTTTACATTAATACCAATAGAAAGCTTATCAGTGAATTTTCTTGCTATACCCAAACCAAAAGCCAGATCGCTACCTGAAAAAAAGTTCCCTGTTCTCGTATCTGTACTACCTGAAACACTCGTAACTCCTGCTTCAGGTATATTACCATAATCCAAAGAAACTGCATTGACTGTAAATGTGGCGATTCCTTCCAAATTAAAAGCTGCTACCCCCGATAGTACTTTAAGATCAGCAATCCAGCTATTATAGTTGAAAGATGCTTCAGCACCATTTATTCCTGTTACCGCAGCCGGATTCCAGAAGATAGAATTAACATCCTGAACACTTGCAATAGACGCTTCACCTAAGGCAACCTGTCTTGCACCATTTCCAATTTTAAGAAATTGAAAAGCAGTTCGCCCGGCTTTATTAAATTGAGCAAATGAAGTTTGTGTGATTATTAAAACAAGAATAACTATTAATATTTTTTTCATTTTATCCTCCGTTTTTTCTTATTAACGGATAATCATTAATTTACCTTGAGTTCTGGAACCAATAGTACCTTCAGTTTCAGATTCAATCACATATACATATAAACCTGGAGCCACAAGAAGACCGGAATCTGATCTTTGATCCCAATCAATACTCCCTGCAAGATTTCCCAACTCATCAGGTCCATGTCTTAAAGATCTAACCAGGTCACCTGATACACTATAGATATTAATTTTAGCTCTCTCAGGAAGATTTCTGAATTCTATTTTATTTGAGTTGGGAAAACTATGTGAAGGATCACCATCGATAAAAGGATTAGGTGCGACAAATACATCCCAACCGTTATCAATTTCCACAGGACCAGGTCTTGCAGTTATTAATGCAGTCCTGTTATGATCTCCACTAGCTAATTCTCCAAGACCGGGAACCTGAGTGCCATTTGCTGAAACCCATTCATTCAAAGGGGTAAAATATGATTGAACATAATAAGAATATTCGAACCCGAATTGTATAGTTTTATCAAAATATTCATATCGTTCTGTTTCAGTATTCCAGTAGGAACCGAAGTCAGCTCTTGGAATATCTGCAATTAAATCCCAGATACCTCGCTTATCATTGCCTCTGTAAATTCTATAACCGCTTAAATCAGTTAATCCGTTATAAAATATGCTTCCGGAACCATCAACAAATTGAATTCCTTCAGCATTATTTTCCCATCTTACTGCAATAATCGCTGTATCAGAACCAAAAGATTCATTAGTGGCTTTACAAAATGGTGCAGGTGGGGAATCAGGTACATCAGGCATTCCGGTTCCATCTACTCTCATTCCCCATTTTATAGCATTTCGGACTGCTTCAACATTTCTTCTTATATCCACTGCTACACTATCATTCTGATAATCTTCAGTAAAATTCTTAAGATAATGATTAGGATCTCCGCGAAGAACTTCATGAAGATCAAGTGTTCCGGCGACTTCGGCTACAACTAATCTTACTGAATCTCCGGGAGCTAAAGAATAAGGACCGAATGAACCTGTATACCAGCAATACAATCTACCATTGGTTGAAGGTAATTTATTATGTCTGGCAAAATCATACAACTGGGACTCTTTATATGTTGCCAATCCAAACCCCTGGAAGTCAACAGTTTTCCCCTGGAATTTATCCAGCTCATCGGAATATATATTGAAAAAAGTTGGATCTGCATCAAAAGGATCTGCAGTACTTCCTTGAGCTGGCGTTCTATATAAATACACAAAACCAAAAGCAGCAGGGTCCTGCAGTTCAGGGGGAGAACCGGGAACTTTTCTTAAAAGATTTTCCCAATTATTTCTTATACCATATTGATCCCATGGAACAGGTTCTCTTCCTCCATTATAATCTCTGCTGTAATAAAGCAATCCTCTTCCGTCACCAGGAATTATCTCTTCAATATTATAATAATCTGTATAACCACTCCCGGGATGCCATCCAAAGGCTCCTGCAGGTACAGCTGAATCTAAAAATTTTTCATTATAATGAAAATTGATTACTCCCTTTGTTGAAATCTGTATACCACTGTGGAAAACCAACCATACTTCATTAAGCGTTTGCTGATAATTCTTGATTTGCCCGATTGACTCTATAGCAATATCGCCGGTATTAACAAAAAGATAATCGTAAATAATAAAATCATCATAGCCCGGGTAACTCCATGCCATTGAACGCTGTTTGACTGTAATTCCTGTAGAGGTTGCAAATTCAACGTAATTCATTTCTTCTGGAAGTAGCGGATTAAATCCGGGGTTTTCTGAGAAGTTTTCAGTTTTTACAAATGGCATTATCTCTGAAGTTACAACGCCGTAATCCTCAGTAGCTGGTGTTGCTAAAGAAGAATGATACAACAAAAAATTTTTCATTGCTGGAGTATAAGCAGGCGGAACAAACGTTACAGCATCCTTGGCAATTATCCAGGGTCCGCTTCGGAAATTATGAAAATTTGCATCAGTGGGTGGATCAAAACCATTTGCTATTAATTCATCATTTGGAAAACTGTACCCTGAAAACCCAGGATAAAAACCAATGCCGGTAACTTGGGTATAGTCCCAGGCACCGGGATCACCTATAAAACCAAAATTATAAAGTGTTTCCCAAAGTTTACCCCGAGTATGGGTTGTAGAATTTTGCTGAGAGAATATAAAAGTGGAAGCTGTTAACAGTAAAATTATTAAATACCAAAAACTTTGTTGTTTAAGTTTAATCATTTTAAACTCACTATATATTTAGTAGCTGAATGAAATACCAAAAATTATTTGACGAGGAAGATTATTATAGTTCAACTGGTCGGGAAACGGTGCTCCATCATTTTGTTTTTCCGGAAAATCTTCAAAATGTGAGTTAATAAATTTAACTCTGTCTTCAGGCGAAGCCGTTTCAACAATATCGAGATTTGTCCATTTGTAATTAAATACATTCCGAATTTCCACAAATAAAGAAGGACGTATAAAACCCAGATTAATTTCTTTCCTTATCCTAATATCTGCATTTTTATCTGAAGTTCTTATAAATGATCTCCCTGCTTCAGAAAAATTATCACTGCTTATATTTTCATTAGGATAATAAATCTGATAATCTATGGCAAACTCCACATTTGATAAAATCCCATAAAGAAAATTAAGATCGGAAGGAGTAGAAAGTGTCAATCCGAATTTTAATCGTGGCCTGTCATAAACAATGGCATCACCTGTTACTAACACATCCTGATTGCTACCGGAACCTAAACGTGGATCATTTATAACAGGAGAATCACCGGACCGGCCATCAATTCCTGTTGTATATGTGTAATTAAGATAACCACCCCAGTAATTTGATAATGGTTTTCTTATTGAAATTTCTATTCCTTTGGAATCACTATAATCTCCATTTCCAGAAGTTCGATAATTACCACCTAATGCTCTCACTCTGATTGTTCTAACAGTTCGGGTTATATCTTTATAAAATGCAGTAACATCTGCAACTAATCCTCCAATATTGTGTTCAATACCTAATTCATAAGCTACGGTTTTTCTGGGTTTAAGATCTCTGTTACCAAGCCCGTAAGGAATAGAAAAACCAACCAGGGGATTAGTTACATAAGTATTTAAGATACCAGTAACTTCCAAACCTTCACCGTAATCACCAAAATTTGCTCTTTGGAAAAAATGACCATAAGAGAAATGGAGAACGGTATTTTCAGAAATAGGATGGGAGACTCCTAATCTTGGAGAAAGCAGTCCGAATGTAGATGTAGGTTCAGTTTTTGGATTCGGCTGTTCACCTGGTTCTAAGTCTAAAATTCCTAAAGGATCAAAAATATCCAGATATTTTTTATCATTAGGATTATAGAAATCATAACGAAAACCTGCATTAATTATTAATCCCTCAAATTCTAATTTAGTTTGGAGGTAAACATTACCCTCATAAGGATGATATGTTTCTCTCTCTATAGCTTCAAAAGATTTTGTTTCCTGGAAGCGATCAAGAATATAATAAGAGAAATCGCCGCCGCCTTTAATTTGGAAACTATTATTCAACTGACTGGTAATATCACCGGAAAGAGTAAATTCAGAATTTTCATCTTTACCTCTATAGTAATAACCATCGGCGTGCAGCCCGATTATATTTGAATAACCACCGGGTATAGGATTCTCAAATTCATCAACTGCACGAAGATTGTCGTTAATGGGTCCACCAGTTTCCCAACCATCCTCATCACCAGGGAATGTTGATTGACTTTGATATCTGAAATTTCTGCTTAACTGTAATACATAAAATGTATTTTGTTCAAGAACATGGGTAAACTGCAAAATCTGCCCATCATTTTTGGCTTTTGGATAACCGTAAAAATCATGAAAAGAATATTTGCTTGAAAGCCCGTATGCAGAAACAAATTCAGAGTTAAAATATTCCATTCCTATATTTGTATTTGCTTCACTATAAAAACCAGACAGCATAAACTTCATTTGAGGATTCAACTTGTAAGTAATTTTTGCAGTTCCATCGGCCCAGGTTCCTCTGTCCCTAAAACTGTTTCCAGTAACAGGTGGTACATTCCGATATTTACCTGTTACAAAGAAATTCAAATCTTCAAAACCCAACGGGCCCCCTAAAGCAATTTCTGTCTGATATCCGCTTTCATCAGTATAATTTGTAAGTGGCTGATGTGTATTTAAATAGTGTTGATATGCCTGTTCAGGAGTATGAATACTGTAAGGACTATTTCCCGGAGTTCCATTCGGATCCACCCATTGGTCAGGATTATCAATCCACCATTGGAGATGACGTGCATGTGTATTTTCCCAATACCGTGTTGCTGAATAGTCATATAATGCAGTTCCCCAATGTGGTTTATAAGCAGGTATATATCTCATTTCTGCATAACCAGAAAAATTACCTGAACCCTCTTTGGTTATAATATTAAAAACTCCTGATTGTGCCTGACCATATTCAGCATTAAAAGCTCCTGTGATAATTTCAAGCTCCTGGATAGATGAAAGATTAATATTTGTGTATGGCTGATAATTCAAAGGATTGCTTGCACGAATGCCATCTATTAAAAAAGCAACCTGATCAAGAGATCCCCTTCTTACAGTAAGCTGACCTTGTGCGTCAGCATCTATACCTGGTAATGTTTTCAAGACATCGTTTAGCTGAGTAGTTGGTCTTACAGAAATTTCTTCAGATGAAACATAATGCCGTGTAGAAGTCTGATCTTTTTCTATAAGAGGTCGTTCTGAGGTAACAACTATTGATTCATCAAGTTCATAAACTGTTTCTTCCATTTCAAAATCAATTTCGGTAGTATGGTTTATGCTTACATTAACATTAGTTTTGGTTATAGTTTTATAACCGATAGTTGAAGCTCTGAGTTCATAAGTTCTGGGAGGTATGTTCAAAATAAAATATTTTCCATTAAAATCTGTTGCAGCACCCATATCGGTTCCCATTAAAATGATATTCACTCCCGGCATAAGTTCACCTGTTGATTCCTCTACTACTCTTCCGGAAATTTTTCCTCCCTGGGCAAACATAAATTGTGAGCACAAAACTGTAAAAATGAAAAGGGTAAATAATTTTATAAAAATTCTCATAATTTTACCTTTAAGTTCAAATGCAAGTTCACGTTCAAGAATATGCAATCCATGCATCCATGCAGTTTGCTTTTTCAGTATAATAAATTCTCAATTATCGCATCGCCAGTTATAATCAAAATTTATTAATTCATAACAATAACTGATTTTATAAAACCTTTTGGTTTTTCTTTAGCAGCCTTAAAAGCATTTTCAATTTCTTCTAAATTAAATTTGTGTGTAATAAGAGGCTGCAAATTTATTTTTCCAGAATTCAACATTTCCATTCCTATTCTTGTTCCGTTAAGGATTGTATGTAAATCCCTGAAATGTGAATTGATAATATCAAATGCCATCCAGTTCCAATATCCAAAATCGTTTATTTTCCTGGAACCGGGATGAAAACCAAATATCACTAACTTCCCTTCCATCCTGCATAAATCAGCTGCAAGGTTTAAAGTTGCCTCATTGCCGCCTACTTCAAAACTTACATCAACACCTTTCCCATTTGTTAAATCTTTAATTACTTCTTTGGAATTTTCTGTTGAAGGATTAATTGTAAAATCAGCACCAAGTTTTTTTGCAAGCTCAAGAATTTCTTCCCTGGTATCTATTGCTGCGATAAATTTTGGTCCTCTTAATTTTAATTGCTGCAAAAGAATAAGACCCATAAATCCTGTCCCGACTAAAGCAATAGTATCATTTAATTGAATATCTGATTTTATAATTCCATTAGTTGTACAGGCTATAGGTTCAGCCATTGCTTCGGTAAAAGAAATTTTATCCGAAATTTTGAAGAGCCTGTCTGATTTGACGACAACTTTTTCTGCATAACCTTTTCCATCTGTCCAGACTGCTACACGGTCACCGGGTTTAAAATCTTTTACATCCCTTCCAGTTTCAACAACTTCGCCGGCAACCTCATGCCCAATATACCGTGGATATTCAAGACCCTCCTGTTTTTTATCCCATTGGTGAATTTCAGAATGGCAAACACCACAGGTTTTTACTTTTAGTAAAACTTCATTATTACCTAATGATGGAATATTTATATTTTCAATTCTCCAATCGTGAGGTCCATACAAAACTGCACACCTCATCAACATCTCCCTTTAAAATTGTGCAGCAGAATATTTCATCCGCTGCACATATTAAATAAAATTATTTCAAAAGAACCATTTTGCGTGATTGAACAATATTATCAGCTCTTAATTCATAAAAATAAATTCCACTTGATAGATTGCCTGCATCAAATGTTACAGAATAAGTTCCATTACCTAAAACTTCACCGTTTACTAATGTAGCTACTTCTTCACCAACTAAATTATATACCTTCAGGTAAACAGCACTTTGCTTTGGTACTTCAAATTTAATTGTTGTAGCAGGGTTGAATGGATTAGGATAATTCTGCAATAAATTATATGCTGTTGGGGGACCGAGTGGAGATTCTTCCGGTTTAACACTAAGAGGACCCGGTACAAAATTGAGAACAGCAAAATATTGAGAATTATTTAAGTTATAAAATCCCGGATCACCATTTCCAAATGGATCTCCAAATGGATCATCCGGTATATTCGGCTGCCAGGTGTAATATGCGTATGCATCACCTGCATTAATATCATAAGACCAGTGTCCCTGACTTCCACCAATATTAAAACCAACACGTCCCTGGGAATTTACATTGGGATGGTAGATTGCAAGCTCAAGATTCCAAATTCCACTCGAGGAATCTATAGATATCGCCCATCTTGCAAAATCTGATGCAAGAAAAACTTTCTGTGAATCAGACATATCAAAGCAAGTACGGTATTCTTCGGGTATATAAGTTAGAGCTTCATTATTTAATGTAACCTGATCGCCAAGTATTAAATAATGATATGGACCATCGGGTGCTGCATATACATTCCCATCATAGGTTA